>NZ_JBHXFE010000010.1:0-97474 GCF_042722475.1 Streptomyces sp. NPDC127092
GGGCCGCCCGGCCTCGCCGGTGCGGTCCGCCGGTGCGGCCGCCGGCGCCGGAGCCGCGGAAGCCGACGGCACCGGAGGCTCCGGGGGCAGCAGGGCCTCGGTGATCCGGGACACGGGACGCTCGGCCGGAGGCACGGGCGCGGGCGCGGAGGGCCGCGAGGCGGCTGGCGCCGCGGCGCCGCCGGAGGCTGCCGGCCGCGGGAGACCGGCGGCCGGGGAGGACGCCTCGGGCCCGGGCGTGAGGGGGCCCGAGGCGCCCGGCGCCGGGGAATCGGCGGCCGGGGAAGACGCCCGCGGGCCCCGCGTGGCCTGCGTCAGGGAAGCCGCCCCGGGCCCGGACGAGTGCTGCGTGGAGGCGTCCGGCCGAGGGAGACCAGCCGCCGGAGAGGACGCCGCGAGCCCGGCAGAGGAGTGCGGCGAGGCGTTCGGCGGTGTCCGGTCGGCAGGGGCCGGGAGGCGGTGGTGCGGTGGTGTGACGGGCTCCGGAGGGAGGAGGGCTTCGGTGATGCGGGACATCGGGCGCTGCGGCTCGGTGCTCATCCCCGTCCCCCTGGTCGTTCCGTGAAAGCAATGGCCGCCACTCTACGGTCTGTTCCCCCTGGTGCGGGAACCCAGGGGCTACCCACGCGTAAACCCGTCTGGCAAGCTCGGCCCATGACTCCCCGTGCCGCCGACCGCGCCCGGTACGACCGGGCCACCTCCCATCTCGACGCGCCGGTCGCCGTCGTGGACCTGGAGGCCTTCGACGCGAACGCCGACGATCTGGTCCGCAGGGCCGGGGGCAAGCCGGTCCGGGTCGCGAGCAAGTCGGTGCGGTGCCGGGCGCTCCTGGAGCGGGTGCTGGCGCGGGACGGGTTCGCGGGCGTGATGTCGTTCACGCTCGCCGAGTCGCTGTGGCTGGCCAGGGCCGGGGTCGAGGACGTGCTGCTGGCCTATCCGTCGGCCGACCGGGCCGGGTTCGCCGAGCTCGCGGGCGACGCGAAGCTGGCCGGCGCGGTGACCGTGATGGTCGACGACGTGGCCCAGCTCGATCTGATCGAGGCCTCGCGGGCGGGCGGCAAGGAAGAGGTCCGGGTCTGTCTGGAGCTGGACACCTCGCTGCACCTGCTGGGCGGCCGGGTGCGGATCGGGGCCCGGCGCTCGCCGCTCCGCGAGCCCGCCGAGCTGGCCGACCTCGCCCGCTCGGTCGCCCGCCGGCCCGGTTTCCGGCTGGTGGGGCTCATGGCGTACGAGGGCCACGTGGCCGGCGTCGGTGACGCGGTGGCGGGCCGGCCGGTGCGCTCGCGGGCGATCCGGCTGATGCAGTCGGCGGCCCGCAAGGAGCTGGCGGCGCGCCGGGCGGCGGTGGTCCGTGCCGTGCGCGCGGTGGCGCCGGAGCTGGAGTTCGTGAACGGCGGCGGCACGGGCAGCGTGCAGCACACGGCCGCCGAGGACGCGGTGACGGAGATCGCGGCGGGCTCGGGGCTCTACGTGCCGCGGCTCTTCGACAACTACACCTCGTTCTCGGGGCGCCCCGCCGCCCTCTTCGCCCTGCCCGTCGTGCGCCGCCCCGGCGTGGGCGTGGTGACGGTCCTCGGCGGCGGCTACCCCGCGTCCGGCGTCGCCGGACGGGACCGGCTTCCCGTCCCGTACCTGCCCGAGGGTCTGCGCTACGACCCGCAGGAGGGCCCGGGCGAGGTCCAGACCCCGCTGCTCGGCTCGCCCGCCGACGACCTCCGCATCGGCGACAAGGTCTGGTTCCGCCACGCGAAGGCCGGCGAGCTGTGCGAGCGCTTCGACACGCTGCACCTGGTGGAGGGCGACCGGGTGACGGCCGCCGTCCCGACGTACCGGGGCGAGGGGCGGACCTTCCTCTAGGGCGCCCTCCTCCAGGACGCCCTTCAGAACACCGAGTCCTGCTGGTCCGGCACGATGCTGCCGTCGGCGCGCCGGACCGGCCCGGCGGTGCCGTCGGCGGCGGTGTAGCCCGTGGTGGCGCAGGGGTACGGGGTGGTCCGGCGCTTCTTGGGCTCGATGAACATGGGGTTGACGATCCACCGGCCGTCACTGTTGTCGTAGGCCCGGCACATCAGTTCGTTCTTGTTGCGGTTGAGGACGAGCCGGAGGCCGGTGGCGTCGCGCAGGAAGGAGACGTCGGTGTCGGAGTCGCCCGCGGCGAGGACCTGGCGGCGGGCGGCCGGCTGGACGCGCTCGGCGGCGGGGCCGTGGACGCCGAGGATCTCCTGGTTGATCCAGCAGCGCTTGCCGTCGATGTAGGTGATCATCCGGTCCTCACCGTCGTGGACGCTTCCGCAGCCCTGGAGGTGGCTGGTGAGGCGGCCGTGCTCGGTGGTGTTGCGGATGCCGATGGCGTGGGAGGGGTCGATGCCGACGCCCCGGGCCCAGACGTCGACGACGGGCTCGGGCGAGGCGGAGACGATCCACACGTCGAAGCCGGCGTCCTGGAGCACCCGGATCAGGTCGCGCTGCTGCTCGTAGTGGCGCACCCAGCCGGTGACCCGGGCGGTGCCGACCTGCTGGGTGGCGCCCTGCGGCGCGGCGAGGTTCTCGGCGCGGGCCGCGGCGGCGAAGGACCGGACCTCGCGGGCGGTCCAGCCGTGCAGGAGCTGGGCGAGCCAGGCGTACTGGGGTTCCATGCGGCGGTGGTCGTGGCCGGCGAACGCGGTGCTGCCCGTGCTGGTGGCGCCCGTCCCGTACACGGCGAGGATCTCGTCGGCGCAGCGCGTGTCGGTGGAGGTCGGCAGGGTGCGCACGCTTGTGGGGCAGGCGCCGGCGAGGGCGGTGGCGGCCTCGGGGGTGAGCCAGCGGCTGGTGGCGGCCCAGTCGCCGTGGCGCGGGGGCCTGATGCGGTCGTTGCGGAGCAGCCAGTACAGGGTGGCGTCGCCGACGTCGTTCTTGATGACCGTGTTGTCCCAGTCGAAGACGGCGAGGGGCTTCTTCGTCCTGGTGCCCTTGTCGTGCTCGTCCTGACAGTGGTCGGCTATCAGGCGCTCGATGCGGGCCTTGTTGTCGCCGTGCCAGCCTTCGGAGACGTTCAGCGTGGGGCAGGGGCGGGGCCCGGCCGTGGCGTCCGTCGCCGGGAGGAGGGCGGTCGCGGCGACGGCGAGGGCGGCCGCGGCGGCGTGGGTGCGGAGCCTGCTGGTCATGATCACACCTCTCTTGACGCACGACAGCCGGGCGCCTTGCGACGCCCGGCTGTCGTGGGGTGGGGGTGGGGACGGGTGGCGGCGGTGGGGAGGTCGGGAGCGGTGTCCTACGGCCGCGTCACGTACGCGCCTGCTACGGCGGCGTCACGTGCGGGCCCGTTCTACAGCGGCGTCACGTACGCGCCGGAGATGCCGCCGTCGACGAGGAAGTCGGTGGCGTTGACGAAGGAGGAGTCGTCGCTCGCGAGGAACGCGACCGCGGCGGCGATCTCCTCCGCCTCGGCGAACCGGCCGACCGGGATGTGCACCAGGCGGCGCGCGGCGCGCTCCGGGTCCTTGGCGAACAGTTCCTGGAGGAGCGGGGTGTTGACCGGGCCCGGGCACAGGGCGTTGACCCGGATGCCCTCCCTCGCGAACTGGACGCCGAGTTCGCGGGACATGGCGAGCACGCCGCCCTTGGAGGCGGTGTACGAGATCTGGCTGGTGGCCGCGCCCATGATGGCGACGAAGGACGCGGTGTTGATGATGGAGCCCCTGCCCTGGCGCCGCATGTACGGCAGGGCGGCCTTGCAGCAGAGGTAGACGGAGGTCAGGTTGACGTCCTGGACGCGCTTCCAGGCCTCCAGGCCGGTCTCGAGGATGGAGTCGTCGTCGGGCGGGGAGATCCCGGCGTTGTTGAAGGCGATGTCGACGGAGCCGTAGGTGTCGAAGGCGACCTTGAAGAGGTTCTCGACCTCCTCCGGGTCGGTGACGTCGACCTTCACGAAGGTGCCGCCGACCTCCTCGGCGGCGGCCTTGCCGGCCCGCTCGTCGATGTCGCCGCAGACCACGTGGGCGCCCTCGGAGGCGAGGCGGCGGGCGGCGGCGAGGCCGATGCCGCTGCCGGCGCCGGTGATGACGGCGGTGCGGCCGACGAGCCGGCGGCAGATGGTGGCTTCAGTAGTCATACGGGTCAGGCCTCCGTGCTGATGAAGACGTTCTTGGTTTCGGTGAAGGCGGTGAGGGCGTCGGGGCCCAGCTCCCGGCCGAGGCCGGACTGGCCGAAGCCGCCGAAGGGGGTCCAGTAGCGGACGCTGGAGTGGGAGTTGACGGAGAGGTTGCCGGCCCGGACGGCGCGCGAGGCGCGCAGCGCGCGGCCGATGTCGCGGGTCCAGATGGAGCCGGAGAGGCCGTACGGGGTGGCGTTGGCGAGCCGGATCGCGTCGGCCTCGTCCTCGAAGGGCAGGACGACGGCGACGGGCCCGAAGATCTCCTCGACGGCGCAGGGCGCGTCCTCGGGGACGCCGGTGAGGAGGGTCGGCGGGAACCAGAAGCCGGGGCCTTCGGGGGCCTTGCCGCGGACGGCTTCCCCGTGCTCGGCGGCGTCCGTGACGTACGCCCGTACGCGGTCGAGCTGGGCGCGGGAGATGAGCGGGCCCATCTGGGTGCGCTCGTCGAGGGGGTCGCCGACGACGATCTCCTCGATGGCGGGGGTGAGGAGCTCCAGGAAGCGGTCGTAGACCGGACGCTGGACGAGGATGCGGGTACGGGCGCAGCAGTCCTGGCCGCTGTTGTCGAGGAAGGCCATCGGGGCGGCGGCCGCGGCGGCCTCCAGGTCCGCGTCGGCGAAGACGATGTTGGGGCTCTTGCCGCCGAGTTCGAGGGTGATCCGCTTCACCTGGTCGGCGGCCCGGGCCATGATCTGCTTGCCGACGCGGGTGGAGCCGGTGAAGACGACCTTGGCGACGCCGGGGTGGTCGACGAGCGCGGCGCCGGCGACCGGGCCCTCGCCGGGCAGGACCTGGAAGAGGTGCTCGGGGAGGCCGGCTTCCAGGGCGAGTTCGGCGAGGCGCAGCGCGGTGAGCGGGGTGGTCTCGGCGGGCTTGAGGACGACGGCGTTGCCGGCGGCGAGGGCGGGTGCGGTGGCCCAGGCGGCGATCGGCATGGGGAAGTTCCAGGGCGCGATGACGCCGACGACGCCGAGGGGTTCGAGGACGGTGATGTCGAGGCCGCCGGGGACGGGGATCTGCCGGCCGTTGAGGCGCTCGACTCCCCCGGCCGCGTAGTCGAGCAGGTCGCGGACGTTGCCGGCTTCCCAGCGGGCGTTGCCGAGGGTGTGGCCGGCCTCGCGGACCTCCAGGAGGGCGAGTTCCTCGACGTGGGCGTCGACGACGGCGGCGAAGCGGCGCAGCGCGCGGGCCCGGTCGGCGGGGGCGACCGCGGCCCAGGCCCGCTGGGCGGCGGCGGCGCGGGTGACGGCGGCGTCGACGTCGGCCGGGGTGGCGGCGGGGACGGTCGCGACGACCTCCTCGGTCGCCGGGTTCAGTACCTGGAGCAAGGGGTTCCTCACATGCGTTCGAAGGAGCGGCGCAGTTCCCAGTCGGTGACGGCGGCGTCGTAGGCGTCGAGTTCGACGCGCGCCATGTTGCGGTAGTGGGCGACGACCTCGGCGCCGAAGGCGGCCTTGGCGATCTCGCTGTTCTCCCAGAGCTCGGCGGCCTCGCGCAGGGTGGTGGGGACGTGGGCGTAGTCGGCGGTGTAGGCGTTGCCGGTGCAGGCGGGCGGGAGTTCGAGGCGCTGCTCGATGCCGTACAGGCCGGCGGCGACGAGGGCGGCGACGGCGAGGTACGGGTTGACGTCGCCGCCGGGCACCCGGTTCTCGAAGCGGGTGGAGCGGCCGTGGCCGACGATCCGCAGCGCGCAGGTCCGGTTGTCGTGGCCCCAGGCGACGGCGGTGGGGGCGAAGGAGCCGGGCTGGAAGCGCTTGTAGGAGTTGATGTTGGGGGCGAGGAGCAGGGAGAAGTCCCGCAGGGCGGCGAGCTGTCCGGCGAGGAAGTGCCGCATGACCTCGGACATGCCGTCCGGTCCGTCGCCCGCCATCACGTTGACGCCGTCGGCGTCCTGCAGCGACAGGTGGATGTGACAGGAGTTGCCCTCGCGCTCGTTGTACTTGGCCATGAAGGTGAGCGAGCAGCCCTCCTGGGCGGCGATCTCCTTGGCGCCGGTCTTGTAGACGGCGTGCTGGTCGCAGGTGACCAGGGCCTCGTCGTACCGGAAGGCGATCTCGTGCTGGCCGGGGTTGCACTCGCCCTTGGCGGACTCGACGGTGAGTCCGGCGGCGGCCATCTCGTTGCGGATGCGGCGCAGCAGGGGCTCGACGCGACCGGTGCCGAGCACCGAGTAGTCGATGTTGTACTGGTTGGCCGGGGTCAGTCCGCGGTAGTTGGCGTCCCAGGCCTGTTCGTAGGTGTCCTTGAAGACGATGAACTCGAGCTCGGTGCCGACGTGGGCGGTGTAGCCGTGGGCGGCGAGCCGGTCGAGCTGGTGGCGCAGGATCTGGCGCGGGGCGGCGACGACGGGGCTGCCGTCGTTCCAGACGAGGTCGGCGGTCACCATGGCGGTGCCCTCGTTCCAGGGCACGCGGCGCAGGGTGGCGAGGTCGGGGCGCATGGCGAAGTCGCCGTAGCCGCGGTCCCAGGACGACATCTCGTAGCCGTCGACGGTGTTCATCTCGGTGTCGACGGCCAGAAGATAGTTGCAGCCCTCGGTGCCGTGGTCGAGCACCTCGTCGAGGAAGAACGGTGCGGCGAACCGCTTGCCCTGGAGCCGGCCCTGCATGTCGGGGAAGGCCAGGACGACGGTGTCGATCTCACCGCTCGCGACGAGCGTGCGGAGCTCGTCGACGGTGAGCGGGGGTGTGCGGTCTGCCACGGGATTACTCCTCCTTCGGCCTGCCGGGAGCCATAAGGTATTGCCAAGAACCATTGCTTGGGAAGGGGAAACGACGAGGTGGCCAGTACGAGTGAATCGGCGGACCGGCTGACGCCCGTGCTGCGGCCGGTGCGCGCGGGCAACGGTTTCGAGGAGGCCCTGGAGCAGATCCTGCAGGTCGTACGGCTCGGCCTGGTGCCGGGCGGGGAGCGGCTTCCGGCCGAGCGGGAGCTCGCCGACCGGATGGGGATCAGCCGGGTCACGCTGCGCGAGGTCCTGAAGGTGCTTCAGGAGCAGGGCCTGGTGGAGAGCCGGCGCGGCCGGTACGGCGGAACGTTCGTGCTGCACCGGCCGCAGACCGCCGACGAGGCCGAGCTGCGCCGCCGGATCGCGGCCGTCGACATGGAGGACACCCTGCGCTTCCGGGAGGTCCTGGAGGTCGGCGCGGCCGGGCTGTGCGCGGCGCACGGCCTGGATGACGAGGGTGCGGAGCGCCTCCGCGCCGCGCTGGCGGCGACGCACGACGCGCCGCTCGGCGACTACCGGCGCCAGGACACCCTGCTCCACCTGACGCTCGCCGAGCTGTCCGGCTCGCCGACGCTGACCGCGCAGTACGCGGCGGTGCGGGCGACGGTCAACGACCTCCTGGACTGCATCCCGCTGCTGGTGCGCAACCTGGAGCACTCGCAGCACCAGCACACCGCGCTGGTGGAGGCGGTGCTCGACGGGGACGCGGACGCGGCGCGCGAGGTGATGCGGGAGCACTGCGCGGGCACGGCGGCGCTGCTGCGCGGCTTCCTCACCTGAGGGGCGGCGCCCGGCCGGTCCCGCGCACCCCGGGAGGCGCGCGTAACCCGAAAGTAACGCCAGGGACTTGCGCTCTCCGCCCGACGGCCGCAAAGGTATGGCACCAATCCATTGGGCCCGTAGCGGGGAGCTGAGCGCTGCCATGACGCTGGAAGACACCTCAGGCACCACAGGAAAGACCACCGCCCCCGACGACTACCTGGAGCGGCGCACCCTGCGCCGCGGCAGCGCGGGCTGGCTGCTGCTGACCGGGCTCGGCGTCGCGTACGTCGTCTCCGGCGACTTCTCCGGCTGGAACATCGGCCTGTCCAAGGGCGGCTTCGGCGGTCTCGCGATCGCGACGGTCCTCATGGGCGCCATGTACGCCTGTCTGGTGTTCTCGCTCGCCGAGCTGTCCGCCATCCTGCCCACCGCGGGCGGAGGCTACGGCTTCGCCCGGCGCGCGCTCGGCACCTGGGGCGGCTTCCTCACCGGCACCGCGATCCTCATCGAGTACGTGCTCGCGCCGGCCGCCATCTCCATCTTCATCGGCGACTACGTCGAGTCGCTCGGCCTCTTCGGCCTGGAGTCGGGCTGGCCGGTCTACCTGGTCTGCTTCGCGCTCTTCATCGGCATCCACCTCTGGGGCGTGGGCGAGGCGCTGCGGTTCAGCCTGATCGTCACCGCCGTCGCCGTGGCCGCGCTGCTCGTCTTCGCGCTCGGCGCGCTCAGCGACTTCCACGTGGACGGCCTGAACGACATCCCGGTCGACGCGGACGCCACCGGAGCCAGTTCCTGGCTGCCGTTCGGCCTCCTGGGCATCTGGGCGGCGTTCCCGTTCGGCATGTGGTTCTTCCTGGGCGTCGAGGGCGTGCCGCTGGCCGCCGAGGAGGCCAAGGACCCGGTGCGCTCCATGCCCCGGGCACTCGCCCTGTCCATGGGCATCCTGGTGGTCCTCGCCGTGGTGACCTTCTTCGCGGCCACCGGCGCCCGCGGCTCCGCGGCCGTCCAGGAGGCCGGAAACCCGCTGGTGGTGGCGCTGCAGGGCGACGGAGAACCCACCGCGCTCAGCCGCTTCGTCAACTACGCGGGCCTCGCGGGCCTGGTCGCCTCCTTCTTCTCCCTCATCTACGCGGGCTCGCGCCAGCTCTTCGCGCTGTCCCGGGCCGGCTACCTGCCCCGCTTCCTCTCGCTCACCAGCCGCCGCAAGTCGCCCTACCTCGGCCTGCTGATCCCCGGCGCCATCGGGTTCGCGCTCGCCGCCGGGACCGGGAACGGGGCGCGGATGCTGAACATCGCGGTGTTCGGCGCCACCATCTCGTACGCCCTGATGGCGCTCTCCCACATCGTGCTGCGCCGCCGGGAGCCGGGGCTGCCCCGCCCGTACCGCACTCCGGGCGGCGTCGTGACCTCGTCGACCGCCTTCGTCCTCGCCCTCTCGGCACTCGTGGCGACCTTCCTGGTGGACAAGGACGCCGCCTTCATCGCCCTCGCCGTGTACGTGATCGCGCTGGCCTACTTCGCGTTCTACAGTCGCCACCACCTGGTGGCGAGCGCACCCGAGGAGGAGTTCGCGGCGCTCGCCGCGGCCGAGGCGGAACTCGAACGCTGACCGCTCCCCCTTTCCCGACCCCGGAGGAACCCGTGCCCAAGCCGCTCATCGGCGTGACGACCTATCTGGACCAGGCCCGCTGGGGCGTGTGGGACCTGCCCGCGGCGCTGCTCCCGGCCGCGTACCCGCGCCTGGTCCAGCGGAGCGGCGGCCTTGCGGCCATGCTGCCCCCGGACGACCCGTCCGTGGCGGCGGAGACGGTGGCGCGTTTGGACGGGCTCGTGATCGCGGGCGGCGCGGACGTCGAGCCGGTGCGGTACGGGGCCGAGCCCGACCCGCGTACCGGCCCGCCCGCCCGGGCCCGGGACGCCTGGGAGCTGGCACTGATCGAGGCGGCCCTCGACGCCGGCACACCGCTCCTGGGGATCTGCCGCGGCATGCAGCTCCTGAACGTGGCGCTCGGCGGCACCCTCGTCCAGCACCTGGACGGGCACACGGAGGCGGTCGGCGTGATGGGCCGGCACCCGGTCTCCCCGGTGCCCGGCACCCGCTACGCCGCCCTGGTCCCGGAGCGGACCGACGTCCCCACGTACCACCACCAGTGCGTGGAGGTCCTCGGCAAGAACCTGATCGCCTCGGCGCACGCCGCGGACGGCACGGTCGAGGCGATCGAACTCCCCTCGCCCGCCTGGGCGCTGGGCGTCCAGTGGCACCCGGAGATGGGCGAGGACCTGCGGGTGACGCGGGCCCTCGTGGCGGCGGCCGTCAGGCGCTGATCCGCCCGCGCGACAGCAGGGCGTACAGCAGCCCGGCGAGGAGCATGCCCACGGGCATGGCGAGGTCGACACCGCCGAGCGCCCGGGCGACCGGGCCGGTGTAGGCGGTGTTGACGCACAGCGCCGCCACGGCACCGCCGCCGAGCACCGCGACGGCACCGGCGGGGCTGAAGCCCGCCGCGTACCAGAAGGGGCTCGCCGGGCTCTCGTCCATGAGGGCGGTGCCGTCGTACCGGTTGCGGCGCAGCCAGATGTCCACCGCGTACACCGTCATGGCCGGACCGAGCAGGACGACGGTCAGCTGGAGGACGTTGCTGACGGTGTCCAGGAAGTCGGACACCAGCAGCGCGTACAGGGTCAGGGCCACCGCCACCGCGCCGTCGACGAGGACGCTGCGGGAGCGGCGGATGCGCAGGCCCACCGCCTGGAGGGCGAGGCCGGCGCTGTACGCGGTCATCGCGTTGATCGCGACGGTGCCGAGCACCAGCGCGAGCAGGAACACGGGCCCGAACCAGCCCGGCAGCATCGACTCGAGCGCGGTCTGCGGATCGGTCATGTCGACGACGGTGGCGGCGAGGGCGCCGATCGAGCAGACCGCGACGCTGGGCAGGAACCCGCCGAGGGCGGTCCAGCCGACGACCGCCTTCGCCGAGGTCGTGGCGGGAAGGTAGCGGGAGAAGTCGGCGCTGGTGGTGTACGAGAGCGGGCCGGCCGCGATGAGCGTGACGCCCGCGATCACCGTGGCCCACAGGTCCACCCCGCTCAGCGAGGCCTCGGGCGCGTAGCCGAAGTCCGCCTTCAGCAGCACGACATAGGCGACGACGCCGAAGACGGCGGTCAGGGCGAGGGTGATGGGCAGGTAGAGCCGCACGATGAGGCCGTGTCCGTACACGCCGATGGTGAGCGTGCCGGCCGCGACGACGAGGACGACGACGACCTTCACCGGCGTGGAGGCGTCGAGGCCGGCCTTCTCGACCAGGGCGAACGCGGCGCCGGCCGCCGCCGCCAGGTTGAGCGCGAAGTAGCAGACGGAGATCATCCACCCGGTCACGGCGTTGTTCACGCGGTTGCCGCGCACGCCGTACATGGCCCGGGTGATCACCTCGCTGGGTGCGCCCGCGGCGGGCCCCGACATCGCGAGCACGCCTGTGAGCAGCCAGAACAGGTTGCCGACCAGGATCACCACGAACGCCTGGGCGAGGCTGAGGCCCATCAGGACGAGGGCGCCGCCGATCACGAGGCTCAGGTAGTTGACGTTGGCGGCGGCCCAGACGGAGAAGAGCTCGCGCGGATGTCCGTACCGCTCCTCGTCGGGGATGTGGTCGATGCCGTGGGACTCGATCCGCGTGGGCCGGTCACTGTCGGGGGCCGTCGTGGACCGGGGTCTCGAAGCGGGGGTGCTGAATGCCATGCGGCCCTCCGGGAGAGCGTGTCGTGCACACCTGGTTGCTTATTGGTCGCACACTCAATAGCATCGTCCCCATGTCGTCAAGCGTCCAGCGCAAGCGAGTTCGCAAGTCCCCCGAGGCCCGCCGGGCGGAGATCGTCGAGGCGGCCGCGGCCGTCGCCCTCAGCGAGGGCCTGGAGTGCGTGACCCTCCGGCGCATCGCCGAGGATCTCGACGTACGCCCGGGTCTGATCAGCCACTACTTCCCCTCGGCGGAGAACCTGGTGGCCGAGGCCTTCGGCACCGCCGCCACCGGCGAACTCGACGCCCTGCTCCCGGCCGACCGCCCCGACGGAACGCCCACCCAGTACCTCGCGCGCTATTTCGCGCTCTCGCAGGGCGAGGCCTACGACGACATCAGCCGCCTCTGGATCAACGCCCGCCACCTCAGCCGCTACCGCCCGCTCCTCCGGGAACGGGTCCACGAGCAGGAACTGGCGAACGACGAACGGCTGGAAGGCCTCGTCCGCGACGGCGTGGCGAGCGGCGAGTTCCGCACGCCGGACCCGCACGTGACCGCGATCCAGATCCTCGTCGTCCTCGACGGCCTGGGCGCCCACGCCAACACGGCCCGCGAGAACCGCCCCGAGGCGGTACGGCGGATGGCGGTGACCACGGCCGAACGCGAACTCGACCTGCCCCCCGGCACGCTGGACCGAGCGGCGCTGTCCCTCCCCGCCCCCCTCCTCCCCCAGTGACCCCAGGAGCTCGTGTGCGCACCCGACTCGTCCTGTCCTCCGCCCGGCTGCTCGACCCCGGCACCGGCGCCTTCCTGCCGGAGACGGCGCTGGCCGTGTCCGAGACCGGACGGATCGCCGCCCTCGGCGACGACAGGGAGATCCGGGCCCTGGCCACCGGCGACACCGAGGTCATCGACCTCAAGGGCGCCGTGGTGACCACCGGCCTGGTCGACGGCCACCTCCACCCCGTCAGCGGCGCGGAACTCACCCACGGCCTCGACCTGTCCCGCTGCACCGGCCTGACCGACGTCCGCGACGCGCTCTCCACGGAGGCACGGCGCCTCGGCCGCGGCGACTGGCTCTTCGCCTGGGGCCTCGACCCCAACGTCTTCGGCGGCGAACCCGTCTCCGTCGCCCCGTTCGACACCGTCCTCGACGGCATCCCGGCCTTCCTCCTGCTCTTCGACGCCCACTCCGCGCTCGCCAGCCGCCGCGCCCTGGAACTCGCCGGCGTCGACGGCCCACGCGTCTTCGACCAGGCCTCCGCCCAGGTCGTCTGCGACGAACGAGGCCGCCCCACCGGCCTGCTCCAGGAAGACGCCGCCTGCGAACTGGTCGAACGCGTGGCACCACGGCCCACCCACGGCGAACGCCGCGACCGCCTGTCCAAGGCCCTCCGCGCCATGGCCGTGGCGGGCCTGACCGGCGCCCACGTCATGGACGCCAACGGCGAGAGCCTCGCCCTCCTCGCGGAACTCGACGAGGCAGGCGAACTCCCGCTCCGCCTCCGCGTGGCGCCCTGGTGCCAGCCCGGCACCGACGCGGACGGCGTACGGGAGCTGATCGAACTCCAGCAGGCACGGGGCCGCCTGTGGCGCGTGGACGGCGTCAAGCTCTTCATGGACGGCACCATCGACAACGGCACGGCCTGGCTGGAGCGCCCCGACTGCCACGGCGAGTCGGCCCACGCCTTCTGGCCGGACCCGGCGGCCTACACCCACGTGATCGGCGAGCTTGCCCGCGCCGGAGTCCCGACCGCCACCCACGCGATCGGCGACGCGGCGGTGCGCCACGCCCTGGACGCGATCGAGAAGCACCGGAGCACGGTCCGGCACCGCGTCGAACACATCGAGACGGTCCCGGACGACACGCTGCGCCGCTTCGCCGAGCTGGGCGTCATCGCGTCCATGCAGCCCACCCACTGCTGCGACTTCACACGCGCCGACCACACCGACAACTGGTCCCGCCGACTGGGCGAGGAACGCGCCTCCCGCGCCTGGCGCTGCCGCGACCTGTGGGACTCCGGGGCGACCGTGGTCCTCGGCTCGGACTGGCCGATCGCGCCGTTCCCGCCGCTCACCGTCATGGCGGGCGCCCGCCACCGCCGCCCGACCCGCGACCTGACCCAGCCGCCGCACGGCCCGGAACAGGCCCTGTCGCCGCTGGAGGCACTGCGCGGCATGACGGTCAACGCGGCCTTCGCGGCGAACGAGGAACACGAGGCGGGCCGCCTGACCCCGGGCCACCGGGCGGACCTGACGGTACTGGCGGAGAACCCCCTCACGACACCGGCGGCGGACCTGCCGCAGCTGCCGGTCGTCCTGACGACGGTGGACGGCAAGGTGACGCACCGCACGGCCTGAGGAGACGCAGGAACGGGAGCGGGGGCCGTGGAGGGGCCCGTGTTCGGGACGTGACGCGTGATGTGTGGCGCGGAACAAGGCCGTTCACCACACCGGGGACCAGCTCCGCGCCGTAAATCATGCAGTCCCGAACACGGGCCCCGGAACGGCCCCCGCGGCACCACGCACGGGCCACCACGCACACGCCGCACACGCACACGCACACGCACACGCACACGCACACGCACCGGCCCGCCCACCCACGGGCGCGCCAGGTCACGCCCCAGTGGCGGTTCACCCCCCACTACGCGTCAACGACACCAAATCCCGAGCCGGCCCCGTAGGCCGATGCCCCGCCGGCCACACCGCCCGCAGATCCCGCCGCAGCAGCACCCCCGCGACCGGCACGGCGACCAGCCGTCGCGAGGCCAGCTCCTCGGCAACGGCCAGCTCGCTCAGCACGGCCGGCCCCGCCCCGCTCACCGCCGCCGCCTTCACCGCCGTCGTCGACGCCAGCTCCAGCAGCGGCTGCGCCAGCCCCCCGTACCCCGCCAGCGCCGCGTCCAGCACCTGCCGCGTCCCCGATCCCCGCTCCCGCAGCACCAACGGCGTCGCCGCCAGCTCCGCCGGATCGATCGCCCGCCCGCGCCGCGCCCACGGATGCGAGGGGGCGGTGACGACGGCGAGCCGGTCGTGGGCGACGACGGCCCCGTCCAGCCCTTCGGGCACGGCCAGCCCCTCCACGAACCCGAGATCGGCCTCACCGCCGAGCAGCCGCTCGGCGACGACCGTCGAGTTCCCCGCGAGCAGCGACACGGCGGTGTCGGGCCGCTCGGCCCGCAGCGCGATCAGCCAGCCCGGCAGCAGGTACTCGGCGATCGTCATCGAGGCCGCGACCCGCAGCCGCGAGTCCCGCCGCCCGCGCAACGCCTGCACGCCCGCGTCGAAGGCCTCGGCCGCCTCGACGATGCGCCGCGCCCAGTCCGTGACCAGCGCTCCCGCGTCCGTCAGCCGGGACCCGCGGGGCGACCGGTCGACCAGGGCCACCCCGAGCTGCCGCTCCATGGACCGGATGCGGCTGCTCGCCGCGGGCTGGGTGATGCCGACCTCGCGTGCGGCCCGTCCGAGGCTGCCGTGCCGGGCGACGGCGAGGAGCAGTTCGAGCGCGCCGAGGTCGGGGACCCGGTGGGACAGAAGACTGACGACGTCACTCGGTTCGCTGCTCATAAAGCCAGCTTATGCCCTCATAGTCACATCACCCCTGGTGGGGGCCCTGAGCCCGCGAGAAGGTCGGCACATGGCAACGCTCGCACCTTCCCGTCCGGCCCCCCTCGCCACCACCCCCGGCGTGCGGTGGGCCTCGGTCCGTCACCTCGGCCCCAACTGGTACGCCTCGGTGATGGGCACCGCCGTCATCGCCAACGCGGGAGCAACCCTCCCGGTGGACGTCCCGGGACTGCGGGCCGCCTGCACCGCCGTCTGGGCGCTGTCCTTCGTCATGCTGCTGACGCTGCTCGGCGCCCGCGCCCTGCACTGGACCCACCACCGCGACCAGGCCCGCGCCCATCTCCTCGACCCGGCGATGGCGCCGTTCTACGGCTGCCTCTCCATGGCCCTGCTCGCGGTCGGCGGCGGAACCATGATCGTCGGCAGGGACTGGATCGGTCTGCCCGCCGCGGTCGCCGTCGACACCGTCCTGTTCACGGCCGGCACGGCCGTCGGACTGGCGGCCGCCGTGGCGGTGCCGTACCTGATGGTGGCCCGGCACCGGATCGAGGGCGCCTCTCCCGTGTGGCTGCTCCCGGTCGTCGCCCCCATGGTCTCGGCGGCTCTCGGCCCCCTGCTCCTGCCCCACCTCCCCGCCGGGCCGGCCCGGCAGACCTTCCTGCTCGCCTGCTACGCGATGTTCGGCGTCAGCCTGCTCGCGACCCTGGTGATGCTGCCCCTGGTCTTCGGCCGCCTCGTCACCCACGGGCCGCTCCCCCTCGCCCTGACGCCCACCCTGTTCCTGGTCCTCGGCCCGTTGGGCCAGTCGACGACGGCCGCGAACAAGTTCGCCGACACCGCGCCGGGCGTGCTGCCCGAGCCGTACGCCCACGGCTTCGCCGCCTTCGCCGTGCTCTACGGCGTCCCCGTCATGGGCTTCGCCCTGCTGTGGCTGGCCCTCGCCGGCGCGCTCGTCCTGCGGGCCCGTCGTCGGGGCATGGGCTTCGCGATGACCTTCTGGGCCTTCACCTTCCCGGTCGGCACCTGTGTGACGGGCGCCGAGGGACTGGCCCAGCACACCGGCCTGGCCGCCTTCCGCTGGCTCGCGGTGGGTCTCTACGTCCTGCTGGTCGCCGCCTGGCTGATCGCGGCCGGCCACACCCTGCGCGGCCTGGTCAGCGGCGCGCTGCCCGCAGGGCCCGGGCGAGCGACCGCGGAGCCTCGGCCAGGGACGGCCCGTACCACGTGAGGTGGCGTCCGTCGACGAGCGCGGTGACAGCCCCGGGGAACGCCTCGGGGCCGTCGTCCCGCGTGAAGCGGTAGGGCTCGTCGGGCAGGACGACGAGGTCGGGCGCCGCGGCGTTCAGCTCCTCGACCGGCACGCGCGGATAGCGCTCGGGATGCCCGGCGTAGAGGTTCCGCACGCCGAGGCGGGCGAGCAGATCCCCGGCGAAGGTGTCGCGCCCGAGCACCATCCAGGGCCGGCGCCAGATCGGTACGACGGCGGTACGGAGGGGCTCGTCGCCCGCGGCGACCGCGTCGGCGACCGCGGCCCACGCGGCCTCGGCGGCGTCCAGCCACCGCGGCCGGTCCGTCACGCCGCAGGCCCCGAGCACCCGGGTGAGCTCGGCGAAGGCCTGGTCGAGGGTGCGCACCTCGGTGACGAGGACGTCGAGACCGGCGGCGCGCAGGGCGTCGAGGTCCGGGCCGCGGTTCTCCTCCTCGTTGGCGATCACGAGATCGGGCCGCAGCGCGACGACGGCCTCGGTGTCCGGGTTCTTGGTCCCGCCGATCCGTACCGCGCCGCCGAGGTCGGCGGGGTGGGTGCACCAGTCGGTGACGCCGACCAGGGCGCCGGGCGCGGAGACGGCGACCGCCTCGGTCAGCGAGGGCACGAGCGAGACGACCCGCGGGCCGCGCGCCGCCGGAGGCCGGGGGGCGGCCGTCATCCCTCCTCGGCCTCGATGTGGTCGGCGACGGAGACGAAGACGAGCCGGGTCGCGGGCGCGGTGGCCCGCCACCGGTGGCGCACCCCGCCGGACAGGTACAGCGTGTCGCCGCTGCCCAGCCGGTACGCGCGGCCTTCGGCCTCGACCTCGACGGCGCCGTCGGCGACGTACAGCAACTCGTCGTTGCGGTGGAGGAATTCGCGTCCGGCGTCCTGCTCGCCGGTGAACTCCAGGGCCTGGAGCTGGTGCCTGCCGCGGACCAGCGGCCGTACGCCCGGCGGCATCTCCCACAGTTCCTCGTCCGAGCGGACGACGTCGACGGTGCGCGCCGCCTCGGCGGCGGCGAGGAGCTCGGCGGCGGTGGTCTCCAGGGCCGCGGCGACCAGCTGGAGGGAGCGGTCGCTGGGGCGGGCACGCTCGTTCTCGACCTGGCTGAGGAAGGGCACGGACAGGCCGCTGCGCTGGGCGACGACGGCCAGCGTCAGCTGGAGTGCCCGTCGGCGCCTCTTGACGGCCGCGCCCACGCGCAGTGACTCCTTGTCGTCCATCTCGGCCCCCTCCCTCGTGTCGCTCGTGTCGCCCGTGTCACTCGCGGCGCTCGTGGTCTCGTACTGGTCGGTTACCTGAACCTTACGCAGCTTTGGGCCCGGGTTTCGCGTCGTGGCGAAAAGGGGTGGTCGCCGAACACGTTCGGCGACCACCCCTTTTCGGAGCGAATTCGGAACTATCGCGAGTCCGGATCCAGCCGGCCTCTACTGCGGGGCGAGCCGCTCCGCGAGGCCCGGGTTCCGGTCCAGCCAGGTGCGGACGGCCTGCTGCTCCTTGCCCTTGCCGGTCTCCTGGATGACGGCCTCGAGGCCGGTGAGCTCCTTCTCACTCAGCTTGAAGTTCTTCAGCCAGGCGCCGACCTCGGGGTTGTCGGCGGCGAAGCCCTTGCGGGCGAGGGTGTGGACGCCGTCGCCCTTGCCCCAGCTGCCCCGGGGGTCCTGGAGCTTCTTCAGGTCGTAACCGGAGTAGGCCCAGTGCGGAGACCAGAGGGTGACCACGATCGGCTCCTTCTTGTCGTACGCACGCTTGAGTTCGGCCAGCATGCCGGGCGTCGAGCCGTCGACGACCTTGTACTCGCCCTCGAGGCCGTAGTCCTTGAGGACCTTGTCCTTGAGGATGCCCATCATCCCGGCGCTCGGCTCGATGCCGACGATCCGTCCCTTGAACTGCCCAGCCTTGCCCTTGAGGTCGGCGAGGCTGTTCACGTCCTTCATGTACGAGGGGACGGTGAGTTCGAGGGAGGTGGGGCCGTACCAGGAGCCGAGGTCCTCCAGCTTGTTCCGGTACTTCTCCCAGTACTGGGCGTGCGTGACGGGCAGCCAGGAGTCGGTCTGGAAGTCGATCTGACCGCCGGCGAGTCCGGTGTAGAGGGCTCCGGCCTCCAGCTGCCTGGCGTCGACCTCGTAGCCGCGGCGTTCCAGGAGCTCCTTCCAGAGGAAGGTGGAGGCGATGCCCTCGTCCCAGGGGATGTAGCCGAGGCTGATCTTCTTGCCGTGGCCGGTGTTCGCCTGGCCGGCGGCGGTGGTGGAGGAGCCGCCGCTGCCGCCGAGGAAGCCCATGCCGCCGGCGACGAGCGCGAGGATCACGACGCCGACGAGGGCGGTGACGGGCTGCGGGCGGTGGCCCCAGATCTTCGCTCCGGCGCGGGCGGCCCGCGCGGCGTGGGCCTTGGCGGCGGCGCGCCGGCCCAGCGGGGAGACCTGGCGGCCGAGGGCGCCGGTCATCCGGTCCAGGTACATGGCGAGGATGACGATGGAGATGCCGGCCTCGAAGCCGAGGCCGATGTCGACGTTGCCGATGGCGCGGTAGACGGCGCCGCCGAGTCCGCCGCCGCCGACCATGCCGGCGATGACGACCATGGACAGGCCGAGCATGATCACCTGGTTGACGCCGGCCATGATCGTGGGCAGCGCGAGCGGCAGCTGTACGCGCAGCAGGGTGTTGCGCGGGGTGGTGCCGAAGGCCTCGGCGGCCTCGACGAGTTCGCCGTCGACCTGGCGGATGCCGAGTTCGGTCATGCGCACGCCGGGAGGCAGGGCGAAGACGATGGTGGCGATGATGCCGGGGACGACGCCGACGCCGAAGAAGATGATGCCGGGGATGAGGTAGACCATCGCCGGCATGGTCTGCATGAAGTCCAGGACCGGGCGCAGCACGGCGCTGACGGTCTTGGAGCGGGCCGCCCAGATGCCGAGGGGTACGGCAATGACCAGGGTGACGAGGGTGGCGACGAGCACCAGCGAGAGGGTCGACATGGCGTCGTCCCACAGCTCGATGGAGTCGACGAGGGCGAAGCCCGCGAAGGCGAGCGCACCGGCGGTGAGGCCCCGCAGCCACCAGGCGACGACGGCGAGGATGCCGGCGAAGAGCAGCGGCTGGGGCGCGGACAGGACGGCGTCGATGCCGTCGTAGAGACCGGTGACGACGCTGGTGACGGCGTCGAACAGCCAGGAGAACTGGGCCTGGAGCCAGTCGACGGTGTTGTCGACCCACTGGCCGAGGGGAAGCCTAGGCATGGGCGGTCACCTCCTTCTCGTCGCCGGCGGCCGGTTCGACGGCCGCTCCGGTCGTCAGGGTCGCTCCGGTGGTCAGGGCCGCTCCGGGCGCTCCGCTCGCTCCCTTCGATCCGTTCGCTGCGGCGGGGACGCCGGGGCGGAGGTCGGCGTCGAGGCCGCCCATGACGCCCAGGAGGCGGTCCTGGGCGACGACGCCGAGGACGTGACCGTCGGCGTTCTCGACGGCCACGGGATGCAGGGAGCGGGCGGAGACGGTGCACAGCTCGGCGAGGGGCGTCTCCGGCGCGACGGCCCGGCAGCCGCAGCCGGGCGGGCAGTCGCCGGGCTCGACCGTGCCGTCCGTCATGACGGCGGCGGCGGTGAGCACGCGGGTGCGGTCGACGTCCTGGATGAAGGAGGCCACGTAGTCGTCGGCGGGGCGGACCAGGATGTCCTCGGCGGTGCCGAGCTGGACGATCCGGCCGTCGCGCATGACGGCGACGCGGTCGCCGAGGCGCATGGCCTCGTTGAGGTCGTGGGTGATGAAGACGATCGTCTTCTTCAGCTTCTGCTGCAGGACCAGCAGCTGGTCCTGCATGTCGCGGCGGATCAGCGGGTCGAGCGCGCTGAACGACTCGTCCATGAGCAGCAGGTCGGCGTCGGTGGCGAGCGCGCGGGCGAGGCCGACGCGCTGCTGCATGCCGCCGGACAGCTCGTCGGGCCAGGACTTCTCCCAGCCGGCGAGGCCGCACAGCTCGAGGGCCTCGGTGGCGCGCTTCTCGCGCTCGGCGCGCGGGACGCCCTGGACCTCCAGGCCGTACGCGGCGTTCTCGAGGACGCTGCGGTGCGGGAAGAGGGCGAAGTGCTGGAAGACCATGCTGATCTTCCTGGACCGGACCTCGCGCAGCTCGCGGTCGGAGAGCGCGGTGAGGTCGCGGCCGTCGAAGAGGACCCGGCCGGCGGTGGGGGTCAGCAGGCCGTTGAGCATCCGCAGCAGGGTGGACTTGCCGGATCCGGACAGACCCATGACGACGAAGATCTGGCCGGGTTCGACGGTGAAGGACGCGTCGATCACGGCCGCCGTGGTGCCGTCGGCACGCAGGGCGTCCCGGTCGGCGCCGGATTCGGCGAGTTCGCGGACTGCTTCGTCGGGTCGTCTGCCGAACACCTTGTACAGGTGGTCGGCCTGGAGCCTGGACACATACACCTCACGGGTAGCAACGAAAAACGGCCCACCACCCCCGCAGCAGCCGGGCCGTGGAGCGGGGCGGGATCTGCCCGCGCGCCCGCCACGTACGAGGATTCGTCCGTGGTCCGGATGGCCGTCCGGATCGTTGAATCCCGTACCGGGTCCGCTCCGGGCTCGCGCCTGCCCTGGCCTTTCCGGGAGCAAACGCGAAGGTGACGCGTGTCACGCGTGCGGGGTGGTGTTGTCGGCGGCGTGCGGCATGATCGGGGTGTGACCCGACGCCTGATGCTCCTCGACACCGCCAGCCTCTACTTCCGCGCGTACTTCGGCGTGCCGGACTCGGTCCGGGCACCGGACGGGACGCCGGTCAACGCCGTGCGCGGGCTGCTCGACTTCATCACCCGGCTCGTCCAGGACCACCGGCCGGACGACCTGGTGGCCTGCTGGGACGACGACTGGCGGCCGCAGTGGCGGGTGGACCTGATCCCCTCGTACAAGGCGCACCGGGTGGCCGAGGAGACGCCGGCGGGTCCGGACGTGGAGGAGGTGCCGGACACCCTGTCGCCGCAGGTGCCGGTGATCGTGGAGGTGCTCGACGCGCTGGGCATCGCGCGGGTCGGGGCGGCGGGCTTCGAGGCGGACGACGTGATCGGCACGCTGACGGCCCGGGCGGCCGGCCCGGTGGACATCGTCACGGGCGACCGGGACCTGTTCCAGCTCGTGGACGACGCTCGCGGGGTGCGGGTGTTGTATCCCCGCAAGGGAGTGGGCGACTGCGATCTGGTGGACGAGAAGTTCATCCTCGCGAAGTACGGGGTGCGGGCGGAGCAGTACGCGGACATGGCGGCGCTGCGCGGCGACACCAGCGACGGCCTGCCCGGGGTGAAGGGCATCGGCGAGAAGACGGCGGCGCAGCTGATCACGGAGTACGGGGACCTGGCGGGCGTGCGGGCGGCGGCGGGCGACCGGACCTCGCGGCTGACTCCGGCGAAGCGGCGCGGGATCGTGGAGGCGGCGGAGTACCTGGACGTGGCGCCGACGGTGGTGCGGGTGGCGCGGGACGCGCCGCTGCCGGAGTTCTCGGCGGCGCTGCCGTCGGAGCCGCGGGATCCGGAGGCGCTGGCGGGCCTGGTGGAGCGGTGGGGGCTCGGAGGGGCGGTGGCCCGGCTGCTGCCGGTCCTGGCGCGCTGAGGCCTCGGAGCCCCGGCTGGAGCCGAGCGCTTCCGGGGGCTTCTCGCCGGGCCCCTCCCGGGATGCTAACTTAGGTAAACCTAAGTCATTACCGGGAACGGGAGACCGCCGTGGCAGAACAGCCCGCACGCAAGGCACCGAGGGCACACGAGGCCCAGGTGGTGCGCACGGAGCGGATCACTCCGCACATGGTGCGCCTGGTGCTCGGCGGCCCTGGTCTGGACGCCTTCGAGATCGGCGAGTACACCGACCACTACGTGAAGCTGCTCTTCGCGCCGGAGGGCGTGAGCTACCCGGAGCCGTTCGACATGGAGCGGATCCGGGCGGAGTTCCCGCGCGAGCAGTGGCCGACGACCCGGACCTACACGGTGCGGGCCTGGGACGCCGTGCACCGTGAGCTGACCGTCGACTTCGTGGTGCACGGCGACGAGGGCCTGGCGGGGCCGTGGGCGGCGCGCGCCCAGGCGGGCGACACGATCCGCTTCCTCGGCCCCGGCGGCGGGTACGTGCCGGACGAGGCCGCCGACTGGCACCTGCTGGTCGGCGACGAGAGCGCCCTCCCGGCGATCGCGGTCGCCCTGGAGCGGCTGCCGGCCGGCACGGCGGTGCACGCGTTCCTGGAGGTCTCGGACGCGGCGGAGGAGCAGAAGTTCGCGACGGCGGCCGGGGTGGACGTCACCTGGCTGCACCGCGGCGCCCGCCCGGTGGGCGAGGCGTTGCTGGAGGCGGTGCGCGGCCTGGACTTCCCGGCGGGTGACGTGCACGCCTTCGTCCACGGCGAGGCCGGCTTCGTGAAGGAACTGCGCCGCCACCTCCGCCTCGACCGCGAGGTGCCGCGCGAGCGCCTGTCCATCTCGGGTTACTGGCGCCTGGGCAAGACGGACGAGGCCTGGCGCGCGATCAAGCGCGAGTGGAACGAGCAGGTGGAGCGCGAACAGGAGAACTGACGCGCGCGCCGAGCGCGCCGCAACGCGCGCCGAGCGCGGCACACCCGCCGCGCGCCGTACACCGCGTACGGCACAACGCCGAGCGCACCGCACGCGGCGCACCGCACGCCGGCCGACGGGGTGCTCCCGGTCTCGGGAGCACCCCGTCGGCGTCAGGTCACGGGCATCCCGGGCCCGTGCCGGGGTTGGCGCAGACGTCGGTGCCGGGGCCGCCGTTGTTGCTGTTGGTACCCGGGCCACCGTCGAGGTGGTCGTTGCCGACGTCGCCGAAGAGGGAGTCGTCGCCGGGGCCGCCGGTCACGGTGTCGTCGCCCGGGGAGCCGTGGACGGTGTCGTCACCCGCGCCGCCGTCGATCCGGTCGCGGCCGGGACCGCCGCTGATCGAGTCCGCTCCGGGGCCGCCGCAGATCAGGTCGTCGCCGCCGAGGCCGCTGATGGTGTCGTTGCCGCCGTGGGCGAGGATGACGTCCCGCGCGGGCGTGCCGGTGAGCTGGTCGTCGCCCTGGGTGCCGGTGAGGGTGGGCTGTTCGCCGAAGCAGGTGACCGCGTCGACGGTGGTGGTCTCCGTCGCGGTGTCGTTGGCCGGGGCCGGGTCGGAGACGGCGCCGGCCACGCCCGCCGTGTCGACGACGACGTCCTCGGTGGTGGCCGTCGCGGTGATGGTCCGCGCGGCGCTCGCTCCGGCGGTGAGGGTGCCGACGGCGCAGGTGACGACGTCCGGGGTGGTGCCGGCGGCGGTGCAACCGGGCGACGCGGAGACGAACTGCAGTCCGGCCGGGAGGGTGTCCTGGAGGACGACTCCCTCGGCCGTCTGGGGGCCGTTGTTCGTCGCGGTGAGCGTGTACGTGACGTTCTGCCCCTCCACGACGGGGTCCGAGCCGGTGTCGGACTTCGCGACGGCCAGATCGGCGTCGGTCAGCCGGAGGTGCCCGACGAAGCCGGCGGCCTCGGCGAACCAGATGTCGTCGTCCGGGCCCTTGGTGATGCCCCAGGGGGCGGACTCCGAAGAGGGCAGCGGGAACTCGGCGATGACGCCGGACGTGCTGATCCGCCCGATCTTCCCGTTGTTGAGCTCGGTGAACCACAGGCTGTCGTCCGGCCCGGCGGTGATGTCCTGGGGCTGGGGCGCGAGTTCGCTCGGCGGCAGGTCGAACTGGGTGATCGCGCCGGACGGCGTGATCCGGCCGATCCGGTTGCCGCCGAACACGGTGAACCACAGGTTCCCGTCGGGTCCGGTGGTGATGTCGGCCGGACCGCCGCCGCCGGGGACCGGGAACTCGGTGACGGTGCCGGACGGCGTCATGCGGCCGATGCGGTCGGCGCCGATCTCGGTGAACCACAGGTTGCCGTCAGGCCCGGTGGTGATGGAGGACGGCTGGCCGGAGCCGGTGGGCAGCGGGAACTCGGTGAGGGCGCCGGTGGTGGTGATGCGGGCGATCCGGCCGGCGTTCTGCTCGGTGAACCACACGGCCCCGTCCGGACCCGCGGTGATGCCGGTGGGTTCGACGAACTGCTCGGGCAGCGGGTACTCGGTGACCGTGCCGTTCATGTCGATCTTCCCGACCCGGGAGTCCCAGTGCTGCATGGTGAACCAGACGTTCCCGTCCGGACCGGTGGTGATGTCGTGCGGGGTGCTGGCCTCGAGGGGCAGGGGGTACTCGGCGATGAGCGTGCCCGTCGGGCTGATGCGGCCGATCTTGTTGCCGACCGCCTCGGTGAACCACAGATTGCCGTCAGGCCCGGCAGTGATGCCGACTGGGGTACTGGGGTTGGTCACGGGGTACTCGTCGATGCCCACGGCGGCCCGGGCCTGGGGGGCACCGGCGGCCAGAGGGAGGACGGCGGCCAGCAGGGCACCGGTGAGCAGCGCCGCGAAACCGCGCCGTCGGCTCGGTCTCGGCCGCGGGGGCGTCCCCGGCTCCGGTGCGTCGAGGGGCGTGGGAGGCATGGGCGAGTTCCCTTCGGTCGTGTCGGAACGCGCCCGTCGTACCAGAGCCCGATCGTTTCTGCGGATGCGCCGGCACCTGCGCGCGCCGGGCCCCCGCCCACAATTCACCCGACCGGAGCCGCACTCTGTCCGAACGGGCGGATCCCGCCTGATCGACGAGCCATCCGCTAGCGCTCGATGCCGAAGACGCGGCGCGAGGCCTCGATGTGGGCGAGGCGGCGGAGGGCCGCGAAGACCGCGTCGCCGATGACCGTGCCGACCACCACGCTCTCGACGAGTTCCTCGCGGGCGACGTTCTTGGCCACGTAGTCGACGTCCACCCGGGCCACGCGTTCCGCCGCGTCCGCGTACTCCTCGAGGACCGCTTCGGCGAATCCGCCGTGGCCGACGTTCTCCAGGGCGGCGATGGCGACCGCGAGGGCCTCTCCGGCCGGGGCGTCGCGGTGGGAGAGCCAGCCCCGGCGGGCGATCAGGTCGGCGACCGTGGCGCGGGCGGCCACGAGGGCGTCGCCCGGCTCGTCGCCCGCGCCTTCGTAGCGCGGCACCACGTTGTCGGCGGCGGCGCCGAGCATGTCGTGCAACGGGCGGTCCGGGTCGTCGACCGCGGCGACGACCTCGCGGACGGCGGCGACGGACAGCCCCCCGACGTCGATCATGGCCCGGATCAGGCGCAGCCGCCGGACGTGCGACTCCTCGTACGAGGCCTGGTTCGGACTCGTGAGCTGCCCGGCGGGCAGCAGTCCTTCCCGTACGTAGTACTTGATCGTCGCCACGGACACCCCGGTCCTCCGGCTCAACTCTCCGATTCGCACCGCGTGTTCACCTTTCCGGTCGCGCTATGGCCTTGCCGACCCGACCCCCATCATAGATAGTGGGACTATCAGATAGCGGCGAGTGTCACTATCCATTCCATCCCACGGGGGGATTCTCATGTCCTCGACCTCATCGGCACCGCAGCTGCGGCTCCGCACCCTGCACCGACCCCTGGTCTGGTTCACGGGCTCGATGGTCCTGCTCGCCCTGGTCTCGGCCGGCGGACTCCTGCTGGACGACCGGGTGCTGGTCGGCGCGCCCATCTGGGCCAAGCCGTTCAAGTTCTCGGTCTCGTTCGTGGCCTACGCGCTGACGCTCGCCTGGATGCTCTCCCTGCTGCCCGGGACCCGCGCCCGGCGGGTCGGCTGGTGGGCCGGGACCGTGCTCGCGGCGGCCAGCGCCGTCGAGATGGTCCTCATCACCGGCCAGGTGGTGCGCGGCAGGCAGAGCCACTTCAACGCCGGAACGCCCTTCGACGCGGCGGTCTTCCAGCTCATGGGCCTGACGGTCGTCGTCCTCTGGCTGGCCGCACTCGTGATCGCCGTCCTGCTTCTGCGCGCCCGCATCCTGGACCGCGCCACGGCGTGGGCCGTACGCCTCTCCTCGCTCATCGCCCTCGCCGGCGCCGCGGTCGGCTTCCTCATGGTCCGGCCGACGCCGGAGCAGCTCGCCCAGGAGGACCCGCCGGTCACCGGCGCGCACAGCGTGGGCGTGCCCGACGGCGGCCCCGGCGTCCCGCTCATCGGCTGGTCCACCACCGGTGGCGACCTGCGCGTCGCCCACTTCTTCGGGATGCACGCGCTCCAGCTGGTCCCGCTGCTCCTGCTGCTCCTCGCCGCCCTTGCGCCGCGCTTCGCCCGGCTCGCCGACGACCGGGTCCGGCTCCGGCTGACGCTCGTCGCCTCGGGCGCGTACGCCGGCACCTTCGTGCTGGTCACCTGGCAGGCCCTGCGCGGCCAGCCGCTGCTCTCCCCCGACGCCCTCACCCTCGCCGCGGCCGGCACCCTCGCCGTCCTCACCGCCGTGGCCACCGCGCTGGCGCTCCGCATCCCTCAGACCTCCGTATCGGCCGACCGTCAGGAGCTCGCCGCATGACCGGCTTCCTCTTCGAACTCACCTTCTTCCTCGCGGCGCCCGTCTGGCTGCTGATGATCTTCGCGCCGGGCCGAAGCGTCACGGACCGGGTGGCCGCCTCGCCCCTGACCGTCCTCCCGGTCCTCGCGCTCTACCTGGTCCTCGTGGCCCCGGTCCTGCCGGAGCTCTGGACGGCGGTCAGCAGCCCGGACATCGACGCCTTCCGCGACCTCACCGTGCTCGCCAACGGGGCGAGTGCGGTCTGGGCCCAGATCATCGCCTGGGACCTGCTCCTCGGCCAGTGGATCTACCGCGAGGGCCGCCGCCTCGGCCTCTCGCCCTTCCTCATGGGCCCGCTCCTCGTCCTCACGATCCTCCTCTCCCCCTTCGCCCTCCTCCTCTTCCTCCCGATCCGGGCGGCCCGCCGGTCCCGCACGGGACACCCCGACCGCTCCACCTCCGACCCCAACGCCCAGGCCGCCCGCCTGTAGCCTCGCCGCATGCGAGACGAGGACCGGGCCTTCGGCGCCGTACTGGGATCCGCCGTCGGGGACGCCCTCGGGGCACCCTTCGAGTTCGGGCTTCCCGGCGTGTTCCGGGAACGCTTCCCCGACGGCACCGGCGAGATGTGCGGGGGCGGTGGCTGGGACCCCGGGGAAGCCACGGACGACACGCAGATGGCCGTGCTCGTCGGGGAGTCGCTCCTCGAACGCGGCGGACTCGATCTGCCGGACATGTTCGACCGCTTCCGCCGCTGGGCAGCCGCCGAGCCCAAGGACATCGGCCTGCAGACGGAGGCCGTGCTCCTCGGCGGCGACACCTGGGACATCGCCGCAGCCCTGCACTTCCAGCTCAACGGCCGTGCTGCCGGCAACGGTTCGCTGATGCGCGCCGCCACATCGGCCGTCCGCTTCGCCTCCGCCGGCCGCGCCGCCACCATGGACGCGGCCCGGCGGATCGCCGCCCTCACCCACGGGGACGCCGCCGCCTGGGAGGGCACGGCGGTACTCCACGAGCTGGTCCGCGTCGCCCTCCTCGGCGAGGACCCGCTCGCGGCCGTACCCGACGTGCTCGGCGACGTCGCCGAAGCCCACCGGGACCGGTGGGCGACCGTCCTCGCCCCCGACTGGCGGCCCGAGGACGCCACCGAGTTCAACGGCGCCGTCTGGCCCTGCCTCGGCTCCGCCCTGTGGGCCCTGCGCACCACCACCTCGTTCGAGCAGGCCCTCGCCGCCGCCGTCGACCTCGGCGGCGACACGGACACCGTCGCCGCCGTCACCGGCATGCTCGCCGGCGCGATGTACGGACCGGACGCCGTCCCGCCCCGCTGGGCCGAAGCCCTGCACGTACCCCTGCCGGGCTTCGGCGACCGCGTCCTGCGCGCCGACGACCTGCGCGCCCTGGCGCGAGCCCTGGCCCGCCAGGGCTCCTAGCCAGCTCGTTCACCAGGCCTGATGCAGGGCCGACACCTCCCCAGCCACGTCCGGCCCCGATCCACCGGACACGCCCCAAGCCCCGCCCGGCCCAGGGCCGCCGACCGCTCCCTCCGCCCCGCCCGGCCCCGAATCCGCGCTCTCAGGCCCCTTCGGGCCCGCCCCGGCGTGACCGCACCGTCGCCAGCACGTCCCGGTCCGGCTGGAGGGTGAGGCCCGGCACCGGGCGGACGTCCTCGGCGGTGACGTCCAGCCGGAAGCGGCGGGCCAGGACGGCCAGGATCAGGACCGCCTCCACCATGGCGAAACGCGTGCCGAGGCAGACGCGGGGCCCGCCGCCGAAGGGATACCAGGCGTACTCCGGTATCTCCTCCGCCTCCTCGCCCTCCCTCGGTGTCAGCCAGCGCTCGGGGCGGAACTCCAGCGGGTCCCGGTACCAGCGGGCGTCGCGGTGGGTGGCCCACTGGCTGCTCCAGACCCGGGTGCCGGGCGGAACCGGGGCGCCGCCGAGCATGGCGCCCTCCTTCGCTATGCCGGTGAGCAGCCAGATCGTCGGGTAGAGCCGCAGGGTCTCCTTCACCACGGCCTGGGCGTAGGCGAGTTCGGCGTAGTCGTCGAAGCCCGGGTCGCGGTCACCGAGCACCCGGTCGAGCTCCGCGCCCAGGGCCTCGGCCACGCGCGGGTTGCGGGAGAGGAGATACCAGGCCCAGACGAGGGTGGAGCTGGTGGTCTCGTGCCCGCCGATGTAGAGCGTGACGGTCTCGTCGCGGATCTCCCGGTCGGAGAGGTGGGCGCCGGTCTCGTCCTGCGCGGCGAGCAGCCGGCTGAGCAGGTCGGGGCGCTCGGTGTCGCCGTCGCGGTGGCGGGCGACGACCCGGGCGACCTCGGCGTCGATGACGGCGGTCGCCCGCTTGATGCGGGCCCGGCCGGGAATGGGCAGCCAGTCGGGCAGTACCGCCCCGATGCCGCTGAACTCGGCGCCGATCTCCTTCTGGGCGACGTCCATGGCACGGCCGATCGCCTCGGCGTCGGCGGCGGTGTCGACGCCGAAGATGGTGCGGACCGCGATCAGCTGGGTGAGAGCGGCCATCTCCTTCTTGATGTCGACCCGCTGGCCGTCGGTCCAGCGCCCGGCGAGGTCGACCGCGCACTCGGCCATCGTCGCGGCGTAGGACTTGACCTGACGGGGCCGCACCGAGGGCTGCACGAGGGAGCGCTTGCGACGCCAGTCGGCGCCCTTGGAGACGACGACACCCTCACCGAGCAGGGTGCGGAAGGCGATGCCCAGGTCGGGCTGGTCGAAGGTCCGCTCGACCTCGGTGAGGAGTTCGCCGATGGCCTCGGGATGGGCGATGAACAGGGAGTTGGTGCGGCCGAAGCGCCAGCGGACGAAGTCCCCGCGCTCCCGCAGCCGTTCGAAGAAGGCCAGGGGGTCCTTGCCGAACTCCGGCAGGTTCCCGAGGAAAGGGACGCCCCGGGGGCCCGGGACGGTCTTCCGTCCGTCCGCGGTCGCGCCGGCGACGGCGGACGGACCGGCGTGCGTGGTCAAGTGCGGTTCCCCCCTGCGGAATTGCTCCACGATCTCGTTCGGCTGTACGAGTTCATGGAAGCGGAAGGAACCGACACTCCGCCACCCCTGTGGAAAACCCTTGTCAGTTCACCGTCACACCCACCGCCGCGCCCGCCGGAACGCCCGCCGCCACGCCACGGTCAGCTCCTCTCCGCTCAGCCGACCGAGCTGTAGGCGACGACTCCCCTGAGCAGCGAATCCACGGCCTTGCGTGCGTTCTTGGCGACCGTGCTGTTCTCCTTCGGAGCGGCCGCCGCGATCTGCCCGAGCACGTCGATGACCTGCTTGCACCAGCGCACGAAGTCGCCCGCGGGCATCTCGGCCTCGCGCAGCACCTCGTCGAGCCCCTTGTCGGAAGCCCACTGGTAGGCGGCCCAGGCGAAGCCCAGGTCGGGCTCGCGCTGGCCGACGCCCTCCGTCTGGTGGAGCCTGAACTCCTCCTCCAGCGCGTCGAGCCGGCCCCAGATCCGCACCATCTCGCCGAGTGCGGCCTTGGCCTTCCCGGTCGGCAGCTTCGGCGCGACGGCGTCGTCGGACTGCCGGGCCTCGAAGACGAGCGCGGAGACGCACGCGGCCAGCTCGGCCGGGTTGAGCCCCTCCCACACGCCTTCGCGCAGGCACTCGCTGGCGAGCAGGTCGAGTTCGCCGTAGAGCCGGGCGAGCCGCTTGCCGTTGTCGGTGACCTCGTCACCGCGCAGGTAATCGAGCTCGGTGAGAAGCGCGACGATCCGGTCGAAGGTGCGGGCGATCGTGTTGGTGCGGCCCTCGATCCGCCGCTCCAGCTGCTTGGTGTCGCGCTGCAGCCGGTAGTACCGCTCCGCCCAGCGGGCGTGGTCCTCGCGCTCGTCGCAGCCGTGGCAGGGATGGGCCCGGATCTCAGTGCGCAGCCGCGCGATCTCGCGGTCGTCGGCGGCGGCCGAGCGCTGCTTGCGGTGCCGCTCCGGGTTGATGTGCCCGGCCTTGCTGCGCAGCGCGGAGGCGAGGTCGCGGCGGGACTGCGGGGAGCGCGGGTTGAAGGAACGCGGGATGCGCATCCGCTCCAGCGGTTCGACCGGCACCGGGAAGTCGATGGAGGCGAGCCGCTTGACCTGCCGCTCGGCGGTCAGGACCAGCGGACGCGGCCCGTCGTGGTGCTCGAAGCCGCGGTGCCCGTTGGTACGGCCCGCGGGGACGCCCGGGTCGAGGACGAGCGCGAGGCCGGCGAACTTGCCCGTCGGCACGTGGATGACGTCGCCTGGCTTGAGCCGCTCCAGGGACGCGGCGGCCTGGGCGCGGCGCTGCGCGGCGCCCTGCCGGGCCAGCTCGGTCTCGCGGTCCTTGAGCTCGCGGCGGAGCCGCGCGTATTCCTCGAAGTCGCCGAGGTGGCAGGTCATGCCCTCGCGGTAGCCCGTCAGGCCCTCCTCGTTCCGCTGGACCTGCCGGGAGATCCCGACGACCGATCGGTCGGCCTGGAACTGGGCGAAGGAGGTCTCGAGGAGTTCGCGCGAGCGGTGCCGACCGAACTGGTCGACCAGGTTGACCGCCATGTTGTACGAGGGCTTGAAGCTGGAGCGCAGCGGATACGTCCGCGTGCCGGCGAGTCCGGCCAGGTGGCCGGGGTCCATGCCGCGCTGCCACAGCACGACCGCGTGGCCCTCGACGTCGATGCCACGGCGTCCGGCCCGGCCGGTGAGCTGGGTGTACTCACCGGGCGTGATGTCTGCGTGCTGTTCGCCGTTCCACTTGACGAGCTTCTCCAGGACCACGGAGCGGGCCGGCATGTTGATGCCGAGCGCGAGGGTCTCGGTGGCGAAGACGGCCTTGACGAGGCCGCGGACGAACAGCTCCTCGACGACCTCCTTGAAGGTGGGGAGCATGCCGGCGTGGTGGGCGGCGATGCCTCGCTCCAGGGCCTCCAGCCACTCGTAGTAGCCGAGGACGTGCAGGTCCTCGGTGGGGATGGCGGCGGTGCGCTCCTCCACGATCTCGCGGACGCGGGCGCGGCCCTCGTCGTCGTTGAGCCGGAGTCCCGCGTAGAGACACTGCTGGACGGCGGACTCGCAGCCGGCGCGGCTGAAGATGAAGGTGATCGCGGGCAGCAGGCCCTCGGCGTCGAGCCGCTCGATGACCTCGGGCCGGCCGGGCGTCCAGATGCGGGAGCGCTGACGGCGCTCGCGCTCGCGGTCGGCCTCGCGGACCATCTTGCCGCGGCGCCGGTCGCGCGGGTTGTACGTGCGCGAGTTCTCGGTGCGGGCCAGGCGCAGCAGGTCGGGGTTGACCTCGCGGCGGGAGGCGCCGCGGCCGCCGTGGTCGGTCTCCTCCTCGAAGAGGTCGTACATCCGGCGGCCGGCCAGGACGTGCTGCCACAGCGGCACGGGGCGGCTCTCGGAGACGATCACCTCGGTGTCGCCGCGGACGGTGTCGAGCCAGTCGCCGAACTCCTCGGCGTTCGACACGGTCGCGGAGAGTGACACCAGGGTCACCGATTCGGGGAGGTGGATGATCACTTCCTCCCAGACGGCGCCGCGGAAGCGGTCCGAGAGGTAGTGGACCTCGTCCATGACGACGTAGCCGAGGCCGGACAGTGCCTGCGACCCCGCGTAGAGCATGTTGCGGAGGACCTCGGTGGTCATGACGACGATCGGGGCGTCACCGTTGACACTGTTGTCACCGGTGAGCAGGCCGACCTTCCCGTGCCCGTACCGCTTCACGAGGTCGGCGTACTTCTGGTTGGACAGCGCCTTGATGGGCGTGGTGTAGAAGCACTTGCGGCCCTGCCGGAGGGCGAGGTGGACGGCGAACTCGCCGACGATGGTCTTGCCGGAGCCCGTGGGTGCGGCGACGAGCACGCCCTTGCCCGCTTCGAGAGCCTGGCATGCCTCGATCTGGAACGGGTCGAGACCGAAGTCGTACATCTCGCGGAAGGGAGCCAGCGCGGTGGCCTGCTCCGCGTTGCGGGCGCGGGCAGCTGCGTACGCTTCGGCTGGTGTGAGGTCCTCTGTCATCTTGTTGTCGAGCCTACCCGCCCCCTCTGACAGTGACGCGATCTTTATCGAGGCACTGCGGGAGGGGGCGGGAACGCGCAGGTCCCCCCGGACGGCGTCCGGGGGGACCTGGCGGAGCACGTGACGGGTCAGGTGATGTCGTCGTACCCGTTCAGCCGGTGCGACCTGGCGCCTTCCGACTCCCCGGTGGCCTGCTCGGGCAGGGCCCGGGCGGCGCTGACGGCCTCGACCTCGCCGACGGCCTCGGGCGTCAGGTCGAGCCGCGAGGCCTCGTCGTCGCCGAGCTCGGCGTCGGGGTTGTTGCGGCTGCGCCGCTTGTCGTTGAGGAGCGAGAAGCCGACCGCCGCCAGGTAGAGGAGGGTGATCGGGCCGGCCAGGGCGAGCATGCCGACGGGGTCGGTCGTCGGCGTGATGACGGCGCCGAAGACGAAGACACCCATGATCACGCCGCGCCACCAGCGGGCCATGCGCCTGCCGCTGAGCACTCCGGTGAGGTTCAGCATCACCAGGACGAGCGGGAGCTCGAAGGCGAGGCCGAACACCAGCACCATGCGCAGGGTGAAGTCGAGGACGTCGGCCAGCGAGAGGATGTTGGCGGAGCCCTCGGGCGTGAGGCTGATGAGCACCTTCACGCTGATGGGAAGGATGAGGTACGCGAGGTAGGCGCCGGCCGAGAAGAGCGGGACCGCGGCGCCGACGAAGGCGTACGTGTACTTCTTCTCGTGCTTGTGCAGTCCGGGCGCGATGAAGGCCCAGAGCTGGTACAGCCAGACCGGGCTCGCGACGACGAGGCCGGTCACGAGGCTGACCTGGATGGTCGTGCTGAAGGGGGCGATCAGCGTGTTGAAGGAGACGACGGCGCAGTTACCGCCGTCGCCCATCGTCCCCTCGGGACACTTGGGTACCGACTTCGTCAGGAACACCATCAGGTCCTCGCTGTACACGAGGGCGACGACGGTCACCGCCGCGATGGCCAGCAGGCCCTTCGCGAGGCGGTTGCGAAGTTCACGCAGGTGCTCCACGAGGGGCATCCGGCCCTCGGGATCCTTCTCCTGCTTGCGGGCAGACTTGAGCAACCCACGTCCTCATCTCGTGCGGCGGCCGCCGCCCCCGGCGGCGGCCGCGGCGGACCGGGTCAGCGCTTGGTGGTGTCGGTGGGCTCGGTCACGGGACGCGAGCTGGTCACGTCGCCGGGCGCGGCCTGGATGGTGCGCGGCGCGGCCTGGTCCTGGGGCGCGGGGTGCGGCGGGTCGGCGGGGGCGCTCTGCTGGTCGTCGCTCTTCATCGCCTTGGCCTCGCTCTTGAGGATGCGGGCGGACTTGCCCAGCGAACGCGCCATGTCCGGGAGCTTCTTGGCGCCGAACAGCAGGATGATCACGACGAGGATCAGAATGATCTCGGTGGGGCCGAGCCTACCCATAGCTGTTTACCTTCTTCACCGAGGCGACATTGGAGTGCGTGCCCGGCCGGTCGGACATGCGTCCGGCCACCGCGCTGCTAGCGATCGTAACCCGCAGGAGTAAACGGGCGGCAATGCCCTTGCATACTCCGGATTGCGTACCGCACGTGGGCGCGGGCGGCCGTCCGCGCAGCGTGCGGGGCGAATTCAGCGCAGGGTCTCGCCCGTTCGCGCCAGTCCGACGGCCGCCTTCTCGAGGTCCTCGGCGGCCTGCTGGATGCGCTGTGTGGTGCGGGCCACTTGACGGCCGAGGCGCTGGGCCTCCAGGAACACCTTGATGCCGAGGACGCCGAGGACGGCGATGCCGAGGAAGCCGAGGGCGATGGCGAGCATGGGCCAGAACATGTGCCGAGCCTAGACCTTGCCGGCGGCCGGGCCGCGGCCGGAGTGGCCGGTGGCCGGTGCGGCCGGTGGCCGGGCCGGTGGCTGGTGCGGCCGGGCCGCGGCCGGTGCCGGCTGGTGTGGCCGGGCGCGGCGGCCCGTCAGCCGGTGGTGTGCAGGCGCAGGGTGTTCACGCCACCGCCGGTGAGGAGCTCGACGATCCGCTCACCGGCCGGTTTGCGGACCGCGCTGCCGCACTCGGGGCAGGTGAAGGAGTAGAAGGTGGTGCGGCGGCTCGCGCCGATGGCGAGCCGCAGGGCGCCCGCGGAAAGCTCGAAGCGGGCGCGGCAGTCGGGGCAGGCGGCCTTGAAGGTGACCGGGGCGACCGGCGCCGTAAGGGCGGACATCGCGGACATTTCCCTCAACTCTCCCCACTGCGGTACGGGTACGGTCCCACTGGGAACAGCGTCCGGTCCCCCCGGAACGTCACGTTCCCCCTGCTGTTCAGCCCTCGTACGCCGCCAGTGCCGCCACGGCGGCCTCCCGGGCGCTGTCCGCGAGCTCCTGCGGGGCGACGATCCGCCCGTCGCTGCCGAGCCGCAGCGCCAGCCGGCGCAGCGAGGCCGGTGACGGGGTGCGCAGCGTGATCCGCAGGCCGCCGTCGGGCAGCTCGTCGGCCCGGTCGTGCGGGTAGTACTCGGCGACCCAGCGGCCGCCGGGCCCGACCTCCACCACGACCTCGGGGTCCTCGGCGGACGGCTGCACCAGCCCCTCCGACAGGTCCCGCAGCTCGATCTCCGGCGGCGCGGCGTGGTCGTCCAGGATCCTGATCTCGGCGACCCGGTCGAGCCGGAAGGTGCGGCGCGCCTCGGAGAGCCGGCACCACGCCTCCATGTACGTGTGGCCGACGGCGAAGAGGCGGATCGGGTCCACCTCGCGCTCGGTCAGCTCGTCACGCGCGGGCGAGTAGTAGCGCAGCCACAGCCGGCGCCGCTCGGAGATGGCCCGGTCGACCTCGGCGAAGACCCCGCCCTCGGACTCGAAGGTCACCGAGAGCCGGGAGCTCGCCCCGGCCGCCTCGCCGGCCGCCGCCTCCAGCTTCGCGGTGGCCCGCAGCAGCGCCTCGCGGTCGCCCTCGCGCAGCCCGGGCAGAGTCGCCACCGCGCGCGCCGCCACGAGCAGGGCGGTGGCCTCGTCGGCGGCGAGCCGCAGCGGGGCGGCGACGTCGTCGGGGTTGTGCCACCAGATCCGGTCGCCGTCGGTGTCGATGTCGAGGAGGTCGCCGCCCCGGAAGCTGGTGCCGCACATCGGCAGCACGTCGAGGTCCGAGATCAGCTCGTCCTCGGTGATCCCGAAGGCTCGGGCGACGTCGGCGACGTGCGCACCCGGGCGCTCCCGGAGATAGGTGACGAGGGAGAGCATGCGCCTCGTCTGGTCGATGGCGTTGGCGGCCATGGTCGTTCCTTCCCCCTCAGCCCTTGGCGACGGCGCGCAGCCGCTCCACCACGTCGGCCCGCAGGTCCGCGGGCTCCAGGACGACCACGTCCGGCCCGAACTCCACGAGCCAGGCGTCGAGGCCGTGCCCGTACGGGATCTCCAGCTCGTCCCAGCCGTCCGCGCCCTCGGTCACGGACAGCGCGCGGGCCCGCAGCGGGTAGCCGCAGCCGGCCCGCAGCCGGATCCGGGCGGAGCGCGTGGCGGTCTCGCCCGCCCAGCTCTCGACCGTCTCGCGGACGGTGACGACGTCGGGCACGGGCGCGGTGAAGGCGCCCGCCCGGGAGCGCACCTTGCCGGTGATGCGGGAGAGCCGGAAGACCCGCTCGGCGCCGCGGTCCCGGTCCCAGCCCGCGAGGTACCAGTGGCCGCGCCAGCACTCCAGGGTCCACGGCTCGACGTGCCGGGTCTCGGGGCGGGCGGCGGTGGCCTTGCGGTAGTCAAAGACGACCGGCCGGCGGTCGCGGCAGGCCAGCATCAGCGGCTCGAAGGCGGCCTCGTGCACCGGGATGCGCGGTTCCAGGGCGCTGTGCTGGGAGTCGTACGAGTCCTCCGCCTCCGGCATCCCGGCGGCGCGCAGCTTCTGCAGGGCACCGCTCGCGGCCCCGGCGAGCCGGGCCTGCTGCCAGACCTTGGCGGCGAGGCCGAGGGCCGCGGCCTCCTCGGCGTCGAGGGTGATCGGAGGCAGCCGGTTGGAGTCGCGGCGGGCGAGGTAGCCGGTCTCGCCGTCGAGGTTCTCGACGGTCTCGATGACCAGGCCCAGCTCGCGCAGGTCGTCCTTGTCGCGTTCGAACATCCGGTTGAAGGCGTCGTCACCGGCCGCGGGGCCGTTGCCCGGCCCGAAGGCCGCGCGGTTTCCCGGCCCGAAGGCCTCTACGTACGCCTCGATGGAGCCGCGGAGCTCCCGCTTGCTCAGCGGACGGCGGGTTCCGAGCAGGCACAGCGCAAGATTCATCAGCCGCTCGGCCTTGGCAATCGCCATCGACGCCCCGCACCCTCTTCTGCCGGATTGACTTCTCGGACGTCCGACCGTACCGCCCCGGGGTGTCCGGACAAAAGCCGGGCCGGGACGGGGCAGGGGCCGGGAGCCCCCGCCGGACACGCCTGAGGGCCCCCGCCGGGGAGGCGGGGGCCCTCAGGGCCGTACGAAGGGGCCGGATCAGCCCTTCTTCACGTCCACGAGGTCGCAGACGAAGATCAGCGTGTCGCCGGGGCCGATCTTGGCGCCGGCGCCGCGGTCACCGTAGGCCAGGTGCGCGGGGATGGTCAGCTGGCGGCGGCCGCCGACCTTCATGCCCTGGACGCCCCGGTCCCAGCCCTGGATGACCATGCCGACACCGAGCTGGAACTGGAGCGGGTTACCGCGGTTCCAGGAGGCGTCGAACTCCTCGCCCGACTCGAACAGCACACCCACGTAGTGGACGTCGACCGTGTCGCCGGCCTCGGCGACCGGACCGTCGCCCTCCCAGATGTCCTTGATCTCCAGGTCGGCCGGCGGCTCGCCGACCGGGAAGTCGACCTCGGGCTTCTCGATGTTCACTGCAGTGCGCTCCTCAGACAAACTACGAACCGCACAGACGATGATCTGTGCGACCTGGACAGTCTTACACCTTCGCCAGGATGTCGACGGCGAAGACGAGCGTGGAGTTCTTCGGGATGCCCTGCTGCTCCTTGTCGCCGAAGGCCTCGGACGGCGGGGCGACGATCAGGACGCGGCTGCCGACCTTCTTGCCGACGAGGCCGTCCTTGAGGCCCTTCAGGGTCAGCTGGGCGAGCGGGAAGTTGGCGGGCTTGCCCTGCGTGTACGTCGAGTCGAAGACCTTGCCGTCCTTCCACAGGGCGGCGACGTAGTTCACGACGACCGTGTCGGTGGCGGCGACGGTCTCGCCCTTGGCCTCGAGGACGTAGTTGGAGACCAGCTTGGTCGGCGGGTCGACCTTGGGCACGGTCAGGGACGGCTGCTTGCCGTCGGTGTTGGTGCCGACCTTGGGCAGGTCCTTGTTGTCCTGGGCCACCTCGGTGCCACTGGCGGACTTCGGGATGGTGACGGCCTTCAGGATGTCGACCACGAACACCAGGGTCGCGTTGCCCTTGATGTCGCCCTGGCCCTGGGCGCCGTAACCGAGCTCCGGCGGGATGCCGATCTCGATGCGGCTGCCGACCTTCTGGCCCTCCAGGCCCTTCTCCCAGCCCTGGATGACCTGGCCCTCGCCGAGGGTCAGCGAGAAGGGCTGCTTCCGGTCGAAGCTGTTGTCGAAGGGGGTGGTCTCGTCCCACTCCTGACCCAGGTAGTTCACCGAGAGCGCGTCGCCCTTCTTGGTGACCGCGCCGTCGCCCTCGCTGATGACGTTGACCTTGAGGGCCTTCGGCGGGTCGCCCACGCCCTTGGAGAGGGTCGGCTTCTCCCCGAACTTCTCCCCCGCGGTGATGGCGGGAAGCCCGTTCTTCATCGAACCGGAATCGGAGCCCTTGTCGTCGCTGCCGCATGCCGCTGTGGTGAGCAGCAGAAGCGGGACGACGAGCAGGCCGGCAAGTCGGCGCACTAGTTCCTCAGATCTCAGACGGCACAGTAGTTGTCCGGACACTCTAGGGGACCGCTCTGTGATGCCGTCGGCCCCGCACGTGAAACGTGCGGGGCCGATGTGCGACCGCCTGCGGAGCTGTGCCGGTCCTACATTCCGGCGATCAGCTTTTCCACCCGGTCGTCGACCGAGCGGAACGGGTCCTTGCACAACACGGTGCGCTGCGCCTGGTCGTTGAGCTTGAGGTGGACCCAGTCGACGGTGAAGTCCCGGCGCTGCTCCTGGGCGCGTCGGATGAAGTCGCCGCGGAGCCGGGCCCGGGTGGTCTGCGGGGGCACCGACTTGCCCTCGAAGATCTTCACGTCGTTGCAGACCCGCGCCGCCTGGCCGTTCTTCTGGAGCAGGTAGTACAGGCCGCGGCGGCGGTGGATGTCGTGGTACGCGAGGTCTATCTGGGCGACCCGCGGGTGCGACATGGTCATGTTGTGCTTCGCCCGGTACCGCTCCAGGAGCTTGTACTTCATGACCCAGTCGATCTCGGTCTCGATGCGGTCGAGCTGCTCCTGCTCGATGGCGTCGAGCGTACGGCCCCACAGTTCGAGGACCTGGGCGACGGTGCCGCTGCGGATGCCGCGGCGGTCGACGAAGTCGGCGGCCTTCTCGTAGTACTCCCGCTGGACCTCCAGGGCGGAGGCCTCGCGGCCGCTGGCGAGGCGGACCTTGCGCTGGCCGGTGATGTCGTGGCTGACCTCGCGGATGGCCCGGATCGGGTTCTCCAGCGTGAGGTCGCGCATCACGGTGCCCGCCTCGATCATGCGCAGCACGAGGTCGGTGGCGCCGACCTTCAGCAGCATGGTCGTCTCGGACATGTTGGAGTCGCCGACGATGACGTGGAGCCGGCGGTAGCGCTCGGCGTCCGCGTGCGGCTCGTCGCGGGTGTTGATGATGGGACGCGAGCGCGTGGTGGCGGAGCTGACGCCCTCCCAGATGTGCTCGGCACGCTGGGACACGCAGTACACGGCGCCGCGCGGGGTCTGCAGCACCTTTCCCGCACCGCAGATGAGCTGGCGGGTGACGAGGAACGGAATGAGGATGTCCGCGAGCCGGGAGAACTCCCCGTGGCGGGCCACCAGATAGTTCTCGTGGCAACCGTAGGAGTTTCCGGCGGAGTCGGTGTTGTTCTTGAAGAGATAGACGTCGCCCGCGATTCCCTCCTCGTGCAGGCGGCGTTCCGCGTCGACGAGCAGTCCTTCGAGAATGCGCTCGCCCGCCTTGTCGTGGGTGACCAGTTCGACCACGTTGTCGCATTCGGGAGTTGCGTATTCCGGATGCGAACCCACGTCCAGGTACAGGCGGGCGCCGTTCCGCAGGAAGACATTGCTGCTGCGGCCCCATGACACGACACGGCGGAAGAGGTAGCGCGCCACTTCGTCAGGAGACAGTCGGCGCTGTCCCCTGAACGTGCACGTGACGCCGTACTCGTTCTCCAGCCCGAAAATGCGGCGGTCCATGTCTGAACATTACGCCTGAAGACCTGAGCTGAAACCGGGTTCGACGGCCCCGTTTCGATCATTTTCCGATGAGTGCGCGTTCTTTTCGGTCGCTCCGGCCCCGGCCCCGTCGCCCGCCGCGCCCCCGCTCACGGCGTGTCGCGCCTCCGCGGGCGGCCCGAGCACACGGCCGGTGGCGAGGAGGACGAGGAAGGCGACGAGCCCGCCGGCGCCGGCCACGGCGAAACCGGCCGGGGTCCCGGCGAGTTCGACGGCCGGCCCGGAGACCGCCGAGCCCAGCGCGGCGCCCACGCCGAAGGTGGTGACGAGCCACGAGAAGGCCTCCGTCACCGTCCCCCGCGGCGCGTGGCGGTCGACCACGATGAAGGCGCAGGCGATGGCGGGCGCGAGGAAGACCCCGGAGAGGGCGGCGAGCGCGGTCATGGCGGCCGGCCCGGGCACCAGCAGCAGCGGCAGGTAGCCGAGCGCCAGCAGCAGCACCAGGACCCGCAGCCTGCGCTCGGGCGCACCGGCCCACTGGCGGGCGCCGTAGGCCACGCCGCCGACGAGAGCGCCGAGGCCGAGGGCGGCCATCAGCCAGCCGTACACCGCCTCGTTGCCGCGGTCGTCCGCGTAGGCGACGGCGGCGACGGTGATGGAGCCGAGGGCAAGACCGACGAAGAAGAACGAGGCCAGCAGCGCGAGGAGGCCCGGCGAGCGGAGCGCGCCCAGCCAGTGCGCCTCGCGGGGCGCCGAGCGCCAGGCGCGGGAGGGCTTGGAGACGACGACCGACAGGGCGCCCAGGACGCCGAGCAGATTGATGACGAGGAGCGCGGAGGCGGGCGACCAGAGCGAGACCAGCAGGGTCAGCAGCAGCGGCCCGACGGTGAACATGACCTCCTGGGCCACCGCGTCCAGCGCGTACGCCCGGTGGACCCGGTCCTCGCGGCCCAGGACGCTCGGCCACAGGGCCCGCAGCCCGCCTTCGAGCGGCGGGGTGAAGAGCCCGGCGACCAGGACGGCGGCGTAGGCGAGGAACAGGTTCCCGATGCCGGTGACGGCCAGGGCCGCCATGCCGAGCGCGGAGACGACGGCGGCGGGGAGCTGGACGCGGGGCTGGCCCTTCAGGTCGACGGCGCGGCCCAGGAGCGGCTGTCCGACGGCCGTGGCGAGGCCGTAGGCGGCGATGAGGCCGCCGGCCAGGCTGTAGCTGCCGCCCTCGGCGCGGGTGAAGACGGTGATGGCGACCGGGCCGGTGCCGTTGGGCAGCCGGCCGACCAGGGTGCCGGTCAGCAGGCGCGCGGCGTGCGGGGCGCGCAGGATGTCCAGATAGCCGCTGCCCGCCCTGGCCTCGGTGGCCATGATCGCTCCCCTCCCGGGGCATCCGCCCGAGGTTTTACGTATAACGTCCTGGGTCATACGTACCATGTCGGCAGCACGGCGGTCCACCCCGCGTACCGCACCCGTTCCCGACCCGGAGGCTCCAGTGCACACGCCGGAACAGCCCGCCGCCACTCGGCCGACCAGCCGGGACGTCGCCCGGGCGGCCGGAGTCTCCCAGGCCACCGTCTCCCTCGTCCTCGGCGGCAAATGGCGCGGCCGGGTCTCGGAACGCACCGCCGAGTCGGTCCGCGCCGCCGCCCAGGCGCTCGCCTACCGGCCCAACCTCGCCGCCCGCAGCCTGCGCCTCGGCCGCACCCGCACCGCCCTCCTCGTCGTCCCCGCGCTCACGAACGAGTTCTTCGCGCACGTCTACACCGGCGCCGCCGCCGAGGCCGCCCGGCACGGCTTCGGCGTCGTCCTGTACCCCTCCCCCGACGGCGTCGGCCCCGCCAAGGACCCCTTCGCCTCCGCACCGGCCTCCCTGGACGGCGTCATCGCCTCCTCCATGGCCACCGACGCCCTCAAGGCCTTCCAGGGCACCGAACTGCCCCTCGTCATGCTCGACAGCGACCCCGCCGACCGCACCGCCGCCGCACACGTCAACCTCGACGTCGCCGACGGCATGCGCCGGGTCACCGGCCACCTGCTCGGCCTCGGCCATCGCCGCTTCCTGCACCTGGCGTCCGCCGTCCCGTCCTGGACCTTCGACGTACGCGCCGCCGCCCTCGCCGAGGCCCTGCGCGGAACGGAGGTCCGCACGGCACGAGCAGCGCTCCACGTCCGCGCCGCACACGAGGCCGCCTACCAGGCGCTCGCCGCCCCCGGCCCCAGGCCCACCGCGGTGATCTGCGACGACGACATCCTCGCCGCAGGCGTCTGCAAGGCTGCCCGCCGACTCGGGCTGCGCGTCCCCGAGGACCTCTCCGTCACAGGCTTCGACGACATGGCCCTCGCCACCGCGGTCGAGCCGGAACTCACCACGGTCCGGCTGCCCGCCGAGGAATTCGGCCAGAGGGGCATGGAAGCGCTCCTCGCCGTCCTCGCCGGCGAGCGGCCCGACCCGGCGGAGCTGCCCGCCGAACTCGTCGTACGGGGCTCCTCGGGCCCGGCCCCAGCCGTCTAGGCCCCGCCCACGACGAGAGCGCCCACGACGAGGGCCCCGGAACCGTACGCGTACGGTTCCGGGGCCCTGCGCTTCTGGCCGTGCGGCCTACTCCTCCACGGCCTCGTCCGACGGGTCGTCCGTCTTCGCCACGGCCGCGTCGTCCGCCTCGAGCAGCCGCTTCAGCTGCCGGCCGACGATCCGCTTGAACTTGCGCTGCTGCGGACGCGTGCGGTCCAGGACCGCCACCTCGAGCCGCTCCGCGGGGATCTCCCGCTCACTGCCGTTGGTGTCCCGGGACAGCGCCTGCACGGCCAGCTTCAGCGCCTCGGCGAGGGACATGCCGTCGCGGTGCCGCTGGTCCAGGAAGGAACTGATCTGCTCCGCGTTGCCACCCACCGCGACCGAGCCGTGCTCGTCCACGATCGACCCGTCGTGCGGCAGCCGGTAGATCTGGTCGCCCTCCGGCTCCGCGCCCACCTCGGCGACGACCAGCTCCACCTCGTACGGCTTCTCGCCCGCGCTGGAGAAGATCGTGCCCAGCGTCTGGGCGTACACGTTGGCCAGACCACGGGCCGTGACGTCGTCACGGTCGTAGGTGTAACCCCGCAGGTCGGCGTAGCGCACGCCGCCGATCCGCAGGTTCTCGTACTCGTTGTACTTGCCGGCCGCGGCGAAGCCGATCCGGTCGTAGATCTCGCTGAACTTGTGCAGCGCGCGGGACGGGTTCTCGCCGACGAAGACGATGCCGTCGGCGTACTGGAGGACGACGAGGCTACGGCCGCGGGCGATGCCCTTGCGGGCGTACTCGGCCCGGTCGGCCATGGCCTGCTGAGGTGAGACATAGAACGGCGTGGACACCGGCTACCGTCCCTTTCTTCTGGGCTTCTACAGGGGTCGACGAACGGTCAGAGCAGAGCGGCGCGCGGCCCGTCGGGCTGCTCCAGACGCCGCTCGGTGACCGACCGGGCCAGCTCGGAGGACTCCGCCTCCGTGAGCCTGCGGAAGCCCTCGTCGGTGATGACGGTGACGATCGGGAAGATCCTGCGGGCCAGGTCCGGGCCGCCGGTCGCCGAGTCGTCGTCCGCCGCGTCGTACAGCGCCTGGACGACGAGCGTGGTGGCCTGCTGCTCGGTCAGGTCGTCCCGGTAGAGCTTCTTCATCGACCCGCGCGCGAAGATCGAGCCCGAGCCGGTGGCGGCGTAACCGTGCTCCTCGGAGCGGCCGCCGGTGACGTCGTAGGAGAAGATCCGGCCCTTCTCCTTGCCCTCGTCCCAGCCCGCGAAGAGCGGCACGACGGCGAGGCCCTGCATGGCCATGCCCAGGTTGCTGCGGATCATCGTGGACAGGCGGTTCGCCTTGCCCTCCAGGGAGAGCGTCGCGCCCTCCACCTTCTCGAAGTGCTCCAGCTCCAGCTGGAACAGCTTCACCATCTCCACGGCGAGACCCGCGGTGCCGGCGATGCCGACCGCGGAGTACTCGTCGGCCGGGAAAACCTTCTCGATGTCCCGCTGCGCGATCATGTTCCCCATGGTCGCCCGCCGGTCACCGGCGAGCACCACGCCGCCGGGGAACGTCGCGGCGACGATGGTCGTCCCGTGCGGCGCCTCGACGATCCCCTCGGGAAGCCTCCGGTTGCCCGGGAGCAGCTCCGGCGAGTGGTCGGAGAGGAAGTCCATGAAGGAGGACGAGCCCGGCGTCAGGAAGGCCGCCGGCAGACGCCCGATACTACGAGGGTTGGCTTCCACGCGATTCCTTCCGATGGGAACGACGGCCCGCCGTGGGACGCACGGGCCGATCTTGCTTGCTGTGCACGGACCTTACCCGTGCCTGCGCCTGTCATCCGTCCCCGGACCCGCGGCTTTCCGGGGCTCCGGGGACGGAGGGTCGGGTGGGCGCCCGAGCGGCTACTCGCCGCCCTTCTGAACGAAGCTTCGAACGAAGTCCTCGGCGTTCTCCTCCAAGACGTCGTCGATCTCGTCCAGGACGGAGTCCACGTCGTCGCTCAGCTTCTCCTGGCGTTCCTTGAGGTCGGAGCTCGCCTCCGCCGTGGTCTCCTCGACCTCCTCGGTGGAACGCGTCGCCTTCTGCTGTCCGCCGCCGGTGTCCTTGGTCGCCATAAACCTCACCCCGCTCGAATCGGCCCGCTCGTGTGGGTCTGTACAAGATCCGACCCTACAAGCCGGGACTGACATCGGCCCTGCAGTTTCCGCAACGTCCGGGCACTGGTCTCATGATTCCCAGTGCCCGGGCATTTCAGCCGCCTCAGCCGCCGGAAAGGACGCGGACCAGTTCCTCGGCCGTCCGGCAGCGGTCCAGGAGCTCCTTGACGTGGTTCCGGGTACCCCGCAGGGGCTCCAGGGTCGGGACGCGCTGGAGCGAGTCCCGGCCCGGGAGGTCGAAGATCACCGAGTCCCAGGAGGCGGCGGCCACGTCGTCCGCGTACTGCTCCAGGCAGCGGCCGCGGAAATAGGCCCTGGTGTCCTCTGGAGGGCTCGTCTCGGCCCGTTCCACCGTTTCCTCGTCCAGGAGGCGCTTCATGCGCCCACGGGCCACCAGACGGTTGTACAGGCCCTTCTCGGGCCGCACGTCCGCGTACTGGAGGTCCACCAGGTGCAGCCGGGCCGCGTCCCAGTCCAGGCCGTCGCGCTTGCGGTAGCCCTCCATGAGTTCCCGCTTGGCGATCCAGTCGAGCTCGCCGGCCAGGCTCATCGGGTCGTTCTCGAGCCGGTTGAGCGTGTCCTCCCAGCGGGTCAGGACGTCCTTGGTTTGTTCGTCGGCGTCCGAGCCGTACCGCTCGTCCACGTATTTCCTGGCCAGCTCGAAGTACTCCATCTGGAGCTGTACGGCGGTGAGTGTCCGGCCGCTGCGCAGCGTGATCAGGTACTGGAGCCCGGGGTCGTGGGAGACGTGGTGGAGGGTGCGGACGGGCTGGTCGACGGCGAGGTCGACGGTGATGAAGGCGTCCTCGATCATGGAGAGGACGAGGGCGGTGGTGCCGAGCTTGAGGTAGGTGGAGATCTCGGAGAGGTTGGCGTCTCCGATGATCACGTGGAGCCTGCGGTACTTCTCGGCGTCCGCGTGCGGCTCGTCGCGCGTGTTGATGATGGGGCGCTTGAGCGTGGTCTCCAGGCCGACCTCGACCTCGAAGTAGTCGGCGCGCTGGCTGATCTGGAAGCCGTGCTCGCGGCCGTCCTGGCCGATGCCGACGCGGCCCGCGCCGGTGACGACCTGGCGGGAGACGAAGAACGGCGTCAGGTGGCGCACGATGTCCGAGAAGGGGGTCTCCCGCTTCATCAGGTAGTTCTCGTGCGTGCCGTAGGACGCGCCCTTGTTGTCGGTGTTGTTCTTGTAGAGGTGGATCGGCTGGGCGCCGGGCAGCTGGGCGGCCCGTTCCGCGGCCTCGGCCATGATCCGCTCGCCGGCCTTGTCCCAGAGGACGGCGTCGCGGGGGTTGGTGACCTCGGGGGCGCTGTACTCGGGGTGGGCGTGGTCCACGTAGAGCCGTGCGCCGTTGGTGAGGATGACGTTGGCGAGGCCGATGTCCTCGTCGGTGAGCTGGCTGGAGTCGGCGGCCTCGCGGGCGAGGTCGAAGCCGCGGGCGTCCCGCAGCGGGTTCTCCTCCTCGAAGTCCCAGCGGGCGCGGCGCGCCCGGTGCATCGCCGCCGCGTAGGCGTTGACGATCTGGGACGAGGTGAGCATGGCATTGGCGTTGGGGTGCCCCGGGACGGAGATCCCGTACTCCGTCTCGATGCCCATAACGCGCCGTACGGTCATGCGGCCCTCCTTGCCCGGCGCCGACCCCCGCACTGTGCGTGATTCGGCGGTACCCACGAGCCTAAAGCGGCCGCGCGCGTACGGGGAGATCGAATGCGATTGGGTGAGTGGAAAGCGACGGCTGCGGATGCCCGGATTCCGGACATCCGCAGCCGGTGCGCGTCACTACAGGTACTGACCGGTGTTGGCCACCGTGTCGATGGAGCGACCGGTGTCCGCGCCCTGCTTTCCGGTGACGAGGGTGCGGATGAAGACGATCCGCTCGCCCTTCTTTCCGGAGATCCGGGCCCAGTCGTCGGGGTTGGTGGTGTTGGGCAGGTCCTCGTTCTCCTTGAACTCGTCCACGCAGGCCTGGAGGAGGTGGGAGACGCGGATGCCCTTCTGGTCGTGGTCGAGGAAGGCCTTGATGGCCATTTTCTTGGCCCGGTCGACGATGTTCTGGATCATCGCGCCCGAGTTGAAGTCCTTGAAGTAGAGGACTTCCTTGTCGCCGTTGGCGTACGTGACCTCGAGGAAGCGGTTCTCCTCGGATTCCGCGTACATCTGCTCGACCACGGACTGGATCATTCCGTGGGCGGCGGCCTCCTTGGATCCGCTGTGCTCGGCGAGGTCGTCGGCGTGCAGCGGGAGGGAGGCCGTGAGGTACTTGGCGAAGATGTCCTTGGCCGCTTCCGCGTCCGGGCGCTCGATCTTGATCTTGACGTCGAGCCGGCCGGGCCGCAGGATCGCGGGGTCGATCATGTCCTCGCGGTTGGAGGCGCCGATGACGATGACGTTCTCCAGGCCTTCCACGCCGTCGATCTCGGCGAGCAGCTGGGGGACGATGGTGTTCTCCACGTCCGAGCTGACGCCGGAGCCGCGGGTGCGGAAGAGGGATTCCATCTCGTCGAAGAAGACGATGACGGGGGTGCCCTCGCTCGCCTTCTCCCGGGCACGCTGGAAGACGAGGCGGATGTGCCGCTCGGTCTCGCCGACGTACTTGTTGAGGAGTTCGGGGCCCTTGATGTTCAGGAAGTAGGACTTCCCGGCGGGCTGGCCGGTCACCTCGGCGACCTTCTTGGCAAGGGAGTTGGCGACGGCCTTGGCGATCAGCGTCTTGCCGCAGCCGGGCGGACCGTAGAGCAGGATGCCCTTCGGCGGCCGGAGTTCGTGCTCCTTGAAGAGGTCGGGGTAGAGGTACGGGAGCTCGACCGCGTCGCGGATCAGCTCGATCTGGTTGCCCAGACCGCCGATCTTGTCGTAGTCGACGTCCGGGACCTCTTCGAGGACGAGTTCCTCGACCTCGCTCTTCGGGATCACCTCGTAGACGTATCCCGACCTGGGTTCCAGGAGGAGGGCGTCTCCGGGGCGGATGGTGATGTCGAGGAGGGGCTCGGCGAGCCGCACGACCCGCTCCTCGTCGGTGTGGCCGATGACCAGGGCGCGCTCGCCGTCCTCGAGGATCTCCTTGAGGGTGACGATGTCGCCGGCGCGCTCGAATTCCATGGCCTCGACCACGTTGAGCGCTTCGTTGAGCATGACTTCCTGGCCCCGCCTGAGCTCGTCGAGCTCGACGCTGGGGCTGACGTTCACCCGGAGCTTGCGGCCCCCGGTGAAGATGTCGCACGTTCCGTCCTCGTTGGCCTGCAGGAAGACACCGAAGCCGGCCGGCGGCTGGGCGAGCCGGTCGACCTCCTCCTTGAGGGCCACGATCTGGTCGCGGGCCTCACGGAGCGTATTGGCGAGTCGCTCGTTCTGAGCGGACACGCCGGCCAGGTTCGTCTGCAGCTCGACGATCCGCTCCTCGAGAATCCTCGTGTGACGCGGAGAGTCGGCGAGCTTGCGGCGCAGGACGGCGATTTCCTGCTCGAGATAGGCAACCTGGCCGGCGGGGTCCTCAGACCCCCGCCCCGGCCGGATGCCGCGGTTGATGTCGTCGTCGTGGGCTGCCACGGTCCTCACCTCCTCCAAGGGGAGCTGGACGCTTCCTGACCCTACCTGGGTGGGTGATGATTGAAACCCCTAGATCAAAAAGACTGCGGGGTGTGTCCGATCTTCACCCTTGCGCTTCCCCTCACGCCAGGGGAATACCCACCGGCGGGCACGGCAAAAGCGCCCGGTTGTATCGTCGTGGGTGGTCAACACCCGTCAGGGTTTGCCCGACTTATCGACGCGACGCAGAAACGGCAGGGGATATGACCGTGCAGCAGGAGGCTCCGGCGGCGGGTGCCGGCGAGGCGCTGGAGGTCTGGATCGACCAGGACCTGTGCACCGGGGACGGGATCTGCGCGCAGTACGCTCCCGAGGTCTTCGAGCTGGACATCGACGGGCTCGCTTATGTGAAGAGCGCGGACGACGAGCTGCTCCAGGAGCCGGGGGCGACGACGCCGGTGCCGCTGCCGCTGCTGCAGGACGTGGTGGACTCGGCGAAGGAGTGCCCGGGCGACTGCATCCACGTGCGCCGGGTCGGGGACGGCGTCGAGGTGTACGGTCCCGACGCGGAGTGACGCGTCGGTGACGGGCCGGGGGGCCGGGCCGGTCAGACCGCGCGTGCCTGGTCCTGGGCGGTGCGGACGAAGGTTCCGCCCTGCCAGCGCCAGCTGACCTGTTCTCGCTGGTCGGGGCAGCAGCTGGGGACGTCGGGGCCGGAGTAGCCGAGCAGGGTGGCGTGGACCGCTCCGCCGCGTACGGCGAAGTCGGCGACGTTCTGCTGCTGCGAGGGTTCGACGAGCGTGGCGACGACGCGTGCGGCGGGTGTGCCGGTGCCCTTGCCGTGGGTGAGGACGTAGATGCCGCTGGGCGGTGTGCCGGAGCCGGCTTCGCAGTGTACGACTGCGACGGTTTCGGGGTTTCCGTCGCCGTCGAGGTCGCCGGTGGCCCGTCGGGCGATGGTGCTGGGCGCTCCGCCGCATTCCAGGGGGTAGTGGGCGGTGTCGGCGTCGGGCGCGGGCCGCGGGGCGGGGGCGCCGTGCGCGCCGGTGGCTCCGGCGGGGTCGGGCTGGAGGAGGCCGGCGAGGGCGACGACCGCGGCCATGGCGGTGGCGGTGGTCAGCCAGTGCACCGGGCGGGCGTGGGTGTGCGCGAGGTCCGTGACGGCGGAGGTCTGCACGCGAGAAGTCTCCTGTGAGGGTGGTGCGGAAGGAGTTGCGGGCATCGTGCCACACGTCACAGGAGTGCGGAACAGGCGGGGTCGGCTCCGGTGTTGCGGGCCGGCGCGCGGGGTCGCGGGCGGGTCACGGGTGGGGGGACACGGGCGTTACGGGCCGGGGCTCGGGCCGTGCGGGCTCCGGTGCGGCTCCGAACATGAGGGTGCCGCCGTCGACTTCCTCGCCCTGGGGCGGGAACTCGGCGGCGGCACCGTTGCGTTGTCGGGGCGTCAGCCCCGGTGAGGCGTCAGCCCTTGTTGGGGCCCTCGTAGTCCTCGCCGTAGGCGCCCTTGGCGGGCCGGCGGCGGCGCATCGGGGGCTCCACGCCGTCCGCGAGGCGGCGGGCGGTGACGAGGAAGCCGGTGTGGCCGATCATGCGGTGATCGGGGCGCACGGCCAGGCCCTCGACGTGCCAGTTGCGGATCATGGACTCCCAGGGCTGCGGCTCGGCGTAGCAGCCGAACTCGCGGATGGACTCCACGGTGCGGGCGAGCTGCGTGGTGGTGGCCACGTAGCAGCACAGGATGCCGCCGGGGACGAGCGCCTTGGAGACGGCCTCCAGGCACTCCCAGGGGGCGAGCATGTCGAGGATGACGCGGTCGACGTCGGTGTCGGACAGGTTGTCCTGGAGGTCGCCGACGGTCAGCTGCCACGCGGGGTGGGGGCCGCCGAAGTAGCGCTCGACGTTGCCCTTGGCGATCTCGGCGAAGTCCTCGCGGCGCTCGTAGGAGTGCAGCATGCCGCTGTCCCCGATGGCGCGCAGGAGGAAGGAGCTCAGCGAGCCGGAGCCCACGCCCGCCTCGACGACGCGGGCGCCGGGGAAGATGTCGGCGAAGGCCAGGATCTGCCCCGCGTCCTTGGGGTAGACCACGGCGGCGCCGCGGGGCATGGACAGGACGTAGTCGGGGAGCAGGGGGCGCAGCGCAAGGTAGGCGACGTTTCCCGTGGTACGGACAACACTGCCCTCGGGAGCGCCGATCAGCTCGTCGTGCGGGAAGGACCCCTTGTGGGTGTGGAAGTTCTTCCCGGCCTCGAGCGTGAACGTGTAGTGGCGTCCCTTGGGGTCGGTGAGCTGGACCTGGTCCCCGACCTTGAAGGGCCCGCGACGGCGGGCGGCACCGGTCGGTTCGGACATGTGAGCACCTTATCAAGGGCTTCCTCGCCTCCGGTCCGCTCAAGTCGGCACCGACGGTCGACCGTGCTCGGAAGCCGCGTGCCGGTGTTACGAGGAGGGTCGTGCCATGGCCTTGACGAAGGCCTTCTCGACGTCGGCGGTGGACAGCACGCCGTAGATCTCGCCGGTCTCCTCGACGACCAGGTACTCGGTGGCGGGGCTGGCGCGGAGGTGGTCGAGGAGGGGCTGGCCGGTGAGCTCGGCGGGGACCCTCATGCCGTCGACGAGGTCCTGGGTGAGGGCGCTGACGGCGACCCAGGGGCGGCGGTGCTGGGGGAGGGCGGCGATGGCGGTCTCGCGGACGATTCCGGTGGGTGCGCCGTGGCCGTCGACGACGACGAGGGCGCGGGCGCCGGCCTCGTTGGCGCGGCGGAGGGCCTCGGAGAGCGGGGTGGTGGGCTCGACGGGGATGGCGCGGCGGGTGAGGGCGCGGGCGCGCAGCTCGGGGAGGTGTTCGCGCAGCCGGGCCATGCGGAGGCTGTTGCCTGCGCCGGTCCAGATGATCGCGGCGAGGATCGCGGCGAGCAGGGCGTCGGTGACGGTGGTGAAGCCGGAGATGTCCTCGGGCGAGTTGCCGAGCCAGCCGGTGCGGGTGAGGAGCGGGAGGCCGATGAGGACGGTGATGGCGAGGGCGCGGCCGACCCAGGCGGCGGCGACGGTGCCGCTCATGGCGTTGCCGGTGATCTTCCAGATGACGGCGCGGAGCATGCGGCCGCCGTCGAGCGGCAGGCCGGGCAGCAGGTTGAAGACGGCGACGATCAGGTTGGAGATCATCAGCCCGCCGAGGAGTACGCCGGGCACGGTGCCGGGTTCGACCGCGTAGAGGCTGAGGTAGAAGAGTCCGGCGAGGACGAGGGAGAGCAGCGGGCCGACGAAGGCGAGGACGAACTCGCGGCCGGGGGTCTCGGTCTCCTTGTCGATCTCGGAGACGCCGCCGAAGAACTGGAGCTGGATGCGGCGCACCGGGAGTTTGAAGCGGAGCGCGGCGAGCGTGTGGGCCAGTTCGTGGACGAGCACGGAGGCGTAGAAGGCGATGGCGAAGAACAGCGAGACGAGATAGCGGGCGGCGCCGAGTTCGGGCAGGACGCGTTCGATCTGGTCGCCGAAGACCCAGGTGATGAGGGCGGCGACGAGGAACCAGCTGGGGGCTACGTAGACGGGCACGCCGAAGGGCCGGCCCATGAGGATGCCACCGCCTGGCTCCTCGGTCCGCTGCGGCTTGGACTCGTCCTGGTTCACGGGTTCCTCTCGTCGCCGGGCCGCTCGGCCCGCGCACTCGGTCACGGTTCGATCATGCAGCGCGACGGGTCCTGCGTCGATGGTATTCCGCGCGCGCCCGTCGGGTGGATCAGGGTCGGACGGGTACGGACTGTCGGTGGCGGGCCGTAGGGTCTTTGTCATGAGTACGAGCGAGCAGCCGCCGGTGGGCGCCGTGGAGGCACGGCCGCCCGTGTCGCTGTCGCCTTCGCGGGCGAGCGACTTCATGCAGTGCCCCCTGCTGTACCGGTTCCGGGTGATCGACCGGCTGCCGGAGAAGCCGAGTGCGGCGGCGACGCGCGGCACGCTGGTGCACGCGGTGCTGGAGCGGCTGTTCGACGCGCCGGCGGTGGAGCGGACGGTGCCGCGGGCGAAGGCGCTGATCCCGGGGCAGTGGGACCGGCTCCTGGAGTCGCGTCCGGAGCTCGCCGAGCTGTTCGCGGAGGACGCGCCGGGCACGGATCCGACGGAGCCGCGGGCCGAGCGGCTCGCGCGCTGGCTGTCGGAGGCGGAGGCGCTGGTCGAGCGGTGGTTCACGCTGGAGGACCCGACGCGTCTGGAGCCGGCGGAGCGCGAGCTGTTCGTGGAGACGGAGCTGGCGTCCGGGCTGCGGCTGCGCGGGGTGATCGACCGGGTGGACGTGGCGCCGACGGGCGAGGTGCGGATCGTCGACTACAAGACGGGCAAGGCGCCGCGGCCCGAGTACAGCGAGGGCGCGCTGTTCCAGATGAAGTTCTACGCGCTGGTGGTCTGGCGGCTGAGGAACGTGGTGCCGCGCCGGCTGCAGCTGGTGTACCTGGGCAGCGGCGACGTCCTGACGTACGACCCGGTGGAGGCGGATCTGCTGCGGGTGGAGCGCAAGCTGCACGCGTTGTGGGAGGCGATCCGGCTGGCGACGGAGACGGGTGACTGGCGGCCGCGGCCGACGAAGCTGTGCGGCTGGTGCGACCACCAGGCGGTGTGTCCGGAGTTCGGCGGCACTCCCCCGGTGTATCCGCTGCCGGTGGTGCCCGCGCGCCCGCCGGAGTCCGCGGAGTAGGCCCAGGGCAGAATGGATCAGGTCCAGCCCACGCCGTGAAGGAGTTGTCCGTGGCTATCCGCGTCCTACTGGTCGACGACCAGCCGCTGCTGCGCACCGGTTTCCGGATGATCCTGGAGGCCGAGCAGGACCTCGCGGTGGTGGGTGAGGCCGGGGACGGTCTCCAGGCTCTGGACCAGGTGCGGGCGCTGCAGCCCGATGTGGTGCTGATGGACATCCGGATGCCGCGGATGGACGGCGTGGAGGCCACGCGGCAGATCACCGGTCCGGGCCGGGACGGTCCGGCGAAGGTGCTGGTGCTGACCACGTTCGACCTCGACGAGTACGTGGTGGAGGCGCTGCGGGCGGGGGCGAGCGGCTTCCTCCTGAAGGACGCCCCGGCGCACGAGCTGGTGCAGGCGATCCGGGTGGTGGCGGCGGGCGAGGCGATGCTGGCGCCGTCGATCACGCGCCGGCTGCTCGACAAGTACTCGGCGCATCTGCCGTCGGGCGAGGAGCAGGTGCCGGACACGCTGAACACGCTGACCGACCGCGAGGTCGAGGTGCTGAAGCTGGTGGCGCGGGGTCTGTCGAACGCGGAGATCGCGGCGGACCTGTTCGTCAGCGAGACGACGGTGAAGACGCACGTCGGGCACGTGCTGACGAAGCTGGGCCTGCGGGACCGGGTGCAGGCGGCGGTGTACGCGTACGAGAGCGGTCTGGTGCGCCCCGGCGCGCAGTGAGTCTCGAGGTACGGGTGAGGGCCCGGTGCGCCGCAGGCGCGCCGGGCCCTCGTCGTGGCGGAGGGGCGTCAGCCCTTCTTGATCTCCCAGAAGCGGAAGACGGTGGACGCGTCGAGGGTCCACTCGAGGCCGGTGACGCCCTCGCGGGCCACCGCGTACTGCTTGCCCTGCCACAGCGGCAGCAGCGGGAGCTCGTCGGCGACGAGGTCCTGGACCTTGGTGTACGTGGAGCCGGTCTGGGAGCGGTCCGGGGAGGCGGCGACGGCGGGCAGCAGCTCGCCGGTGATCAGGGCGTTCTCGTAGCGGTTGCCGAGGACGTTGTCGTCGCCGAAGAACGGGGAGGTGAAGTTGTCGGCGTCCGGGTAGTCGGGGACCCAGCCGCGGACGTACACGCCGTACTTGCCGGCCGCGATGTCCTTCTCGTACTGCTCGAAGGAGACGGACTGGACCTTGGCGTCGAACAGGCCGCTGGCGTTGAGCTGGCCGGCGATGGCCTCCATCATCTGGTCGGTGGCGGGGCCGAAGCGGTTCGGCGTGGACCAGAGGGTGAGCTTCACCTTCTCGGTGATGCCGTCCTTGCGCAGCGCGGCCTTGGCCTTGGCCTTGTCGGGCTCGCCGTAGGTGTCGAAGAACGAGGTCGAGTGTCCGGCGATGCCGGCCGGGACGATGGAGTAGAGCGGCGTCGCGGTCGACTTGTACACGTTCTGGACGAGCGCCTCGCGGTCGACCAGGTGGGCGATGGCCTTGCGGACGCCGAGCTTTCCGACGACGGGGTCCTTGACGTTGAAGACCATGTGCTGGACCTCGGCGCTGGAGCCCTGGACGACCTGGATGCCCTTGTCGCCCTGGGAGTTCTCCAGGGCGGCTATGTCGTCGGCGGCCAGGCCTCGGTAGGCGACGTCGACGTCGCCGGCGGAGAGGGCCTTGGCCAGGGCCTCGCGGTCGCCCTGGTAGAGCTTGAGGGTGACGCTGCCGTTCTTCCGCTTGGCGTTGCCCTGGTAGGAGTCGTTGGCGCTGAAGACGGCCTCGGTGTCGCTGATGGAGTCGAGCTTGTACGGGCCGGAGCCGACGGCCTTGCCGTCGGTGCGCAGGCCGTCGGCCTGGTACTCGCGGTGGTCGACGATGGAACCGGCGCCCGAGGCGATCTTGCTGGGGAAGGTGGCGTCGGGGACCTTCAGCTTGAAGACGACGGTCTTCTCGTCGGGGGTCTCGATGGAGTCGATCGAGGAGAGCAGCGGAGCGGGGCCGTTGGGGTCGGCGATCTTCAGGGCGCGCTCGAAGGAGAACTTGACGTCCTCCGAGGTGAGCGGGTTGCCGTTGGAGAACTTCAGGCCGTCGCGCAGGGTGCAGGTGTAGATCTTGCTGCCGCCGGAGAAGCCGCACTTGTCGGCCGCCTCGGGCTCGGGCTCGGAGGCGCCCTTCGGGAAGGCGAGCAGGGACTGGAAGACGTTGTTGAACAGCAGCCAGGAGCCGGGGTCGTAACCGGCGGCCGGGTCGGTCGCCATGATCTCGTCCGACATGCCGACGCGGACGACGGCCCCGGCGCCGCCGGAGTCACCGCCCTGTTCGGTGCCGCAGCCGCTGAGCATGGTCGCGGCCAGGCCCGCGGCGAGCGGGGCGGTCAGCCACTTGTTGTGTGCCTTCACAGAACTTGCCTCTTGATCTCTTGCCAGGCCGGCCGCGCAACCGCTGCGCGGCCGGTACAACGAAGGGGTCAGGCGGTGCCGCGGTCGAGCTCCCACAGGAGCATGTCGGAGGAGGTGTTCAGCGACCACTCGACGCCGGTGATGTCGTCGCGGGCGGCGACGTACTGCTTGCCCTGCCACAGCGGCAGGACGGGGACGTCCTTGGCGACGATCTTCTGGATCTGCTCGAAGACCGGGGCGGCGGCGGTGCGGTCGGCCTCGCGGCGCGACTGCGGGATGAGCCGGTCACGGACGGACTGGTTGACGTAGGGGGTGTTGAGGAAGTTGTCGCTGTCGAGGAACGGAGCGACGTAGTTGTCCGGGTCCGGGTAGTCGGGGAACCAGCCGAGGCCGTAGACGGCGTAGTCGCCGCGCTTCTGGGCCGGGCGGAACCGGGACCACTCGGTGCCCTGGATACGGGCGTCGAAGAGCTTGGTGGCGTTGAGCTGGTCGCGCAGCGCCTCGAACTCGTCGGCCGTCTCGGCGCCGTAGTGGTCGGTGGTGTAGTGCAGGGTGACCGGGACGGGCGTCTTGACGCCGGCCTCGCGCAGCAGCTTGGCGGCCTTCGACGGGTCGGGCTCGCCGTAGGTGTCGATGAACGAGGTGGCGTGGCCGGTGACGCTGGAGGGGATCAGCGAGTAGAGGGGCTCGGCGGTGGGGCCGTAGACCTGGTCGATCAGCTTGCCGCGGTCGACGACGGAGGCCATGGCCTGCCGGACGGCCTTCTCCTTGACGGCGGGGGCCTTGGTGTTGAAGGCGAGGTAGCGGATCTCGAGACCGGGGACCTCGGTGAGTTCGATGCCCTCCTGGGGCTTCTCGGTGAGTTCCTTGATCTGCGGCTGGGACATGGCGCGGGCGGCCATGTCGATGTCGTCGGAGCGCAGCGCCTTGTCCATGCCGTCGGCGTCGCCGAAGGTGCGGAGTTCGACCTTGTCGTTGCGCAGGGTGATGTCGCCCTTGTAGCGGGCGTTCTTGGTGAAGACGAACTTCGTCGCCTTGTCGCCGTCGCGTTCGGCCTTCATCGTGTACGGGCCGGAGCCGTCGACGTCGAAGCCCTCGCGCAGCGACTTCCCGTCGTACTTGTCCTTGCTGAGGATGCCCGCCACGGGGGTGGAGAGCTTGTACGGGAAGGTCGCGTCGGGCGTCTTGAGGTGGAAGATCACCTCGAGGTCGCCCTTGGTCTCGACGGTGTCGATGTTGGCGAGGAGCGCGGCGGTGCCGTTGTCGGACTTGATGGCGAGCACGCGCTCGACGGAGAACCTGACGTCCTCGGCGGTGATCGGGGTGCCGTCGGCGAAGGTGAGTCCTTCACGGAGCTTGCAGCGGTAGCTCTCGCTCTCCTTGTCGGAGAAGCCGCAGCTCTGGGCCGCCTCGGGCACCGGGGCGCCGCCGCCGCGCGGGACGTGCATGAGGGTCTGGAGGGTCTGCCGCAGGATGTTCCAGGCGCCGGTGTCGTAGGCGAAGGCGGGGTCGAGCGGGGCGGGGGCGTCCTCGGTGGCGACGAACTGGTCCGTGGTGCCGACGACGATCGCTCTGCTCTCGTCCCCTCCACCGCAGCCGGCGAGCACGGGGGTGAGCAGTGCGGCCACGATCGGCAGCACCAGGGTCTTGCGGTTCATCAGGGACGTTCTCCTCATCCGGCACGGGGTGACGGCCGGCATTGGTACAGCGGCTTCGGTCACTCCGCCGGACGCCCGGTCGGGGCGTGGCGATCGGGCCGGGAGGGGGTGCGATCGGTCCTGTGTACGCGGCGACTTGGGTGGCCGCCGGGGCACGCGGAGGGTGCGGCGGAGTACGTGCGAAAGATTAGTGGGCTACACCAGTGCCACCGGACGGGGAAGACCGCGAGGGCGCTCGGCCGGCGAGCATGAATACGGTGCGTTCGATAGTCATGCGCGGGAATGATTCGTACGCGCGGGAGCGAACCGGGACACAAGGGTGGGGTGTAACCGGTGGTTTCGGGACACCGCACGCAGACAGGCCACCCTCCGGTCGGCACTCTGGGTGACCAAAGTCACTCAGGGTTCCTTCCGGCGGATGGCCTGAAGTTTCCGGGCGCGAACGGCGCGGGCGGTCAGTGGGTCCTGGGCGAGGCGATCAGGGTCCGGAGGAAGGGCACGTCGACCTCCTCCAGGGAGCGGACCACGACCCGGCCCGCGGAGGGCGCGATCGGGGCGACGGAGGGCACCGCGACGACCCGGCAGCCGGCCGCCTCGGCCGCCGCGACGCCGGTCGCGGTGTCCTCGACGACGGCGCACAGCGCCGGCTCGGCGCCGACGCCGCGGGCGGCGGTGAGATACGGCTCCGGGTGCGGCTTGGTGCGGGCCACCTCGTCGCCCGCGACGGTCAGCGCGAACCGGTCCCGGCCGAGCGAGGCGAGCACCCGGTCGATGATGCGGCGGTGGGAGGCGGAGACCAGGGCGGTCGGGATGTTGTGCCGGGCCAGTTCGGTGAGGAGCCGGTCGGCGCCGGGCATCAGCGGCACGCCCCGGTCGATGCGCTGCTCGAACTTCTCGTTGAGCAGGACGGTCAGCTCCTCCAGCGTGATGTCGGCACCGGTGGCCTCGATCAGGTAGCCGGCGCTGCGCGTCATGGGTCCGCCCACGACGACGTCCCGCCAGGCCTCGTCGAGCCGGTGACCGAGGTCGGCGAAGACCTCCACCTCCGCGTCCCACCAGAAGCCCTCGGTGTCGACGAGGGTGCCGTCCATGTCGAGGAAGACCGCCTGCAGCGCGGAGCTCCCGTTGGCACGGAACAAGGACGCGGGGACCGTACTGGTCATCCGGCACACCTCCATGGAGGGACGAAGAGGCCGGCCACCCTCCCCGGTACGGGGGTGGGCGACCGGCCTGCACTGGACCGACCAGTGTACGTCGCGATCACAGGGGGCGCAGGGATTTACCCGCGTACCGGTTACCGAGCGTTGAAGTACTTCGCCTCGGGGTGATGGATGACGATGGCGTCCGTGGACTGCTCGGGGTGCAGCTGGAACTCCTCCGAGAGGTGGACGCCGATCCGCTCCGGCTCCAGGAGTTCGGCGATCTTCGCCCGGTCCTCCAGGTCGGGGCAGGCGCCGTAGCCGAGGGAGAAGCGCGCGCCGCGGTACTTGAGCGCGAACATGTCCTCGACGTCGGCGGGGTCCTCGCCGCCGAAGCCGAGCTCGGCGCGGACCCGGGCGTGCCAGTACTCGGCCAGTGCCTCGGCCAGCTGCACGGAGAGGCCGTGCAGCTCCAGGTAGTCGCGGTAGGAGTCGGACGCGAAGAGCTCGGCCGTGGCCTCGCCGATCTTCGAGCCGACGGTGACGACCTGGAGGCCGACCACGTCGGTCTCGCCGGACTCCTCCGGGCGGAAGAAGTCCGCGAGGCACAGGCGCCGGCCGCGCCGCTGGCGCGGGAAGGTGAAGCGGGTGCGCTCGTTGCCGGCCTCGTCGAGGATGATCAGGTCGTCGCCCTTGGAGACGCACGGGAAGTAGCCGTGGACGACGGCCGCCTCCAGGAGGTTCTCCGTGTGCAGGCGCTCCAGCCAGCCGCGCAGCCGCGGCCGGCCCTCGGTCTCGACGAGCTCCTCGTACGAGGGGCCGTCGCCGGCGCGGTTCTGCTTGAGGCCCCACTGGCCCTTGAACAGGGCGCCCTCGTCGAGCCAGCTCGCGTACTCCTTGAGCTGGATGCCCTTGACGACCCGGGTGCCCCAGAACGGCGGCGTCGGCACCGGGTTGTCGGTGGCGACGTCCGAGCGGCCGCCGGGCTCCGGCTCGTCGATCTGGAGGGTGGCGGCGCCCTTGGCGACCCGGCGCTGCTTGAGCTCGGGCAGGGCCGCGCCGGGCACGCCGCGCTTGACGGCGATGAGGGCGTCCATCAGGCGCAGGCCCTCGAAGGCGTCGCGGGCGTAGCGGACCTCGCCCTGGTAGATCTCGTGCAGGTCCTGCTCGACGTAGGCGCGGGTGAGGGCGGCGCCGCCGAGGATCACCGGGTACTTGGCGGCCAGCTCGCGCTGGTTCAGCTCCTCCAGGTTCTCCTTCATGATCACCGTGGACTTCACCAGCAGACCGGACATGCCGATCACGTCGGCGGAGTGCTCCTCGGCGGCTTCGAGGATCGCGGAGACGGGCTGCTTGATGCCCAGGTTGACGACGTTGTAGCCGTTGTTGGAGAGGATGATGTCGACGAGGTTCTTGCCGATGTCGTGGACGTCGCCGCGGACGGTGGCGAGCACGATCGTGCCCTTGCCCTCGGCGTCGGACTTCTCCATGTGCGGCTCCAGGTAGGCCACCGCGGTCTTCATGACCTCGGCGGACTGGAGCACGAACGGCAGCTGCATCTGGCCGGAGCCGAACAGCTCGCCGACCACCTTCATGCCGTCGAGCAGCGTGTTGTTGACGATGTCGAGGGCGGGCGTGGTGGTCAGGGCCTCGTCGAGGTCGGCCTCCAGGCCGTTCTTCTCGCCGTCGATGATCCGCCGCTTGAGGCGCTCCTCCAGCGGCAGGGCGGCGAGTTCCTCCGCCTTGCCGGCCTTGAGGGACTTGGCGGTGGCGCCTTCGAACAGGGCCATCAGCTTCTGCAGCGGGTCGTAGTCCTCGGTGCGCCGGTCGTAGATCAGGTCGAGCGCGGTGGTGACCTGCTCCTCGTCGAAGCGGGCGATCGGGAGGATCTTCGAGGCGTGGACGATGGCCGAGTCCAGGCCGGCCTTGACGCACTCGTCGAGGAAGACGGAGTTGAGCAGGATGCGCGCGGCCGGGTTGAGGCCGAAGGAGATGTTGGACAGGCCGAGCGTGGTCTGCACGTCCGGGTGGCGCCGCTTCAGCTCGCGGATGGCCTCGATCGTGGCGATGCCGTCGCCCCGCGACTCCTCCTGACCGGTGCAGATGGTGAAGGTCAGGGTGTCGATGAGGATGTCCGACTCGCGGATGCCCCAGTTGCCCGTGAGGTCGGCGATCAGCCGCTCGGCGATCTCGACCTTCTTCTCGACGGTGCGGGCCTGGCCCTCCTCGTCGATGGTGAGGGCGATCAGGGCCGCGCCGTGCTGCTGGGCGAGGCGGGTGACCTTCGCGAAGCGGGACTCCGGGCCGTCGCCGTCCTCGTAGTTGACCGAGTTGATGACCGCGCGGCCGCCGAGCTTCTCCAGGCCCGCCTGGATGACGTCGACCTCGGTGGAGTCGAGGACGATCGGCAGGGTGGAGGCGGTGGCGAAGCGGCCGGCCAGCTCCTTCATGTCGGCGACGCCGTCGCGGCCGACGTAGTCCACGCACAGGTCGAGCATGTGCGCGCCCTCGCGGATCTGGTCGCGGGCCATCTCGACGCAGTCGTCCCAGCGGGCCTCCAGCATGGCCTCGCGGAACTTCTTCGAGCCGTTGGCGTTCGTCCGCTCGCCGATGGCGAGGTACGAGGTGTCCTGGCGGAACGGGACCGTCTGGTAGAGCGAGGCGGCGCCGGGCTCGGGGTGCGGCTCGCGGACGGGCGGAACGACGCCGCGGACGCGCTCGACGACCTGGCGCAGGTGCTCGGGCGTGGTGCCGCAGCAGCCGCCGACCAGGTTGAGGCCGTACTCGCGGACGAAGGTCTCGTGGGCGTCGGCCAGCTCCTCGGCCGAGAGCGGGTAGTGCGCGCCGTCCTTGGTCAGCACGGGCAGGCCGGCGTTGGGCATGCAGGAGAGCGCGATGCCCGCGTGCCGGGCGAGGTAGCGCAGGTGCTCGCTCATCTCGGCGGGGCCGGTGGCGCAGTTCATGCCGATCATGTCGATGCCGAGCGGCTCGAGCGCGGTCAGCGCGGCGCCGATCTCGGAGCCGAGCAGCATGGTGCCGGTGGTCTCGACGGTGACCGAGGTGATCAGCGGGACGGTGTAGCCGGCGATCTCCATGGCGCGGTGCGCGGCGATGATCGCGGCCTTGGTCTGGAGGAGGTCCTGGGTGGTCTCGACGAGCAGGGCGTCGGCGCCGCCGGCGAGGAGGCCCTCGGCGTTCTGCTGGTAGGCGTCGCGGATGGTGCCGTACTCGACGTGGCCGAGGGTGGGGAGCTTGGTGCCCGGGCCCATCGAGCCGAGGACCCAGCGCTGCTGTCCGGTCTTCTCCGTGTACTCGTCGGCGGCCTCGCGGGCGATGCGCGCGCCGGCCTCGGAGAGCTCCTGGATGCGGTGGGCGATGTCGTACTCGCCGAGCGCGGAGAAGTTGCAGTTGAAGGTGTTGGTGCCGACGCAGTCGGTGCCGACCGCGAGGTAGGCGTCGTGGACCGCACGCACGATGTCCGGGCGGGAGACGTTCAGGATCTCGTTGCAGCCCTCGAGCTGCTGGAAGTCCTCGAGGGAGGGGTCCTGGGCCTGGAGCATCGTGCCCATGGCGCCGTCGGAGACGACGACCCGGGAGGCGAAGGCCTCGCGGAGGGCGTCGGCCCGCCGGGCGGCGGTTGCGGGTGCGGCGGAAGGGGTCGGCGACGAGGCCATGGATGGGGCTCCCTGGGATGCGACGGCTGTCGGCTTTGCGCCCTCGGCGGAGGGTGCACGGGCCCAGAGTAGCCGCGTGAGTGCCGGGGTGGGCACGGGGTTCCAGCAGGTGGACGGCATCCTGTGTCCGGGGACTCCCGGTCCGGCCCGTTCTTGTCCGACACTGTCAGGTGTGACACAAGGTCGGCATCGACCGATAGTGTTCAGCATTGTCGAACAGCATGTGAGGAGAAGGGCCGGGCGATGGCGAAGAACATCCAGTCGCTTGAACGGGCGGCGGCGATGCTGCGACTGCTCGCGGGCGGCGAGCGCCGGCTCGGCCTGTCGGACATCGCCTCCTCGCTGGGCCTCGCCAAGGGCACGGCGCACGGCATCCTGCGCACCCTCCAGGCGGAGGGCTTCGTCGAGCAGGACCCGGCGTCCGGCCGCTACCAGCTCGGGGCGGAGCTGCTGCGCCTCGGCAACAGCTATCTCGACGTGCACGAGCTGCGCGCGCGGGCCCTGGTCTGGACGGACGACCTGGCCCGCTCCAGCGGCGAGAGCGTCCACCTGGGCGTGCTGCACCAGCAGGGCGTGCTCATCGTGCACCACGTCTTCCGGCCGGACGACAGCCGCCAGGTCCTGGAGGTGGGGGCCATGCAGCCGCTGCACTCCACGGCCCTGGGCAAGGTGCTCTCGGCGTACGACCCGGTGGCGCACAGCGAGGCCGTGGAGGTCGAGCGGGAGCCGTTCACGCCGCGCACGGTCACCCGGCTCGCGGACTTCGAGACGCTGCTGGACATGACCCGCGCGCGCGGCTGGGCGGCGGACGTGGAGGAGACCTGGGAGGGCGTGGCCTCGGTGGCGGCGCCCATCCACGACCGGCGGCGGATGCCGGTGGGGGCGGTGGCCATCACGGGCGCGGTGGAGCGGGTCTGCGCGGGCGGGGAGCTGCGCTCGGAGCTCGTGGCGGCCGTCCGGGACTGCGCCCGCGCGGTCTCCCGCGACCTGGGCGCGGGCCGTTTCTGACCCCCACGGGCCCTTGTGAGGCCGCGCGCGGGGCCGCGTGCGCGGCCCCGCCGGAGCACGTTCCAACCCGTCGGTAACGATCGCGTTATCGGCGGGTTTTTCGCGCTCGCGACCCTTGACGCGCTGTTAACCGTGGCGCAAAACTTCCGTTCATCGGTCGGCATTGTCGAACAGCTACCGGCAATACGCGCTAAGGTGTGACAGTGCCAAGGGCCGGCAACGCCCTCACCTGAGGGCGCGAACCACCGGAGGGACCCGTGGTTCGCCTTCCCCTGGACGAAGGACAAAGGAGTCGCGGGTGTCCAGCTCCGACATCTTCATCGGCGAGACCATCGGTACCGCCGTACTCATCCTGCTCGGCGGCGGCGTCTGCGCCGCCGTGACGCTGAAGAGCTCCAAGGCCCGCAACGCGGGCTGGCTCGCGATCACGTTCGGGTGGGGCTTCGCCGTCATGACGGCGGTCTACATGACCGCTTCCCTCTCCGGCGCCCATCTGAACCCCGCCGTCACGATCGGCATAGCGATCAAGAGCGGTGACTGGAGCGACGTGCCGGTCTACGTCGCCGGCCAGATGCTCGGCGCCATGATCGGCGCGGCGCTGGTCTGGATCGCCTACTACGGCCAGTTCCGGGCCCACCTCACGGACGAGTCGATCATCTCGACCCCGCACGAGGAGGGCATGGTCGACCAGAAGGCCGCTCCCAAGGCGGGTCCGGTGCTCGGCGTCTTCTCCACCGGCCCGGAGATCCGCAACCCCTGGCAGAACCTCGCCACCGAGATCATCGGCACCGTCGTGCTGGTGCTGGCCGTGCTCACCCAGGGCCTCAACGACAGCGGCAAGGGCCTCGGCGTCATCGGCGCCCTGATCACCGCCTTCGTGGTCGTCTCCATCGGCCTCTCGCTGGGCGGCCCGACCGGCTACGCCATCAACCCGGCCCGCGACCTGGGCCCACGCATCGTGCACGCCCTCCTCCCGCTGCCGAACAAGGGCGGCTCCGACTGGAGCTACGCCTGGATCCCGGTCGCCGGTCCGCTGATCGGCGGCGCCATCGCCGCGGGTATCTACAAGCTCGCGTTCGTCTGAGCCGTCCTTCTTCCAGCCTTCCCTTGGAGTACACCGTGACCGACGCCCACACCGCCGGACCGTTCATCGCCGCCATCGACCAGGGCACCACCTCGTCCCGCTGCATCGTCTTCGACAAGGACGGCCGCATCGTCTCCGTCGACCAGAAGGAGCACGAGCAGATCTTCCCGAAGCCGGGCTGGGTCGAGCACGACGCCATGGAGATCTGGACCAACGTCCAGGAGGTCGTCGCCGGCGCCATCGCCAAGGCCGGCATCACCGCGGCCGACGTCAAGGCGATCGGCATCACCAACCAGCGCGAGACCACCCTGATGTGGGACAAGAACACCGGCGAGCCGGTGCACAACGCGCTGGTCTGGCAGGACACCCGCACCGACGCCCTGTGCAAGGAACTCGGCCGCAACGTCGGCCAGGACCGCTTCCGCCGCGAGACCGGCCTCCCGCTCGCCTCGTACTTCTCCGGCCCCAAGGTCCGCTGGCTGCTCGACAACGTCGAGGGCCTGCGCGAGCGCGCCGAGCGCGGCGACATCCTCTTCGGCACCATGGACTCCTGGGTCATCTGGAACCTGACCGGCGGTGTCGAGGGCGGCCACCACGTCACCGACGTCACCAACGCCTCCCGCACCCTCCTGATGAACCTCCACGAGATGGCCTGGGACGAGCGCATCCTCGCCTCCATGGACATCCCGGCCGCGGTGCTGCCGGAGATCCGCTCCTCCGCCGAGGTGTACGGCACCGTCAAGGGCGGCGTCCTCGACGGCGTCCCGGTCGCCTCCGCGCTCGGCGACCAGCAGGCCGCCCTGTTCGGCCAGACCTGTTTCGCCGAGGGCGAGGCCAAGTCCACGTACGGCACCGGAACGTTCATGCTGATGAACACCGGCGACAAGATCATCAACTCCTACAGCGGTCTGCTGACCACCGTCGGCTACCAGATCGGCGACGAGAAGCCGGTCTACGCGCTGGAGGGCTCGATCGCCGTCACCGGCTCCCTGGTGCAGTGGATGCGGGACCAGATGGGCCTCATCAAGTCCGCCGCCGAGATCGAGACCCTCGCCTCCTCGGTCGAGGACAACGGCGGCGCCTACTTCGTGCCCGCCTTCTCCGGCCTCTTCGCCCCGTACTGGCGCTCCGACGCCCGCGGTGTCATCGCCGGCCTCACCCGCTACGTCACCAAGGCGCACATCGCCCGTGCCGTCCTGGAGGCCACCGCCTGGCAGACCCGTGAGATCACCGACGCCATGACCAAGGACTCCGGCGTCGAGCTGACGGCCCTCAAGGTCGACGGCGGCATGACCTCCAACAACCTGCTGATGCAGACCCTCTCCGACTTCCTGGACGCCCCCGTGGTGCGCCCGATGGTCGCCGAGACCACCTGCCTCGGCGCCGCCTACGCCGCCGGCCTGGCCGTCGGCTTCTGGCCCGACACCGACGCGCTGCGCGCCAACTGGCGCCGGGCCGCCGAGTGGACCCCTCGCATGGACGCCGACAAGCGCGACAGCGAGTACAAGAACTGGCTCAAGGCCGTAGAGCGCTCCATGGGCTGGATCGAAGCAGAAGAGAACTGACGAGGAGCAATTCGCGATGACCACCCTGCAGAGCCTCCCCTCCCTGGGGACGCACCCGGCCGCCGGTTCGCTTCCGACCCGCGCCGAGACCAGGGAGCAGCTGTCCAAGGCGACGTACGACCTCCTGGTGATCGGCGGCGGCATCCTGGGCATCTCCACCGCCTGGCACGCCGCGCAGTCCGGGCTGCGGGTGGCCCTGGTGGACGCCGGCGACTTCGCCGGCGCCACCTCCTCCGCCTCCTCCAAGCTCCTCCACGGCGGTCTGCGCTACCTGCAGACCGGCGCGGTCAAGCTCGTCGCGGAGAACCACTTCGAGCGGCGCGCGGTCTCCCGCCAGGTGGCCCCCCACCTGTCCAACCCGCTCACCTTCTACCTGCCCGTCTACAAGGGCGGCCCGCACGGCGCGGCCAAGCTCGGCGCCGGCGTCTTCGCCTACAGCGCCCTGTCGGCCTTCGGTGACGGCGTCGGCCACCTGCTGAGCCCCGCCAAGGCCGCCCAGGACGTGCCGGAGCTGCGCACCGACAACCTGAAGGCCGTCGCCGTCTACGGCGACGACCAGATGAACGACGCCCGCATGGCGCTGATGACGGTCCGCGCCGCCGTCGACGCCGGCGCGGTCGTCCTCAACCACGCCGAGGTCACCGGCCTGCGCTTCACCAAGGGCCGGGTCACCGGCGCCGAGCTCAGGGACCGGCTGTCCGGCGAGGAGTTCGGCGTCACCGCCCGCCTGGTGCTCAACGCCACCGGCCCGTGGGTCGACCACCTGCGGAAGATGGAGGACCCCAACGCGGCGCCCTCCATCCGCCTCTCCAAGGGCGCCCACCTGGTGCTCAAGCGCACCTCCCCGTGGAAGGCCGCGCTGGCCACCCCGATCGACAAGTACCGGATCACCTTCGCCCTCCCGTGGGAGGACATGCTCCTGCTCGGCACCACCGACGAGGAGTACGAGGGCGACCCGGCCGAGGTCGCGGTCAACGACAAGGACATAGCCCAGATCCTGGACGAGGCCGCCTTCTCCATCCGCGACCAGCAGCTCGACCGCTCCCTGATCACCTATGCCTTCGCCGGCCTGCGGGTACTGCCGGGCGGTCCGGGCGACACCTCCAAGGCCAAGCGGGAGACGGTCGTCACCGAGGGCCGCGGCGGCATGCTGTCGGTCGCCGGCGGCAAGTGGACCACCTTCCGCCACATCGGCCGCACGATCATGAAGAAGCTGGAGTCGCTGCCCGGTCACCCGCTGGGCGAGGACTACGAGTCCGTGTCCACGCTGCCGAAGCGGCTGCCGCTGCCGGGCATCGCGAACCCGAACGCGGTCGCCCACCGGCTGCTCGTGGACGGCCCGGCGCCCGGCCCGCGGATGTCCGCCGACACCGCCAAGCACCTGGCCACCCACTACGGCTCGCTCGCCTTCGACATCGCCCGCATGGCGAACGAGAACCCCGAGCTCGCCGAGCGCATCCACCCCGACGCGCCGGAGATCTGGGCCCAGGTCGCCTACGCCCGCGACCTGGAGTGGGCCGAGACCGCGGACGACGTGCTGCGCCGCCGCACCACCCTGACCATCCGCGGCCTCGCCACCGACGAGATCCGCGGCAAGGTCGAGGACATGCTGCGCAAGTGAGCGGTGCGGTAAGGGGCGGTCTCCATTGGAGACCGCCCCTTACCCGTTCCGTGTGCGCCCCGGTTTTCCTGGGTAGTTGATCAAGGCCGACGCGGCCGGGGAAAGCCGTAAGGTTGGTCCGTACGACAGGAACTTCGACGAAGGAGGCGCTGGGTGATCGAGCTCGAGGGGGTTCCCGAGCTGATCGACCCGGTCATGGTGGCCGCGTTCGAGGGGTGGAACGACGCCGGTGACGCCGCCTCCGCGGCGGTCGCCCATCTGGACCGGGAGTGGAAGGGCGAGGTGTTCGCGGCGCTCGACGCCGAGGACTACTACGACTTCCAGGTCAACCGGCCCACGGTGTGGCTGGACGGCGGCGTCCGGAAGATCACCTGGCCGACGACCCGGCTCTCCGTGGTGCGGATCGGCGGCGAGAAGCCCCGGGACCTGGTCCTGGTGCGCGGGATCGAGCCGTCGATGCGCTGGCGTTCGTTCTGCAACGAACTGCTCGGCTTCGCCCACGAGCTGGGCGTGGAGATGGTGGTGATCCTGGGCGCGCTGCTCGGCGACACCCCGCACACCCGGCCGGTGCCGGTCAGCGGCGTCACCTCCGACCCCGACCTGGCCCGCACGATGGACCTGGAGGAGACCCGCTACGAGGGCCCGACGGGCATCGTGGGCATCCTCCAGGAGGCCTGCACCCACGCCGGCGTCCCGGCGGTGAGTCTGTGGGCGGCGGTGCCGCACTACGTGTCGCAGCCGCCGAACCCGAAGGCGACGCTGGCGCTGCTCAACCGCCTCGAGGACCTGATCGGCCTGCACATCCCGCTGGGCGAACTGCCGGAGGACGCGCGAGCCTGGCAGCTGGGCGTGGACCAGCTGGCAGCCGAGGACAGCGAGGTCGCCGAGTACGTGCAGACCCTGGAGGAGGCGCGGGACACGGCGGAGCTGCCGGAGGCCTCCGGAGAGGCCATCGCCCGCGAGTTCGAGCGCTATCTGCGGCGCCGCGACCCGGGCCAGGGTCCGGGGCCCGGGGTGGCGACCGAAGGCGGCGAGACCTCGTACCTGAGGGACGGTCCGGGCGAGCGGACCCGTCCGCCGAAGCCGCAGCAGCCGGGTCCGGAGGCGGTCCCCGGCGCGGACCCGGATCCGCAAGGGAGCTCTGACGCGGACCGGGGCGAGGAGCCGGACGGCGACGACGCCGAGGAGTGACCGGTACGGGAGGGGCGGCGCGACCGCCCCTCCCGTACGCGTCCTCCCTGCCCGTGGTGGTCGGACGCCCCACCACGACCGGGAACGTCAGGCGCAGTCGAACCGGGCGGCCGCCCAGTCCCCGTGGTCGCCGCTCTTCGTTCCGTTGGTGTCGGTGATCCTCAGGTGGACGTGGCGGGCGCCGGTCACGTCGACGTCCACCGGGACCGTGGCCGAGGCCCCGGTCACCCGTGGCGAGGTCCACAGCACCCTGCCGTCGGCCTCGACGGAGAAGGCCACGTCTCCGTAGCCGGCGATCTCGTCGTCGATGCCGACGTCGGCGGTGAAGGAGGTGCAGCGGCCGCCGAGGTAGACCTCGATGTCGGAGTCGGCGTGGGCGCCGATGCCCTTCTCGTAGGTCGTGCCCGCCAGGGTGAGGGTGTGGCCGTCGGCGGCGCCCGACTCTCCGTTGGAGCGGTCGCGTTCGGGCGGGCCCCAGCCGTTGGCCGACTTCAGCCAGACGAGGTCGCTCGCCCAGGCGGGCGCGGTGGGCGGTGGCGGCATGACCCCGGCGGCGAAGCGCAGGCTCGCGGTGAGGTCCGCGCCCGCCGCGCGGTGCCGGGCGGTCGCGGTGAGCGTGGCCTCGCCGGGGGCGGCGTCCGCGGCGGGGGTGACAGCGAGCTCCACGCGCCGGGTGGTGCCGGCCGGGACGCGGGCGATCGGCGCGGCCGGGGCGACCTGCCAGCCGGCGGGGACGTCGAGGCCGACCTCGACCGCGGTGGCGTCCCTGGTGCCGGCGGTGACGTCCACGGCGACGGTGCCGGGCACGCCGGCGCCCAGTTCCTGGCCGGCGGGCGCGGTGAGGGTGGCGGCGGCGCCGGGCACGGCCCCGCCGACGGCGCTGGTGCCGCTGAGGACGAGGGTGAAGGCACGGTCGGTGGGCTGGGCGGCGGTCTTGACCCGGACCACTCCCCCGCGGTCGTCGCGGTCGTACCACCAGCCCTGTGTGGCGGCCTCGAAGGCGGCCTTCGTGGTGTGGCGGGCCAGCGCGCGGCCGCCCAGGGTGACGGCGCCGGGCGCGTCGCCGGTGTGGACGGTGAAGTGGTAGGGCCGGGCGGCCGGCTTGCCGGTGTGGTCGCCGACGCTCGCGCCGATGCGCACGGTCACGTCGCCGGCTCCGCGCCGCGGGGCCGTCACGTCGGCGCGCTGGGTGGCGTACCGGCCGGAGCGGTGTTCGCGGGTGACGCCGTCGTCCTCGTACAGCTCGAAGGAGGAGGTGCCCTGCGGGTAGACGTCCCAGGCGATCGGGTCGCCGGGCCTGCGGTCGGTGGCCGAGCGGATGCCGCCGGGCCACATGGGGACGACGGCGCCGGCCCGGACGAACAGGGGCAGGGTGTCGAGCGGGGCGCTGTAGTCGTCGAGGGTGACGGGGCCTTCGTAGGTGCGCCCGTTCGCGTAGTCGATCCAGGTGCCCTTGGGGAGATAGATGCCGTCGCGCTCGACGGCGTCCTTGTAGACGGGCGCGACGAGGAAGTCCTCGCCGCTCAGGAACTCGTACTTCGCGGCGTCGGAGGCGGCCACCGGGTCATCGGGGTATTCGAGGACGAGGGGCCGGGCGAGGCCGACGCCGGTCTCGGTGGCCCGGTGGGCGTGCGAGTAGATGTACGGCAGCAGGGCCTCGTGGAGCTTGAGCGAGGCCCGGTTGATCGAGGTGTAGGGCTCGCCGTAGCGGAAGGGCTGCTTGTCGTGGGCGGCCCAGCCGTCCATGGTCATGGTGACCGGGAGGAAGGTCTTCCACTGGAGGTCACGGGTGTACGTCCGGGGGCTGCCGCCGAAGATGCCGTCGACGTCGCCGGTGGTGTAGGCGAGCCCGGACATGGAGGCGCCGGCGTAGGTGGGTATCTGCCAGCGGATGTACTCCCAGCTGCCGGACTGGTCGCCGGACCACTGGACTCCGCAGCGCTGGGCGCCGGACCAGCTCTCGGGCGCCCAGGTGAAGCCGCGCGCGGTGCTGTTGGCCTCGATGCCCGCGTGGGCGGCCTTGCAGCCGTCGAGGGCGAACTTGTAGCCCTCGCCGACCCAGGCGACGTCGAGCTTGGCGACCCGCTGGCCGGCCCTGACCTGGTCGGCGAGCTTGTCGAGGCCGTCCTCGGTCCACAGGCCGAGCTGCATGCCGCGCTGCTGGAGGCCCTGGGCGGTCTCGGCGAGGTTCTCGTAGCCGCAGCCGTAGCCGTCGTTCACGAGCATCCAGCCGTTGGGCATGTCGTTCTGCACGTAGCCGTCGGCGACCTTCAGGGCGTCGAGGGTGTGGCGTTCGCCGCGGTTGGCGTTGTGCAGGTAGCAGTCGGCGTCGCCGATCTCCAGCCCGTAGACGGGCGGGAGGAAGGGTTTGCCGGTGAGCCGGGTGTACTGGCCGATGACGTCCTTGAGGGCGTCCTCGCCGTCACCGGCGAAGTAGTAGGCGTCGAAGCGCTGTTCGCGGGCGGTGGTGGTGACGGGCTCGCCGAAGGCGTAGGTGTTCGGCGCGTAGGTGTTGCGGTAGACGCCGTAGCCGGCCGAGGAGAGGTAGAACGGGACGGAGTTGGGGTGGCCGCCGTCGTTCCAGTTGTAGTCGACGCCGACCTCGACGGTCTTGCCGCGGTGGGAGGTGTTGCCGCGGCCGTTCTGCATGCCGGCGCCGTAGAACTGCTCGTCGGCGCCGCGGGCCAGGGTCTGGACGGTGCGGTCCTGGTTCCAGGTGAGGCCCTGGGTCTCGGTCCACAGCGGCGTGCCGTCGGCGCGGAGCGCGGCGAAGCGCAGCGGGGACTTGTAGGCGCGCAGGGTCACCCGGGCGGTGCTGAGTTCGTAGCGGTCGCCGCGGTCGACCCAGCGGGTGGCGGGCGGCGGGCCCTGCGGGAGGACGATGTCGTGGCCGGTGGGGTCGGTGAACTTTCCGTCGGGGGCGAGTTCGATGCGGAAGGTCTCGTCGGAGACGAAGCTGACCCGGGCCTCCGCGTGGCCCGCGGTCAGGCGGTAGACGGACCCGTCGGCGGCGAAGCCGGTGACCGCGCCGACGGTGGTGTCGGACGGCTCGGCGGACGCGGGGCTTCCGGGTCCGGCGAAGACGGCGAGCAGGCCGAGGAGTGTGCCGGCGACTGCAGCTCTCATGCGCATTGATGATTGCATGGGGCCTATCTAGCGCAGATTCGAGCGTGGCGACAGGACAAAAAGGACCGCCCCCGGACTTCCGTGGAAGTCCGAGGGCGGTCGGGCGAGCCGGAGGCGTCGCCCGGACGGCTACAGGGCGACGCCGAGCAGCGCGTCGACGGCACGCGAGACGAGTCCGGGGGCGGACTCGTCGGTGCCGCCCTCGGCGTCCTGGAGCGCGACCCAGCGGTCGACCGCGGCGAGCGCGGCCGGGGCGTCCAGGTCGTCGGCGAGGGCCTCGCGGATCTCCTCGACGAGCGCGTCGGCGGACGGGCCGTCGGGGCGCGACACGGCGGCGCGCCAGCGGCCCAGGCGGGCGACGGCGTCCTGGAGGACCTGGTCGGTCCACTCCCAGTCGGCCCGGTAGTGGTGGGCGAGCAGGGAGAGCCGGATGGCGGCCGGGTCGACGCCGTCCCTGCGGAGCCTGGAGACGAAGACCAGGTTGCCCTTGGACTTGGACATCTTCTCGCCGTGCAGGGCGACCATGCCGGCGTGGACGTACGCCTTGGCCATGGGGAACTCGCCGGTGAGGGCCTGGGCGTGCGAGGCGCCCATCTCGTGGTGCGGGAAGATCAGGTCGGAGCCGCCGCCCTGGACGTCGAAGCCCATGCCGAGGTGGTCGAGGGCGATGGCGACGCACTCGATGTGCCAGCCGGGGCGGCCGGGGCCGAGGCTGGCGCCGTCCCAGCTGGGCTCGCCCTCGCGGGCGGCCATCCACAGCATCGGGTCGAGCGGGTTCTTCTTGCCCGGCCGGTCCGGGTCGCCGCCGCGCTCGGCGGACAGGTGGCGCATCAGCGCGGTGTCGTAGTGCGAGACCTGACCGAAGTGCGGGTCGGCCTCGACGGAGAAGTAGATGTCGCCGTCGAGCTCGTAGGCGGCACCGGCGTCCCGCAGCCGCTCGACCAGCGGGACGATGCCCGGTATGGCCTCGACGGCCCCGATGTACTGCTGCGGGGGCAGCATGCGCAGGGCGGTCATGTCCTCGCGGAACAGGGCGGTCTCGCGCTCGGCGAGGCCGACCCAGTCGATGCCGTCGCGGACGGCCCGCTCGAGGAGGGGATCGTCCACGTCGGTGACGTTCTGGACGTAGTGGACCTGCCGCTTGGTGTCGAGCCACACGCGCTGCACGAGGTCGAACGCGTTGTAGGTCGCCGCGTGCCCCATGTGGGTGGCGTCGTACGGCGTGATGCCGCAGACGTAGATACGGGCGACGGGGCCGGGGTCGAGGGTCACTCGTCCGCCGGTCGACGTGTCGTGAATCCGGAGGTCGCGGCCCTTGCCGGGCAGGGCGGGGACCTCAGAAGCGGGCCAGGCATGCATGTCCTGAGCGTAACCGGACAGGTGTTCCGGATACGAACCGCACCCGGGATCTTGACCGAATAGGCGGTCTTGCGGGTCAGAGCCGTTCGTGCATACCCCTAGGGGGTGTGGCGCGTCCGCGGGAGGTTGGCGGAAAAGCATCGGTCCGCCGGGCAACACCCGCCGCTACACCGGCGGCCAGGGGATCGCGGGCCACCGCCCCGACGGTACGGGATGCCGCCCGGTCACGCGCAGCCGGGCGACCCGCGCCCGCAGGGCGTCCACCTCGGCGGCGGTCAGCAGCGCCGCGAGCCGTTCCGCCAGTGGAGTGCCGGGCGCGAGCCGCGCGTCGAGACCGGCCAGCACGGCGACGGCCTCCTCGGTCAGCTCCTCGCCCGCCCAGCCCCACAGCAGGGTGCGCAGCTTGTCGTCCACGTGGAAGGAGACGCCGTGGTCGATCCCGTACAGATGTCCGTCAGGTCCTGGCAGCAGATGCCCGCCCTTGCGGTCGCCGTTGTTGATGACGGCGTCCAGAACGGCCAGCCGGCGCAGCTGCGGGCTGTCGGCGTGGACGAGCAGCGCCGTGCGGTCCTCGGCCACCTGGGCGGGGCCGACGGCCTTCCAGCCCTCTCCCGGCTCCTCGTCCTCGACCAGCGCGAGCAGGGCCGCCTCCGGGTCGGCCTCGACCCACAGCTGCACCATGCCCTCGCCGTACGGCCCGTCCCGCAGCACGGTCGGCGGGACCAGGCCCCAGCCGGTGGCCTCGGACAGCTCGAAGGCGGCGACCTCGCGGCGGGCGAGGCTGCCGTCGGGGAAGTCCCACAGCGGGCGTTCCCCGGCGACCGGCTTGTAGACGCAGGCCGTCTCCTCGCCCTCGTACGCGACGGAGCAGAACAGCACCGCGTTGGACGCCTCGCGGACCTGGCCGCGGACCGTGAGCTCGCCGCGGCCGAGCAGTTCGAGGACCGCGGGAGTCGTGGGCGTCGCGGGGGCCTGATGGCTGCTCATGCGCCGCGACGGTATCCGTTCTGGCGCGGGCAGACATGGCCCTCGGGGTCGAGCGGCAGGCTGCACAGCGGGCACGGCGGCCGGCCGGCGTTCACCACGTCGAGGGCGCGCTTGGCGAAGGCCCGGGCCTGGGCGCCGGTCAGCCGGACCCGCAGCATCGGCGGGCCGTTCTCCTCGTCCTGGAGCAGCCGCTCCTCGGCCTCGGCGAGGTCCTCCTCGGAGTCCGCGTCGAGCTCGACGAGCGCCTGCGCCTCGACGATCATCCGCTGCTCCTCGCCGTCCCAGGCGAGCGCCATGGTGCCGACCCGGAACTCCTCCTCTACGGGGGTGTCGAGCGGGGCGGTGTCCGTGATGTCGGCGGGGGCCACCGCCGGCACGGGGGCGTTGCCGCCGGTACGGCGCACGACCTCGTCGAGCAGTTCGTCGATCCGCTCGGCGAGGGCCGCGACCTGGGTCTTCTCCAGGGCGACGCTGGTGACCCGGCCGGCCGCGGACGCCTGGAGGAAGAACGTACGGCGGCCAGGCAGCCCGACCGTGCCGGCCACGAAACGCTCCGGTGGGTCGTAGAGGAACACCTGACGGGACACGTTCCTGACTCCCTTGGCTCTCGGCTGTGGTGCTGCTGTCGTGAACGCTGCTCTCGTGGCCGCCGGTGTCGCGGAACGGCGCTACAGCGGCGCGTCCACCCTACTGCGCGGATGGATCACGGTGCGCCCGCACCGCCCCCGACCTCGGCCTCCCCCTGTCCGCCGGCGGTCTCGCGCGGGGCGAGGGCGGACAGGTCGCCGGTGTCGCCGAGGCGGAGCAGGAAGGGACGGAGGCGCGTGTAGCGGATCGCGGTGACCGAGCAGGGGTCGACCTGGATCCGCTGGAAGAGGTCCAGGTGGAGGCCGAGGGCGTCGGCGACGATCGCCTTGATGATGTCGCCGTGCGAGCACATCGCGTAGACGGCGTCCTCGCCGTGCTCGGCCTCGATCCGGGCGTTCCAGTCGCGCACCGCGTCCACCGCCCGCGCCTGCATGGCGCGCATGGACTCCCCGCCGGGGAAGACCGCGGCCGAGGCGTGCGCCTGGACGACCTGCATCAGCGGCTCGTCCATGAGCTCGGCGATCTTGCGGCCCGACCAGTCGCCGTAGTCGCACTCGCTGATCCGCTCCTCGGTGTGCAGCGAAAGCCCGGGGCGGGCGTCGAGCAGCGGGCGCACGGTCTCGTGGCAGCGCTGGAGCGGACTGGAGACGACGGCGGCGAGCGGCACTCCGGCCAGCCGCCCGGGCAGCTCGACGGCCTGCGCGGCGCCGCGCTCGTCGAGCGCGACCCCGGGCGTGCGTCCGGCGAGCACCCCGGAGGTGTTGGCGGTGGAGCGTCCGTGCCGTACGAGGATCAGGGTGGCCATGGGGGCCAGCGTAGGCGCAGGCACGCGCGCGTGGGGACGCCCGAGCGGGCGGACCGCGTCCCCGCGGGGATGCGGTCCGGCGGCGGTGGGGGGAGAATACGGCGGGTGATCGTGGACTCAGCCATCTATCGGCGCGGGCAGCGGATGGAGAGCCCCGCCGACCTGTCGGACGCGCTGGCGGAGGCTCGGTCGAGCGGGGACGCGTTCCTGTGGGTGGGCCTGTACGAGCCGACCGAGGCCGAGTTCGGGCACGTCTCCGCGGAGTTCGCGCTGCACCCGCTGGCCGTGGAGGACGCCCTGAAGGCGCATCAGCGGCCCAAGCTGGAGGTGTACGACGACTGCCTGTTCGTCGTGCTCAAGCCGGTGGTGTACGAGCCGGAGAGCGACCGGGTCAGCTCGGACGAGGTGATGGTCTTCGTCGGCGACTCGTTCGTCGTGACCGTGCGGCACGGGGCCGGCAGCCCGCTGACGGCGGTGCGCAAGCGCATGGAGGCAACGCCGGACGTGCTCCGGCACGGGCCCACCGCGGTCCTGTACGCGATCAGCGACGCGGTCGTGGACCACTACATCGACGTCGCCGGGGAACTCCAGATCGACCTGGAGGAGCTGGAGGCCGACGTCTTCGCGCCGTCCGGCGGCAGCCCGAAGCGGACCGCGGAGCGGATCTACACGGCCAAGCGGCAGGTCCTGGAGTTCCGCCGGGCGGCGAGCCCGCTGACCGCGCCGATGGCCCGGCTCGCCACGGGCACGGTGCCCTTCGTGCACGACAAGGCCATGCCGTTCTTCCGTGACGTGCAGGACCATCTGCTGCGCGCCAACGAGCAGGTGGAGAGCCTGGACCGGCTGCTGTCGGACGTGCTGTCGGCGCACCTGGCGCAGATGGGCGTGCGGCAGAACGACGACATGCGCAAGATCTCGGCCTGGGCGGCGATGGCCGCGGTCCCCACGATGGTCGCGGGGATCTACGGCATGAACTTCGACCACATGCCGGAGCTGCGCTGGGTGTGGTCGTACCCGGCGCTGCTCCTGCTGATGGCGGGGACCGTCCTGGGCCTGTACCGGCTGTTCAAGCGGCGCGGCTGGATGTAGGGACGGGACGCGGGCGGAGCCGGTGCCTCAGAAGGCCGGGGCGGGCGTCGCGGGCCCTCCCAGGGCGTCGCGCCGCTCGGGCATCGTCAGGCCCACCATCCGGTGCCAGCCGGCCGCCCGCTCGTACGCGTACATGCCGTGGACGCCGGCGGCGAGGGCGGCGGCCTTCGCCCTCGGCCACCGCAGGATGCGGCCCATGTGGCTCATCACGGCGAGGCTGACGTCCCGGTAGACCTGGATCTCGACGAGCGCGGACTCCCGCAGGGTGCGCTGGATGAGGCGGCCGTGCCCCGCGTGGTTGAGGCGGAGCAGCTCCTCGTGGCAGTAGGCGAGGTGGTTGGTCTCGTCGTGGTCGATCATGTGGATGGCCTTGCCCAGTTCGGGGTGGTCCCCGAAGTACTTGACCAGCATGTCCATCTGGTCGGCGGCCCGTTGCTCGGTGACCCGGCTGTGGCTGAGGTAGACGACGATGTCCCGCTCGGTCAGCGGCTCGTCGCGGCGCAGCTTGTCGTGCGCGAGGCCGATCCCGCGCTTCTCCAGCAGCATCGTGTAGTCGGTCTCGGGCGGTACGGGTACGGGATCGAGGCCGCGCTTCCTCAGCAGGGCGTTGAAGATCCGGCCGTGTTTGTCCTCGTCGGCGCCGTGCCGGGCGATCTTGGGGGCCATCTCCCGCATGCCGGGTGCGACGAGGGCGGCGATGCGCCCGTTCTCCCAGCCGCCCTGCGCCTCGCCGCTGGCGGCGATGGAACAGAAGAGCCGGAACGACTCGTCGTTGTCGATGATTTCCTGGAACAGGCTCTTGGCCGAAAGCATGGGTGCCACCTCCATGCGGACGTCCGCACGCCGCACGCCCGTGGAGTACGAGTCAAGACCGCCGCGCCGGGACGGGCAACAGGAGGACGGCGGGCGCTGGGCCGAACGACGTACGGGCCGCGGCGGGCGGGCCGCGCCGCGGCCCGTAACCCCGGGGCGCGCTCACGCGTTGTGCTGCGTGACGGCCGTGGCGGGGAAGACCCCCGAGCCCCCACCACGGCCGCAGGCTTGCCCGGGACCCGGCCCGGAGGCCTGCCCGGGCGGACCCTTCACGCGAGTCCGGCCCGCTCCAGGGCCTCGACACCGGCCCTCAGCGCCGCGATCCGCTCGTCGAGCGTGAAGCCGGCCGGGGCCAGCGTCAGGGTCGTCACGCCGGCCGCCGCGTAGGCCTTCATGCGGTCGGCGACCCGCTCGACGGAGCCGAGCAGGGTGGTCTGGTCGATGAGCTGGCGCGGCACCGCCGCGGCGGCACCGGCCTTGTCGCCGGACAGGTACTTCTCCTGGATCTCGGCGGCGGCCTTCTCGTAACCCATGCGCTGAGCGAGCTGGTTGTAGAAGTTCTGCTTGCGGCTGCCCATGCCGCCGACGTAGAGCGCGGTGTACGGGCGGAAGACGTCCGCCAGCGCGTCGATGTCGTCGCCGAGGGCGAGGGGCAGCGTCGGGTGGACGTCGAAGCCGTCCATGGTGAGCCCGGCCTTCTCGCGGCCCGCGCGGAGGTGGCACAGCGCCGTCTCCTCCAGGTGCTCGGCGGCCGGGAAGATCAGCAGGGCGCCGTCGGCGATCTCGCCGGTCTGCTCCAGGTTCTTGGGGCCGATGGCGGCGATGTAGAGCGGGATGTACGGGCGGGTCGGGTGGACCGTGAGCTTGATCGGCTTGCCCGGGCCGTCCGGCAGCGGCAGGGTCCAGTGCTCGCCCTCGTACGTGAGGCGCTCGCGGGACATCGCGCGGCGGACGATCTCCACGTACTCGCGGGTGCGGGCCAGCGGCTTGTCGAACTTGACGCCGTACCAGCCCTCGGAGACCTGCGGGCCGGAGACGCCCAGGCCGAGGCGGAAGCGGCCGCCGGAGAGCGAGTCGAGGGTCGCGGCGGTCATGGCCGTCATGGCGGGCTGCCGGGCCGGGATCTGCATGATCGCCGAGCCGATGTCGATCCGCTCCGTCCTGGCGGCGACGAAGGAGAGCACGGTCGGGGCGTCGGAGCCGTAGGCCTCCGCCGCCCAGCAGACGTCGTAGCCGAGGCGGTCCGCCTCCTGGGCCACGGCGAGGTTGTCGCCGTCCATGCCCGCGCCCCAGTAGCCGAGGTTGATGCCGAGCCGCATGCCACGTACCCCTTACCCATCGGTAACGTCTCTGTGCCGGGGACTCTAGCGCGCGGTCCCGGCATTCGTCAGGAGCCGGCCGGGAGCGGGGCGCCTGCCGGGTCGACGGGGTTCGAACGGGCAGCCTGTGGACAGGTTGTCCACAGGGTCTCTCCGCGTGGTGCCGTGGCCAGTAATCTCGCGGCCATGGAGCAGAGGCATCTCGGACGTACCGGCCTGCGCGTGTCCCGGCTCGGGCTCGGCACCCTCACCTGGGGCCGCGACACCGACGAGCACGACGCCGCCGAGCAGTTGAAGGTGTTCTGGGACGCGGGCGGCACGCTCGTGGACACCGCGGACGTGTACGGGGGCGGCGAGGCGGAGTACCTGCTCGGGCGGCTCGTGGACGAGAGGTCGGGCCTGATCCCGCGCAGCGACCTGGTGATCTCGACCAAGGCCGGCAGCGTGCCCGACCCCGACCGGCGCACGGACGGCTCGCGCGGCCACCTCCTCGCCGCGCTCGACGCCTCGCTCGCCCGGCTCGGCACGGACTACGTGGACCTTTGGCAGCTGCACGCCTTCGATCCGTACACCCCGCTCGAGGAGTCGCTCCAGGCCCTCGACATCGCCGTGCGCAGCGGCCGGGCGCGGTACGTGGGCGTCTCCAACTTCTGCGGCTGGCAGCTGGCGAAGGCCGGGACCTGGCAGCACGCCGGGGACCGCACCCGGCTCGCCGGGACGCAGATGGAGTACTCGCTCCTCCAGCGGGGCGTCGAGCGCGAGGTGCTGCCGGCCGCGCTCGACCTGGGCATCGGGCTGCTGCCCTCCTCGCCGCTCGGGCGCGGAGTGCTCACCGGGAAGTACCGGCACGGCACTCCGGCGGACTCGCGGGGCGGTTCGGAGGCGCTCGCGCCGTTCGTCGAGCCGTATCTGGACGACGCCGCGAGCCGGATCGTGGACGCGGTCACCACGGCGGCGGACGGCCTCGCCACCACGCCGCTCCAGGTCGCCCTCGCCTGGGTCCGCGACCGGCCCGGCGTCGCCGCCCCGATCGTCGGCGCGCGCAACGCGCAGCAGCTCGCGGCGGCTTTGTCAGTGGAGAGCCTTAGTCTTCCTGACGAGATCTGCCGGGCCCTCGACGACGTGTCGGCGCCCGTGCACCGCTACCCGGATCACGACTGGAGCACCTTGTGACCGAGCCTTCCGGCGACACCGCGCCGCCCGAGGCGACCGAGACCGCCACCGACACCCCCGAACCGTCCTCGGGCCCGCCGGACGCACCCGAGGCGGCTCCGGAGACCGACGGGGCGCCGGGCGAGGGCTCCGGTGCGGGCGAGGGCGTGGATACGGCCGAGGCGTCGGGTACGGCCGAGGGCGCGGACGGTACCGAGGGCTCGGGTACGGGTGCGGGCTCGGGTACGGCCGAGGGCTCCGGTGCGGGCGAAGGCTCGGATGCGGGTGCGGGCGAGGGCGGTGCGGAGGGTGCCGGCGCGTCCGCGTTGTCCGAGGCGCAGGCGGAGCTGGCCGCGCAGCGGGAGCTGCGGGAGAAGATCGAGCGGCGCAAGGCCGAGCGCGGCTCGCCCGTGGAGGCTGGCGGGAAGCTGACGGGCACGGCCGCGGATCTCCTCGCGGCGGTGCGGGCGGTGGAGAGCGGCGCCAGGCCGGTCTCGGTGCCGCGCGTCGAGGCGCCCGAGCCGGCCCGGCCCGCACCGGCGGCGGCCCCCGAGACGACCGTGCGCCCGCCGGTGCCCGAGGCGCCGCTCGTCACCGAGGAGACCACGGCGGCCGTGCGACAGGTCCTCGCGCGCGGCGGCGCGCCCGAGGCGCTCGCCGGTCAGGTCGCCGCGGTCCTCGGCGAGGGCGCCGCCCGGGCGCTGGAGGACGACCCGTGGCAGCTGCTCGCGGTGCCGGGCGTCCGGTCCGAGCAGGCGGACGGTTTCGCGCGGGCGCTGCTGGGCCCGCAGTGCGGCCCCGCCGACCCGCGCCGGGTGGTCGCGCTCACCGCCTGGCTCCTCGACCAGGCGGCCCTGAAGGGGCACACGGCCCTGGAGATCGGCGCCGTACGGGACGGGCTCGCCAGGCTTTCGGTGCCCGAGCCCGACAAGGCCGTCGACCTCGCGGTCTCCGAGGCCGCGGTGCTGGTCTTCCAGGAGGAGGAACAGGACGAGGAGCCGGAGGAGACCGGGGAGGACGGCGAGGAGGCCGGGGAGCAGCCGCGCCCCGGGACGCCGGTGCTGCTGGGACTGGAGCGCTTCGCGCTCGCGGAGGAGAGCCTGGCCGACGGTCTCGCCCGCCTGATCCGTACGGTCGAGGCCGCGGAGTGGGACGGCCCCGAACTGGCCCGGGCGGCGGGCGCCCACGGCCTCGTGCTCCACACCGGCGGCGAGGCCGCCCGCGCCGAGCCGGCCGCGCTCGCCGAGGCCGCCCGCGCACGGGGTCTGCGGGTCGCGCTCGCGGCGCACACGGCCCGGGACGGGGCGGTGCCGGTGGCCGCGCTGCTGTCCGGCGCGGCCGGTCCGGGCCGGGACGCGGAGGGCAGCCTCGCCCTGGACCTGCTGGTCGTCCTGGACGCGCCGCAGCTCGACGTGGAGAGCGCGGCCTCGCTCGTGGAGGCGCTGCCCGACGGCTGCCGGCTGGTGCTCAGCGGCGATCCGCACGTGCTCGGCCCGGCGGGTCCCGGCCGGGTGTTCGCCGATCTGCTCGCGGCCCGGGTCGCCCCGCAGATCGCCTCCCGGGTGCCCGACCCGGGCCCGGTGGGCGAGCTGGTGTCGGGCATCGGCGTCGGAGAGCTGAACCAGGTGGCCGCACCGGGCAAGGAGGTCGTCATCGTCCCGGTCCGGGACGCCGGCGAGGCGGTGCACCGCACGGTGCAGCTGGTCGCCGACTCGATCCCGCGGGCGATCGGCGTGCCGGCCGCGCAGACCCAGGTGATCACGGTCGGCCACGGCGGCTCGGCCGGCACCCGCGCCCTGAACGCCGCGCTCAAGGAGCGCCTCAACCCGGGCCCGGGCCGCTTCGGCGGCTACGACCCGGGCGACCGGGTGGCCCACTCCCCCGCCCCGGGCCGCACCCGGGTCGGCACGGTCGTCTCGGCCGACGCCGAGGGCCTGCACCTGGACTGCGAGGGCGAGAAGGTCGTCGTGGCGAAGGAGCGGGTCGAGTCCGCCCTGCGCCACGGCTGGGCGCTCACCGCGCACCAGGCGGTCGGGGCGCGCTGGCCGGCCGCGGTCGTGGTGCTGCCCGGCGACGCGGCGGGAGGCCTGACCCGGTCCTGGGTGTACACGGCGTTCGGGCGCGCGGAGCGCCATCTGTCGGTCGTCCACGGTGTGGAGCAGGCGCTGCCTCGGGCGGTGGCCGAGGGCCGGGACCCGGAGCGCACGACGCGGCTGCGTCCGCTCCTGGAGGCGCTGCTGCAGGAGGACGCCGAGGCGTGACGTGAAGACGGCGCGCGCCCTCCCCGATCTCCGCGGGAAGGGCGCGCGCCGTCTACGGGGCCCGGCAGGTGGTGGCCGGTGGCTCAGGCCCGGCGGACCTGCTCCTCCAGCTCCTCCTCGTCCACCTCGTCGTCGAAGACAGTGCTGATGTCGAAGCGGCACACGATCCGTTCCGGGTCGGCCTGGTCGAAGGGGGCGTGCAGCCACTCCCCCGGTTCGGGCAGTTCCTCGGCGGCCTCGACCCAGAGCGTGGAGTCGCCCTCCTCCAGACCGAATTCCTTGTGACGGGACGCGATTTCGTCAGGTTCGTACTCGCCGAAGACGACGCCGAGCGCCGCGTGGGTGGTCCCGGGGCCCTCCTCCCGTTCGAGATCGGTGACCCGGCGGGCCTGGGCGATCAGGCGCTGCGGCTCCACCACCGCGTAGTCGCGACGGATCAGCACGCTCACGGCGTGCGGCTCGTCCGGGCCCGCGTAGGGCGGCAGGGAGTCGTCGGCGCCCGGGATCTCGAAGGGTGTGACCTCGTCGTACCGGTCGTAGAGGGCCTCGTCGTACGCCTCCGCCGCCGTGGCGAGCGCGTTGAAGGCCTCGTAGACGGCCGGGTCGTCGTCCCCGGTGCGGCGTTCGACCGCCGCGAGGTGACGGTCCAGTGCGGCTTTGACCGCCTCGGCGGCGGCGCGTACCTCGGCAGCGGTGGGCTGCGCAGCATCAGACATAGGACAGACGCTATCCGTACCGGGCCCTTGGCCGCACAATAGATGCGATGCCGGAATACGAATTTGTCGACGTGTACGTGCCGCGAGGCGTCTCCCGCAAGGAGGCGACGCGGCTTCTGACCGACCATGCCGAGTACGGACACTGGGAGTTGGACCGCCTGAGCCTGCGCCGCGACGGCAGCCGCAGGGTGCGGCTGCGGCGGCGCATCATCCGCCAGACCCGCGCCACCTGGTGAGAACAGAAGAAGCAGAAGGGGCCCCGCGGTGCGGGGCCCCTGCCGTTTTCCGGACGGGTCAGGCGGTGCGGCGGGACCGGCGGTAGATCACGGAGCCGGCGAGGAGCAGGGCCGCGCCGGCCGGGACGGCGAGACCGAGCGGTCCCGCTCCGGTGTGCGCGAGCTCCTCGGTGGGACTGCTCGGCGTGACGGCGTGCGTACCGGGCGTGTTCGGCCCGTACGAGCTGCCGGGCGTGCCCGGCGCCCCCGGCGTTCCGGGGTGCCCGCCCTCGTTGCCGGGCGTGCCCGGCGTCCCCGGCGTTCCGGGCGTACCCGGGTTTCCGGGGTTGCCCGGGTGCTCGCCCTCGTTACCGGGGTTGCCGGGGTTCCCCGGCGTCCCGGGCCCGCCCGGGTTCCCCGGGTTGCCGGGCGTCTCCGGCCCACCCGGGTTCCCCGGGTTGCCCGGGTTGCCCGGCGTCGTCGGCTCGACGCCGTAGCCGCAGTCGTTGTTGCCGGCGGCGTTGCCCACGCCGACGCCGTTGACGCTGTTGCCGCACACGTTCACGGGGGCGTCGACCGGGACCTGGACGGTGTTGCCGGAGCCGACGCCCGGCGAGTCGGAGGCGTGGCCGTCGGCGGAGGAGCCGGAGCCCCCCTCGTCGCCGTAGCCGCCGGACCCGTCCGTGCCGGTGTTGGCACAGGAGTTGCCCGTGGCCGGGTTCATCAACCCGATCACCGAGACCGTGTTGCCGCACACGTTGACCGGCGCGTGGACCGGGGCCTGGACGGTGTTGCCGGACGCGACGCCCGGCGAGTCGGAGGCCGTACCGCTCGCTCCCGAGCCGGCGTGGGCGTAACCGCCGCCGAGGGCGATCATGCCGCCCGCCGCGGCGACGGTGACGATGCTCTTGCGGGTGATGATGCGTGTGACCTGTCGCATTTTTGCTGATTACCTGCCTTTTCGGCTCGTGACGAAATGGCCACCGGCCCCGGAGTGCATGGCACGCACTCCGGGGCCGGCCTTGGCTCGGACCCTCGAGGGGTCGAGGCTCAACGTCAGGCGTTGATGCAGGTGTTGCCGAAGGTGGGGTTCAGCAGCCCGATGATGGTGACGGTGTTGCCGCACACGTTCACGGGGACGTGGACCGGAACCTGGACGACGTTGCCCGAGAGGACACCGGGGGAACCGATGGCCGCACCCTGGGCACCCGCGTCGGCAACGGCCATGCCCGCACCCGCGAGAACGAGACCGCCGGTGGCAGCCGCAGCAGCGACGACCTTCTTGATCATTATTCCTCCTTGTTGGCAAAAGCGGTCCCAGCCTCGGACCGCACCACCTGTAACGAGGGGGAATCGAGGGGGCAACGAGACACCTCGGCCATTCACTCTTTCCGGTAATCGGTGCACGCGCGGTCGATTCGGGCGGGCCTCAGCACGCGTCGATGAAGCGGTCCAGGACGCGGACGCCGAACTTCAGCCCGTCCACCGGGACGCGCTCGTCGACGCCGTGGAACATGCCGGCGAAGTCCAGCTCCGGCGGCAGCTGGAGCGGCGCGAAGCCGAAGCAGCGGATGCCGAGGTCGTCGAAGGACTTGGCGTCGGTGCCGCCGGAGAGCATGTACGGCACGGCCCGGGCGATCGGGTCCTCCGCGCGCAGGGCCAGCTGCATGGCGTCGACCAGGGCGCCGTCGAAGCTGGTCTCCAGGGCCTTGTCGCCGTGCACGTCCTCGCGCCTGACGCGCGGGCCGAGGATGCGGTCGAGGTCGGCCAGGAACTCCTCCTCGTAACCGGGCAGGAACCGGCCGTCGACGTGCGCGGTGGCCTGGCCGGGGATGACGTTCACCTTGTAGCCGGCGCCGAGCATGGTCGGGGCGGCGGAGTTGCGCAGGGTGGCGCCGACCATCTTGGCGATGCCGCCGAGCTTGGCGAGGGTGGCGTCCATGTCCTCGGGGTCGAGCGGGGTGCCGAGGGCGTCCGAGAGCTCGTCCAGGAAGGACCGCACGGTCTTGGTGACGCGCACCGGCCACTGGTGACGGCCGAGCCGGCCGACGGCCTCGCAGAGCTCGGTGATGGCGTTGTCGTCGTTGGTCATGGAGCCGTGCCCGGCGGTGCCCTCGACGGTCAGCCGCATCCAGTGCATGCCCTTCTGGGCGGTCTCGACCAGGTAGAGCCGCAGGTTCTCGTTCACGGTGAAGGAGAAGCCGCCGACCTCGCCGATCGCCTCCGTCACGCCGTCGAAGAGGTCACGGTGCCTGTCGACCAGGTAACGGGCGCCGTAGGTGCCGCCGGCCTCCTCGTCGGCGAGGAAGGCGAGGACGATGTCACGCGGCGGCTTGCGGCCGCTGCGCAGCCGGTCGCGGACGACCGCCAGGGTCATCGCGTCCATGTCCTTCATGTCGACGGCGCCGCGGCCCCACACGCAGCCGTCGGCGACTTCGCCGGAGAAGGGGTGGTGGGTCCAGTCCTCGGCGTTGGCCGGGACGACGTCGGTGTGGCCGTGGATGAGCAGGGCGGGCCGCGAGGGGTCCTCGCCCTCGATCCGGGCGACGGTGGAGGCCCGTCCCTTGTGCGACTCGATGATCTTCGGCTCGAGTCCGACCTCCGCGAGCTTCTCCGCGACGTACTCTGCCGCCGCCCGCTCGCCCGGACCGGAGTGGTCGCCGTAGTTGCTGGTGTCGATGCGGATGAGGTCCCGGCACAGGTCGACGACCTCGTCCTCGCCGGTGACGCCACGGCCGGTGTTCGACTCGCTCACGCTGCTTCCTCCCACTACGTGCCCCACGTGCTTGCTGTGTGATCACCCCATCCTCCCGCGCTCCCCCGCCCCCGCCCAAGGGCGGCTCCCGGCCGACACACTCCTGACACGGTGGATGCGCCCGAGGCGGCCGGGGCCAGGGTGGTGATCGGCCCCTCCAGATGTTTGCTATGGTTTTCCTCGTCGGAAGGGCCCAGCGGCCGGAAGACGAAACACCTGTCCGGGTGGCGGAATGGCAGACGCGCTAGCTTGAGGTGCTAGTGCCCTTTATCGGGCGTGGGGGTTCAAGTCCCCCCTCGGACACCAGCGAAAGACCCCACATCACGTGGGGTCTTTTCTTCTTTACGGCTTTACGGCTCTACGGCGGCAGGACGGGCGTGCGACGCAGAACGAAGGCACCGACGGCGCCGCTTCCGCAGCGGGACGGGATCGATCCGGTGCGCGTGCGGCTGCCCGAGGAGCTGGAGCCGGGCACGGCGACCGTGCGGGACTACCTGGTCGGGCGGTACGGCGGGGCCGTCGGCACGGACCGGGTCGAGGAGATGGTGCGGACGGGCCGGTTCGTCGGGGCGGACGGGACGGCCGTCGGCTGGGACGAGCCGTACGCCGGCGGACGATACCTCTGGTTCCACCGGGACTTTCCGGCCGAGCAGCGGGTGCCCTTCGAGATCGAGGTGCTGTACCGGGACGAGCGGATCGTGGTGGCGGACAAGCCGCACTTCCTGGCGACGATGCCGCGCGGGCGGCACGTGACGGAGACGGCGGTCGCTCGCCTGCGGCGGGACCTGGGGCTGCCGACGCTGCAGCCGGCCCACCGGCTGGACCGGCTGACGGCCGGGCTCGTGCTCTTCGTCGTACGGCCGGAGGACCGCGGGGCCTACCAGACGCTGTTCCGGGACCGGCTCGTGCACAAGGCGTACGAGGCGGTGGCACCGTACGACCCGCGGCGGGAGCTTCCGGTGACGGTGCGCAGCCGTATCGAGAAGGAGCGCGGGGTGATGGCCGCCCGGGAGGTTCCGGGCGATCCGAACGCGGAGAGCCGGATCGAGCTGCTCGCCCACGGCGGCGGTTTCGCCCGGTACCGGCTGGTGCCGGTGACCGGGCGGACCCATCAGCTGCGGGTGCACATGAACGCGCTCAGGCTCCCGATCCTCCACGACCCGGTCTATCCGGTGGTCCGCGAGGACGGGCCGGAGGACTTCGCGCGGCCGTTGCAGCTGGTCGCGCGGTCGCTGGTGTTCACCGACCCGTTCACGGGCGAGCGGAGGACGTTCACGAGCCGGCGCCCGCTCAGTGGCCTCGGCTGATCCACTCCTGAAGGTGCGGGGCCTCGGCGCCGATCGTGGTGGTGGCGCCGTGGCCGGTGCGGACCACCGTCTCCGGCGGGAGGGTGAGGAGCTTCTCGCGGATCGAGTCGATGATCGTCGGGAAGTCGGAGTAGGACCGGCCGGTCGCTCCGGGGCCGCCCTGGAAGAGGGTGTCGCCGGTGAAGACGGTGCCCAGGTCGGGGGCGTGGAGGCAGACGGCGCCGGGCGCGTGGCCGGGGGTGTGGAGGACCCGGAGGTCCGTGCCGGCGATGGTGAGGACCCGGCCGTCGGCGAGGTCGCCGTCCGGGGTGTGGTCAGGGTGGGTGAGCTTCCACAGCGGCTGGTCGGCGGGGTGCAGCAGGATCCGGGCGCCGGTGGCGGCGGCGAGGGCCGGGGCCGCGTCGATGTGGTCGTCGTGGGCGTGGGTGCAGACGATGGCGCGCAGGGTGCGGCCGTCGAGCGCGGCGAGGATCGCGTCGGCGTCGTGGGCGGCGTCGATCACGATCGCCTCGGTGTCGTCGCCGACGATCCAGACGTTGTTGTCGACCTCCCAGGTGCCGCCGTCGAGGCTGAAGGTGCCGGAGGTGACCAGGTGGTCGATGCGGGCGGCCATCAGAGGACCACCACCGAGCGCAGCACGTCGCCTTCGTGCATGCGGGCGAAGGCCTTCTCGACGTCTCCGAGTCCGATGGTCTCGGTGACGAAGGCGCCGAGGTCGATGCGGCCCTGCTGGTGCAGGTCGATGAGCATCGGGAAGTCGCGGGAGGGCAGGCAGTCGCCGTACCAGGAGGACTTGAGCGCGCCGCCGCGGCCGAAGACGTCGAGGAGCGGGAGTTCGAGCTTCATCTCGGGGGTCGGGACGCCGACGAGGACGACGGTGCCGGCCAGGTCGCGGGCGTAGAAGGCCTGCCGGTAGGTCTCGGGGCGGCCGACGGCCTCGATGACGACGTCGGCGCCGAAGCCGCCGGTGAGCTCGCGGACGGCCTCGACGGGGTCGGTGGTGCGGGAGTTGACGGTGTGGGTGGCGCCCATCTCCGTGGCCTTGGACAGCTTCCGGTCGTCGATGTCGACGGCGATGATCTTCGCGGCTCCGGCGAGCCGGGAGCCGACGATCGCGGCGTCGCCGACGCCGCCGCAGCCGATGACGGCGACGCTGTCGCCGCGGCCGACGCCGCCGGTGTTGATCGCGGCGCCGATGCCGGCCATGACGCCGCAGCCGAGGAGTCCGGCGACCTCGGGCGCGACGGCCGGGTCGACCTTGGTGCACTGGCCCGCGGCGACGAGGGTCTTCTCGGCGAAGGCGCCGATGCCGAGGGCCGGGGAGAGCTCCGTGCCGTCGAGAAGGGTCATCCTCTGCTTCGCGTTGTGGGTGTCGAAGCAGTACCAGGGGCGGCCGCGCAGACAGGCGCGGCACTGGCCGCAGACCGCGCGCCAGTTGAGGACGACGAAGTCGCCCGGCGCGACGTCGGTGACGCCGTCGCCGACCGACTCGACGACGCCCGCGGCCTCGTGGCCGAGCAGGAAGGGGAACTCGTCGTTGATTCCGCCCTGCTTGTAGTGGAGGTCGGTGTGGCAGACCCCGCAGGCCTGGATCTGCACGACGGCCTCGCCGGGGCCGGGGTCCGGGATCACGATCGTCTCGACCCGTACGGGCTCGTTCCTGCCGGGGGCCACGACCCCCTGGACCTGCTGCGGCATCGCGAACTTCCCTTCTCCGACACTGTAAGGATCTTGCGTACCACTATCTCCTGACAAAACGCGAGACCCCCGCGGATCGTGCCTGCGGGGGTCTCGCTCTTCCCGTGGGGGGAGGCCGGCCGGGGGTCGCCCGGGTCAGTCCTGGCGCTCGGCCTGGGTCGCGCGGACCCGGCCGCGGACCAGGAACCAGCCGCCGACCAGCGCGGCCGCGATCAGCGGCAGGCAGTTGACGGTGGTGCGGCCCACTCCGCCGTCCATCCACATCAGGACCAGGACGGCGGCGAGGAAGCCCAGCGTGACGATCTGGGTGTACGGGGCCCAGGGCAGCTGGTAGCTCGGGCGGGCGAGCTTGCCCTCCTTGGCGCGGCGGACGAAGAGCAGCGAGCAGACCATGATCATCGCCCAGGTGCCGATGATGCCGATCGAGGCGAAGTTCAGGACCAGCTCGAAGGCCTCCTCGGGCATCCGGGCGTTGAGGATGACGCCGGCGACGCCGAAGCCCGCGGTGAGCAGGATGCCGCCGTAGGGCACGCCGCCCTTGTTCATCACGCCGGTGAACTTGGGCGCGGAGCCCGCCAGCGACATCGAGCGCAGGATGCGGCCGGTGGAGTAGAGGCCCGAGTTGAGGCTGGAGAGGGCGGCGGTGAGCACGACCAGGTTCATCACGCCGGCGGCGCCGGGGATGCCGAGCTTGTCGAAGACGGTGACGAAGGGGCTCTGGTCGCCGGAGTACGCGGTGTACGGGAGGATCAGCGCGAGCAGCACGACGGAGCCGACGTAGAAGAGGCCCACGCGCCACATGATCGAGTTGATCGCCTTCGGCATGATCTTCTCGGGGTTCTCGGTCTCGCCGGCGGCGACGCCGCACAGCTCGACGGAGGCGTAGGCGAAGACGACGCCCTGGATCAGCAGCAGCATCGGCATCATGCCGTTGGGGAAGATGCCGCCGTTGTCGGTGATGTTGGCGAGGCCCGGCGTGTGGCCGCCGACGTCGTGCGAGGTGACGACGAGGAAGATGCCGACCACCATGAAGGCGACCAGGGCGGCGACCTTGATGATCGCGAACCAGAACTCCATCTCGCCGAAGTACTTCACGGAGATGAGGTTGGCGGCGAGGACGACCGCGAGGGCGATCAGCGCGAGGATCCACTGCGGGATGTCGCTGAACATCGACCAGAAGTGCGCGTAGGTGGCCGCGGCGGTGATGTCGGCGACGGCGGTGGTCGACCAGTTGAGGAAGTAGAGCCAGCCGGCCGTGTAGGCGCCCTTCTCGCCCATGAACTCACGGGCGTACGAGACGAAGGCGCCGGAGGAGGGGCGGTAGAGCACGAGCTCACCGAGGGCCCGGACCACGAAGAAGGCGAAGACGCCGCACACCGCGTACGCGATGAAGAGGGAGGGACCGGCGTTGGCCATGCGGCCGCCGGCGCCGAGGAACAGGCCGGTGCCGATGGCGCCGCCGATGGCGATCATGTTGATGTGCCGGGACTTGAGGTCCTTGCGGTATCCGGCGTCACCGGCGTCGACGTGGGGGGTCGTCGACGAGGGCGCGGCTCCGGAGGCCGCCGGAGTGGCGGACAGCGGGTCGGCCGCAGTGATGCGGTCACTCATGGAGTTGTTCGCCTTCGTGAGGGGGAGGGTCTGTGCGGTACCCGGCCGTGCCCTTGTGAGGCTTCCCGGCACGGCCAGCGCACATCCTCACGGCAACACCCGGTTGCTGACTGTGGCGGATGTCACTGAACGCCCTTATTTGAGCTAGTTCAGAGGTTACTTGCGGGTGTACGGCGTGTTACAGCACGTGCGGTACACGGGCTACGGCGCGAGGACGTCCAGCTCCTTGAGGGCTCCCACCGCGATCTCGCGGGTCAGCCGCTCGGCCCGGGCCGCGTCCTTCTCCCGTACGGCTTCGGCGACCTGGACGTGCAGGGTGACGGCGGCCGGGTCGGGGTCCTCGAACATCACCTGGTGGCGGGTGCGGCCGGTGAGCACCTCGGCGACCACGTCGCCGAGCCGGGCGAACATCTCGTTGCCGGAGGCGTTGAGGACGACCCGGTGGAAGGCGACGTCGTGGACGAGGTACGCCTCCAGCTGTCGCCCGCGCGAGGTGGCGACCATGCCGAGGGCCTGCTCGGTGAGCTCGCGGCACTGCTCGGGCGTGGCGTTCAGGGCGGCGAGGCCGGCCGCGACCGGCTCGACGGCGGAGCGCAGCACGGTGAGCGAGCGCAGCTGGCGGGGCCGGTCGGCGCCGGCCAGACGCCAGCGGATGACCTGCGGGTCGTACACGTTCCAGCGCTCGGTGGGGAGCACGATCACGCCGACCCGGCGGCGGGACTCGACGAGGTGCATGGACTCGAGGACGCGGACGACCTCGCGCACCACGGTGCGGGAGACCTCGAAGCGCTCGGCCAGCTCGTCGGTGCGCAGCACGCTGCCGGGCGGGTACTCCCCCGCGGTGATCGCGAGGCCCAGGGAGGTCAGGACGTGCGGATGGAGCCCCTGGCCCGGTGTCGTCATGGTGGCCAGCCTATGCGTGATCACACGAATGATCACGTCGGGAAGAAAAAGTACGACTTATTTGTCACAGGGTCTTGAATACGTCGTACCCAATGGGTTTCATGAGCGCGACGGATCGATGTCGAAGAAGACAGCGAGGCACCACCCATGAGCACCACCCCCCGGCCCTCCGCCGACGGCCGTCCGCCGGTCGTCGTCGTGATGGGCGTCGCCGGCACCGGCAAGACCACGATCGGTCCGCTGGTGGCCGAGGCGCTGGGCCTTCCGTACGCGGAGGGCGACGACTTCCACCCGGCGGCCAACGTGGCCAAGATGTCGGCCGGCATCCCGCTGGACGACAACGACCGCGGGCCCTGGCTCGACGCCATCGGGGAGTGGGCGCACGGGCGGGCGGGGCTCGGCGGCGTGGTGAGCAGCTCGGCGCTGAAGCGCGGCTACCGGGACCGGCTGCGCGCGGCCGCGCCCGGCGTCGTCTTCCTGCATCTGACCGGCGACCGGGAGCTGATCGAGCGGCGCATGGCCGCCCGCAAGGGCCACTTCATGCCCACGGCGCTCCTCGACTCCCAGTTCGCCACCCTCCAGCCCCTGGAGAAGGACGAGGCCGGCGTCGCCGTCGACGTCTCGGGCACGCCCGAGGAGATCACCGCCCGGGCCGTGGCCGCGCTGCGCAGGCTCACGGCCTGAGCCCCGGCTCTCCCCCGTTCCCTCCCCAGCTCTACCCCGTCCCCGCTCTCCCTCGTCTTCCCCGCTCTCCCCCGTTCTCTTGCCGCCCCCCTTCCCCTGCCCCCTCACCCCAAGGGACCCACCGTGACCAGTCTCAGCGTCGAGACCCTGGCAGCGGACGCCGCCGAACCGATCACCTCGGCGGGCAACGCCCAGCTCGGGATCGCCGTACTCGCCGGCATCGCCGTCATCGTCCTGCTCATCACCAGGTTCAAGCTGCACGCCTTCCTCGCCCTGACCATCGGGTCGCTGGCGCTCGGCGCGTTCGCGGGCGCCCCGCTCGCGGACACCATCAAGTCCTTCACCACCGGGCTCGGCAGCACCGTGGCCGGTGTCGGCGTGCTCATCGCGCTCGGCGCGATCCTCGGCAAGCTGCTCGCCGACTCGGGCGGCGCGGACCAGATCGTCGACACGATCCTGGCGAAGGCGTCCGGGCGGGCCATGCCCTGGGCGATGGTGCTCATCGCGTCCGTGATCGGCCTGCCGCTCTTCTTCGAGGTCGGCATCGTGCTGCTGATCCCGGTGGTGCTGCTGGTCGCCAAGCGCGGCAACTACTCGCTGATGCGGATCGGCGTCCCCGCCCTCGCCGGTCTGTCCGTGATGCACGGCCTCATCCCGCCGCACCCCGGCCCGCTCGTCGCGATCGACGCGGTCGGCGCCAACCTGGGCGTCACCCTCGCCCTCGGCCTGGTCGTCGCCATCCCGACCGTGATCATCGCCGGTCCGGTGTTCTCGCGGTTCGCCGCCCGCTGGGTGGACATCCCGGCCCCCGAGAAGATGATCCCGGTCCGCCCCTCCGAGGACCTGGAGAAGCGCCCCGGCTTCGGCGCCACCGTCGCCACCGTGCTGCTGCCGGTCGTCCTGATGCTGGTGAAGGCCCTCGTCGACATCGTCGTGGACGACCCCGACAACGGCCTGCAGAAGGTCACCGACGTCATCGGATCGCCGCTGATCGCACTGCTCGCCGCCGTCATAGTCGGCATGTTCACCCTGGGCCGCGCGGCCGGCTTCTCCAAGGAGCGCCTGTCCTCCACCGTCGAGAAGTCGCTCGCCCCGATCGCGGGCATCCTGCTGATCGTCGGCGCGGGCGGCGGCTTCAAGCAGACCCTGATCGACATCGGCGTCGGCCAGATGATCCTGGACTTCTCGAAGGACTGGTCCATCCCGGCCCTGCTGCTCGCCTGGCTGATCGCGGTCGCGATCCGGCTCGCCACCGGCTCGGCGACCGTGGCGACGATCTCGGCGGCGGGCCTGGTGGCCCCGCTCGCGGAGGGCATGTCGACCGGTGAGGTCTCGCTCCTGGTCCTGGCGATCGGCGCCGGCTCGCTCTTCTTCAGCCACGTCAACGACGCCGGTTTCTGGCTGGTGAAGGAGTACTTCGGGATGAACGTCGGCCAGACGATCAAGACCTGGTCGGTGATGGAGACGATCATCTCGGTGGTCGGCATCGTGTTCGTGCTGCTGCTGTCGTTGGTGATGTAGCCGCTGATCCGGCCGGTGAGGTGGCCGGTGATGTGGCCGGTGATGTGGCCGGTGATGTGGCCGGTGACGTAGTCCCGGTCCGGAAGCACGAGGCCCCGGAGCGCTCCCGCGCGCTCCGGGGTCTCCCGCGTTCCCGTCGGCCTGCCGGCCCGCCCGGTCGGCCGGCCGGCCGCTCAGCCGACCGGGCGCTCAGCCGACCGCGTCCGCCGCCGCTCGTCCCGCCGCGCGTCCCGAGAAGAGGCAGCCGCCGAGGAAGGTGCCTTCGAGGGAGCGGTAGCCGTGGACGCCGCCGCCGCCGAAGCCGGCCGCCTCGCCCGCCGCGTACACGCCGGGCAGCGGGTCGCCGGAGGCGGTGAGGACGCGGGAGGAGAGGTCGGTCCGGAGGCCGCCGAGGGACTTGCGGGTGAGGATGCCGAGGCGTACGGCGATCAGCGGGCCGGCCTTCGGATCGAGGATGCGGTGCGGGGCGGCCGTACGGATCAGCTTGTCGCCGAGGTAGCGGCGGGCCCCGCGGATCGCCGTGACCTGGAGGTCCTTGGTGAAGGGGTTGGCGATCTCGCGGTCGCGGGCGGTGATCTCGCGGCGCAGCGCCGTCTCGTCGATCAGGTCCTCTCCGGTGATCCGGTTCATGCCGCGGACCAGGGCCCCGAGGTCGCGTTCGACGACGAAGTCGACGCCCTTGTCCATGAAGGCCCTGACCGGCCCCGGCACGTCGGCGCGGGCGCGGACGAGGACGTCGCGGACCGACCTGCCGGTGAGGTCCGGGTTCTGCTCGGAGCCGGAGAGCGCGAACTCCTTGCCGATGATCTTCTGGTCGAGCACGAACCAGGTGTGGTCGTACCCGGTCCGCATGATGTGTTCGAGGGTCCCGAGGGTGTCGAAGCCGGGGAAGAGCGGTACGGGCAGCCGCCTGCCGGTGGCGTCGAGCCAGAGGGACGACGGGCCCGGCAGGATGCGGATGCCGTGGCGGGCCCAGATCGGGTTCCAGTTCTCGATGCCCTCGGTGTAGTGCCACATCCGGTCGCGGTTGACGTGGTGGGCGCCGGCGTCCTCGGCGATGCCGAGCATCAGTCCGTCGACATGGGCGGGCACGCCGGAGAGCATGCGGTCGGGCGGGGTGCCGAGGCGTTCCGGCCACTGCTTCCGTACGAGGTCGTGGTTGCCGCCGATGCCGCCGGAGGTGACGATCACCGCCTGGGCGCGGAAGGAGAACGTGTCCGTGACCTCGCGGCTGCTGGCCGTGCCGCGCGGGACGCCGGAGGGGGCCAGGACCTCGCCCGTCACGGTGTCCACGGCCCCGGCGGTGGAGCCGAGACCGGTCACGCGGTGGCGGAAGCGGAAACGGACCAGGCCGCGGGCGACGCCCTCGCGCACCCGCCGCTCGAACGGCTCGACGAGTCCGGGGCCGGTGCCCCAGGTGATGTGGAAGCGCGGTACGGAGTTGCCGTGGCCGTTGGCGTCGTAGCCGCCGCGCTCGGCCCAGCCGACCACCGGGAAGAAGCGCACGCCCAGGCCGTGCAGCCAGGAACGCTTCTCGCCGGCGGCGAAGTCGACGTACGCCTCCGCCCAGCGCCGCGCCCAGTCGTCCTCCGGGCGGTCGAAACCGGCCGTGCCGAGCCAGTCCTGGAGGGCCAGGTCGCGGCTGTCGCGGATGCGCATCCGGCGCTGCTCGGGCGAGTCGACGAGGAAGAGCCCGCCGAAGGACCAGTGGGCCTGACCGCCCAGGGACTGCTCGGGCTCCTGGTCGAGCAGGATGACGGACCGGCCCGCGTCGACCAGTTCGGCGGTGGCGACGAGACCGGCGAGACCGGCCCCGATGACGATCACGTCGGCGTCGTACGACTCATGAGATGGCATGGACCGCATCTTGGATACACCGATGTATCCAGTCAACGGTTCCGGCCCTCCGCGAGCCCTCCCGTTTTCTAATGTCGAGCATTAATATGAGGGCATGGCAAGGACGTCAGGGCCCGAGACCCGGGAGAAGCTGATCCGCGCGGCCGAGGAGGTCTTCGCCGCGCAGGGCGTCGACGGCGCCCAGCTGCGGGACGTCGTGGCGCTCGCCGGCCAGGGCAACCCTTCCGCCGTGCAGTACCACTTCGGCTCCCGTGCCGGGCTGCTCGACGCCGTCATGGCCGGCCGCCAGCTCCGCACCGAGCAGGTGCTCGCCCCGCTCCTCGACGCCGCCGCCGACGACACCCACGCCCTGGTCGCGGCGCTCGTCACGGCGGAGGCGAGCGAGCTGCGCACCGACCGCGGCCGGCGGTGCCTGCGCATCTCCGCGCAGCTGAGCCACGAGAGCGGCGTCCGCACCCGCACGCCGCACCCCACGCTGGCCGGCACCTGCTACTGGCGGCTCATCGAGCGGATCGAGGCCCGGCTCGCCGCCGACGGGCTGCCCGAGCCGCTGCGCCTGGAGCGGCTGGACCTGGCGCTGACCGTCGTGGGCGCCGCCATGGCGGACCGGGCCCGGCAGTACCTGGACGGCGCCGAGCCGCTGACCGACGAGCCGCTCTTCCTCGCCGACCTGGTCGAGACGACCACCGCGCTCCTCCGGGCCGCACGGCCCCGGAACCTCTGACCGCCCCGACGCACAGCCGGGACCACCCCGAAGGGACCCTCCTCCCCATGACCGACCCCGCCATGACCGACTCCGCCATGACCGACTCCGCCACGAACGCCCCCGCCGCGAACGACTCCGGCACGAACCACCCCGCCATGAACGACCTCACCGGCAAGACCGTGCTCATCACCGGCGGCGCCCGCGGCCTGGGCGCCGAGGCCGCCCGGCATGCCGTGGCCGCCGGCGCCTCGGTCGTGATCACCGACGTGCTCGACGAGGAGGGCAGGGCCACCGCCGCCGAGCTGGGCGAGCGGGCGCGCTTCCGCCACCACGACGTGACCTCGGAGGAGGAGTGGGCGGCGGCCGTCGCGTACGCCGTCGAGGAGTTCGGCGGGCTGCACGGCCTGGTGAACAACGCCGGCATACCCACGGGCGCGTTCCTGGAGACCGAGTCGGTCGAGCACTTCCGCAGGGTCCTCGACATCAACCTGACCGGCGTGTTCATCGGCATGAAGGCCGCTATTCCGGCCATGAAGGAGGCGGGCGGCGGCTCCATCGTCAACATCTCGTCCGCCGCCGGCCTGATGGGCCTCGCGCTGACCGCCGGCTACGGCGCCTCCAAGTGGGGCGTGCGCGGTCTGACGAAGATCGGCGCGGTGGAGCTCGGCACCTCCCGGATCCGCGTGAACTCGGTCCACCCGGGCATGACATACACCCCGATGACGGCCTCCGTCGGCATCGAGAAGGGCGAGGGCAGGTACCCCAACACCCCCATGGGCCGGGTCGGCGAGGCGCACGAGATCGCGGGCGCCGTGGTCTTCCTGCTCTCGGACGCCGCCTCGTACGTCACGGGCGCGGAGCTGGCGGTGGACGGCGGCTGGACGACCGGCCCGACGGTGAAGTACGTCATGGGGCAGTGACGACGGCGGCCCGCCCGGTGATTTCATGGGCGCATGAGCGCCTCTGACGAAGTACTCGACGTCGTCGACGAGAACGACCAGGTGGTGGGGCGGGCCCCGCGCGGCGAGGTGTACGCGCGGGGCCTGATCCACCGCTGCGCCTTCATCCAGGTACGGGACGCCGAGGGGCGGATCTTCGTGCACCGCAGGACGCCGACGAAGCTGGTCTTCCCGTCCCTGTACGACATGTTCGTCGGCGGGGTGGTGGGCGCGGGCGAGTCCTACGACGACGCGGCGCTGCGCGAGGCCGAGGAGGAGCTGGGCGTGTCCGGGCTGCCCCGGCCCCGGCCCGTCCTGAAGTTCCTGTACGACTCCGGGGGCGTCGCCGGCAAGTGGTGGTCGGCCGTGTACGAGGTCCGGTGCGAGCTGCCGGTGAACCCGCAGGCCGAGGAGGTGGCCTGGCACGCGTTCCTGCCGGAGGACGAGCTGGCGGCGCGGCTCGCGGAGTGGGAGTGGGTGCCGGACGGGCTCGCCGCGTACGAGCGGCTGCTCGCGCACCGGGGCGGTTAGGGTGCCCGCGTGAGCGACTTCGTACAGAGCCTGCGGCTGTGGTTCGCGCCGCGGCGCCTGCGGGAGGAGGGCGAGACCCCCGACTACCGCTTCTCCCTGGCCAACGAGCGGACCTTCCTGGCCTGGATCCGTACCGCGCTCGCTCTGATCGGCGGCGGTTTCGCCGTGGACCAGTTCCTGCCCGACCTGCGCTGGGGCGTCCGCGTGGGGCTCGCCCTCGCGCTGCTCGCGGCCGGTGTGCTGTGCGCGCTGCGCGCCGTGAACCACTGGGTGCGCTGCGAGCGGGCCATGCGGCGCGGCGAGGACCTGCCCGTGTCCCGCTTCCCGACGGTCCTGAGCCTGGCGGTGGCGGTGGTCGCGCTGGCGATGGTGGTGGTCGTCGTCTTCGGCTGGGCCGGGCGGTGACCGCGGCCGGGGGCGGGGAACAGGGGGGGGGACGGGGACCCAGGGGGGCGGAGGAGGGGAACCAGGCTGGCTGGGGGGGCCCCCACCCCTCCTCCAAAGGGGTTGGTGTGGTCTTCGGGAAAACAGAGAAC
>NZ_JBHXFE010000010.1:97484-138731 GCF_042722475.1 Streptomyces sp. NPDC127092
TCGTTGGCTTTTTTCCCGCTGGCGCTGGTGGTTGTTTTTTTCTTGGTTTGTGTCGTGGGGTGACTACCGCCGGGCCCTCCGCTGCGGCGGTCGCCCGGGACCCCGGGCTGCAGCCGGAGCGGACCCGGCTGGCCTGGCGGCGCACCACCCTGTCCGCCACGGTGGTGGCGGTGCTCGCGGGCAAGCAGGCGATCCACGACGACGTGACGGCGCCCGGGCTCGTCGCGGCGGGCCTTTCGGCGCTGGTGTGCATCGGTTTCCTCGCGGTGGCGCACCGCCGGATCCAGTCCCTCGGCGCGGCGCGGCCGCCGGCCCTGTCGCGCCGGGGCGCGCTGCTCGCGGCGACGTGCACGGTGGCGTTCGCGGGTTTCGCGGTCGCGGTGCTGCTCTGAGCGACGGGCCCCCATGGCCGACCCCCGGCGCCGGCCCCGCGCCGGGGCCGGGGCCGGGGCCGGGGCCGGGGCAGCCTCCCTGGGAAGGAGGCCTGACCCGCCCAGTCGGGCATATCCGCCCGAATCTGCCCTTACGGGCATTCCGGACTAGCCTGAGGTGGACAGCCGACCCCTGCCAGAGGCGGAGCCATGACCGTTCTCCATCATGAGCACCCCACCCACGCGCACACCCACGGCCCGTCCTGCGGGCACACCGCGGTCACGCACCGGGACCACGTCGACTACGCCCACGACGGCCATCTGCACCGCGAGCACGCCGGGCACTGGGACGAGTGCGAGCCCACCTCCCACGTCCCGCACACCCATCCCGACCACACCCACGGGCCAGACTGCGGGCACACCGGCGTGACGCACGGCGACCACGTCGACTACCTGCACGACGGACACCGGCACGCCGAGCACGGCAACCACTGGGACGACCACTAGGGCCTGTCCGGCGGACGGACCCCAGACGTACGGCAGCAGCAGACCGACTTCCCCCGGGCCGGGACCTGCTGGCACGCTTCCCCCTGCCCAGCCCTGTCCGGTCAGGGCTCTCAACCGGGGGATTCCCTTTGTCTGCCACCGAGCCGTACGTGGTCGCCGTCGCGCCGAACGTCCACGCCTTCGTCCAGCCCGACGGGGGCTGGTGCCTCAACAACGCCGGCTTCGTCGGCGACGGCCGCGAGTCCCTGCTCGTCGACACCGCCGCCACCGAGCGCCGGGCCAGGCTGCTGCGCGCCGCCGTCCTCGACGCGGGCCTCGCCCTGCCGCGCACGATCGTCTCCACCCACCACCACGGCGACCACACCTACGGCAACGGGGTGTTCCGGCCCGAGGCCCGGATCGTCGGGCACGACAACTGCCGCGCCGAGCAGCTGGCCGCCGGGCGGCAGCTCCATCTCATCTGGCCGCAGACCGACTTCGGCGAGGTCGAGATCCTGCCGCCGGACCTCACGTACGGCGACCGTCTGACGCTGTACGTCGGGGAGACGGAGGTACGGGTGATCCACCCGGGTCCCGCGCACACCACCGGCGACTCGATCGTCCATCTGCCCGAGCAGGGCGTGGTGTTCACCGGCGACCTGATCTTCCACGGCGGCACGCCGTTCCTGCCGATGGGCTCGCTGGCCGGTTCGCTGCGCGCGCTCGAACTGCTGCGCACGCTGGACGCGTCCACGGTGGTGCCGGGGCACGGCCGGGTCACCGACCCGTCCGCGTACGACGCGACCGAGCGCTATCTGCGCTGGGTGGGCGAACTCGCGGCCGAGGGCCACGCCAAGGGCGCGACGCCGCTGGAGACGGCGCGCCGGGCGGACCTGGGCGAGTTCGCCGCGTGGCAGGAGAGCGAGCGCCTGGTCGCCAATCTGCACCGCGCGTACGCGGAGCTGGACGGGCTGCCGGAGGGTCACCCGCTGGACGCGGCGGCCGTGTTCGGGGACATGGCCGCGATGAACGGCGGGATGCCGGTGGCCTGCCACGCGTAGGTCCGTCCGACGCCCGGGGACGGGGACGCCTGACCGGCCGGCCCCGTCCCGGTCCTTCCAGCGCAGGCCAGGGAGGGGCGGCTACGGCCCCCGCCCGGTCCTCACCAGCGCGGCTCCGGCTCCGGCTCCGCCCCCGTCCTCACCAGCGCGGCCCCGGGGGCGGGGTCTGCCAGTCCGGGTCCGCCGCCCGCATCGCCGCCGCGTCGTCGCGGTCGCGCATCCGGCCGTCGTCCTCGCACCAGCGGCGGTGGAGGTCGGCGAGCCGGTCGCGGTCGAGTTCCACGCCGAGGCCCGGCGCGTCGGAGACGGCGAGCCGGCCGGCCCGGAACTCGGGTGCGGCGGTGACCACGTCGTCGGTCTGCCACGGGTAGTGGGTGTCGCAGGCGTGGTGGAGTCCGGGCAGGGTGGCGGCGACCTGGGTCATCGCGGCGAGGCTGATGCCCAGGTGGGTGTTGGAGTGCATGGAGAGTCCGACCCCGTACGTGCGGCAGAGCGCGGCGAGTTCGCGCGTGCGGTGCAGCCCGCCCCAGTAGTGGTGGTCGCACAGCACGATGTGCACCGCTCCGCGCGAGAAGGCCTCCGGCACCTCCTCGAAGGTGGTCACGCACATGTTGGTGGCGAGCGGCACGTCCGTACGGGCGGCGATCTCCGCCATCGCGGTGGTGCCGGCCGACGGGTCCTCGAGGTATTCGAGGACGTCGCCGAGTTCGCGGGCGACGGCGAGCGAGGTCGGCACGGACCAGGCTCCGTTGGGATCGAGGCGGAGCGGCCTGCCGGGGAACTCCTTCGCGAGGGCGCGGATCGCGGCGATCTCCTGGTCCGGCTCGAAGACCCCGCCCTTGAGCTTGAACGAGCCGAAGCCGTGGAGGCGGTCGAAGCGGCGGGCCTGTTCGACCACGCCGGCCGGGTCGAGGGCCTCGCCCCAGGCGTCGGGGGCGCCGCCGGGGTGGGCGGCCCACTTGTGGAAGAGGTACGCGCTGTACTCGACCTCGTCGCGGACCTTGCCGCCGAGCAGGGCGTGCACGGGCAGGCCGAGGCTCCTGCCGAGGGCGTCGAGGCAGGCGGTCTCGACGGCGGAGACGACGGAGAGCCGGAGCTTGTCGGCGGTCCGGACGCCCCGCAGACCGCCGGCGTCGACCCGCTCGTCGACCCGCTCGCCCGCGTCCCCGGCCGCCGCCGCGCCGCACACCTCGGCGGCCAGCGCGAACAGGCCGTTCACATCCGTGACCGAGCGCCCGGGAAGGGCGGCAGCCAGCGGCCGCGCCAGGTCCAGGTACACCGTGTCGCCGTACGTCTCGCCGAGGCCGGTCACGCCGCCCGCGGTGACCACCTCCACCACCAGGCGCGGGGTGAAGGGCTGGTGGACGCCCTGGGTGTTGAGGAGGGGTGGGTCCTGAATGAGGACGGGGGTCAGCCGGACATGGTCGATGCGCAGCGCTGAATCCATATGTGAACCCTATTCAGGAACGCGGATCGGGCACCAGAGGTGCGCATCGCCTTTCCCTGGCGGCCCGGCGAGCGACGGGGCACACTCTGGACGACATACCGACTGGTCGGTCATCATGAACGGCGACGCCGACCCCGGAGGTACGCCCGTATGACCACCACCCCGCCCGGTCCCCCGCCACCCGGTCTCGACCCCGGTCCGCTGCGCCGGTTCCTCGACCGCGAGCGGCCCGGCCTCGTCGCCGGCCCCCTCACCGCCCGGCTGATCGAGGGCGGCCGCTCCAACCTCACGTACGTCGTGACCGACGGGACCGCCCGATGGGTCGTCCGCCGCCCGCCGCTCGGCCACGTCCTGGCCACCGCGCACGACATGAAGCGCGAGCACCGCGTGATCAGCGCCCTGGGCCCCACGGCCGTGCCGGTGCCCGAGGCGGTGCTGCTGTGCGAGGACGAGTCGGTGCTGGGAGCGCCGTTCTACGTGATGGACTTCGTCGAGGGCACCCCGTACCGCACCGCCGCCGAGCTGGCCCCGCTGGGCCCCGAACGCACCCGCGCCGCCGTCCTCGGCCTGGTCGACACCCTGGTCGACCTGCACGCCGTCGACCCGGCCGCCGTCGGACTCGCCGACTTCGGGCGGCCCGAGGGCTTCCTGGACCGGCAGCTGCGCCGCTGGGGCAAGCAGCTCGCCGCCTCACGGGGCCGCGAACTGGCCGGCATCGACGAGCTGCACGCCGCGCTGGGCCGTGAGCTGCCCGTCTCCCCCGCCCCCACCGTGATCCACGGCGACTACCGCCTCGACAACGTCCTCATCGGCGCGGACGACCGCATCCAGGCGGTCCTGGACTGGGAGATGTCCACCCTCGGCGACCCGCTCACCGACCTCGGCCTGCTGGTCATGTACAGCACGCCGCTGGAGGTGCCGGACTCCCCCGTCTCCACCACCGCGACGGCCGCGGGCCACCCGGGCACCGCCGAGCTGATCGCCCGGTACGCCGAGCGCTCCGGCCGGGACGTCGGGGCGATCGGCTGGTACACGGCCTTCGCCTGGTTCAAGCTCGCCGTGATCCTCGAGGGCATCCACTACCGCTACACCCTCGGCCAGACCGTCGGCGCCGGCTTCGACCGGATCGGCGAGCTCGTCCCCGTCTTCATCGAGCACGGCCTCACCACCCTCCAGGGCCACCAGGAACTCCAGGAAGGCTGACCCGTCATGCACTTCGCGTACGACGCCCGCACCGAGGAACTGCGGGCGAAGCTCCTCGCCTTCATGGACGAGCACGTGTACCCGGCCGAGGCCGTCGCCGAGGAGCAGCGGGCCGCGCTCGCCTCGCCCTGGGACACCCCGCCGGTCGTCGAGGACCTGAAGGCGGAAGCCCGCCGCCAGGGCCTGTGGAACCTCTTCCTCCCCGACGAGGAGTACGGGGCGGGGCTCACCAACCTCCAGTACGCGCCGCTCGCCGAGATCACCGGCCGCAGCCCCCAGCTCGCGCCCACCGCCCTCAACTGCGCGGCCCCCGACACCGGGAACATGGAGGTGCTGGCCCAGTTCGGCGACGAGGCACAGAAGAAGCAGTGGCTGGAGCCGCTGCTCGCGGGCGAGATCCGCTCGGCCTTCGCCATGACCGAGCCCGAGGTGGCCTCCTCGGACGCGACCAACATCGAGACCCGGATCCGGCGCGACGGCGACTCGTACGTCATCAGCGGGCGCAAGTGGTACATCTCCGGGGCGATGAACCCCGACTGCCGGATCTTCATCGTCATGGGCAAGACGGATCCGGACGGATCCGACATCCGCCGCCAGCAGTCGATGGTCCTCGTCCCCCGCGACACCCCTGGCGTCGAGGTGCGCCGCGCGATGCGGGTGTACGGCTTCGAGGACCACTACCACGGCGGGCACGCCGAGGTGGTGTTCGACGACGTCCGCGTGCCGGCCGCCAACCTGATCGGCGAGGAGGGCGGCGGCTTCGCGATCGCCCAGGCCCGCCTCGGGCCGGGGCGCATCCACCACTGCATGCGGCTGATCGGCATGGCCGAGCGGGCCGTGGAGCTGATGTGCCGGAGGGCCGTGTCCCGCCACGCCTTCGGCAAGTCCCTCGCCCAGCAGGGCGTGGTGCAGAACTGGATCGCGGACGCCAGGGTCACGATCGAGCAGCTGCGGCTGCTCGTCCTGAAGACGGCGTGGCTGATGGACACCGTCGGCAACCGCGGCGCGCACACGGAGATCCAGGCGATCAAGATCGCCACCCCGCGCGCGGTCGTCGACATCGTCGACAAGGCCGTCCAGCTGCACGGCGCGGGCGGCGTCTCGCAGGACTTCCCGCTCGCCGAGCTGTGGGCCGCGGCCCGCACCCTGAAGCTCGCGGACGGCCCGGACGAGGTGCACCAGCGCTCGCTGGCCCGGCGGGAGCTGAAGAAGTACCTCTGACGGAGCCCGGCAGGTGCCCGCCCCCCGGTCCTGGGGAGGCGGGCACAACCCATCTACGGGCGCAGGGCCCGCAGCAGCAGGTCGGCGAGGTGGTCGGCGACCTGCTGCGGGGTCAGGGGTCCGTCCGGGCGGTACCAGGTCGACAGGTGGTGGACCGAGCCGAAGTGGTAGTCCACCACCAGGTCGGCGGGCGTCGCGTCGGAGAACACCCCGGACCGCTGGCCCTCCTCGATCAGCGCCCGGAACCGCTCGTGGTAGCGCCGCCGCTCGGCCCGTACCTGCTTGTTCTTCTCCGGGCTGAGGTGGTGCATGGAGCGGAAGAAGATCGCCGCGTCGTCGAGGTTCTCGATCGTGGTGACGACCACGTCCGCGGCGGCGCCGCGCAGCCGGTCCTCGATCGGCGCGTCGGCGTCCGCGAAGGCGTCGAGCCGCTCCTGCTGGAGGCGCAGCACCCGGGCGTAGACCTCCTGGAGCAGGTCCTCCTTGGAGCCGAAGTAGTGGTAGAGGGCGCCCTTGGTGACGCCCGCCGCCTCCACGATCTCCTGGACGGAGGTCCTGTCGTACCCCTGCTCGGCGAAGAGCCGGGTGGCGGCGGCGAGGAGCCTCTGGGGGACGGGGGTGCCGTTCCCGTCCGTCGTCCTGGCCATACTGGGCCGCCTTTCGTTCACGCGGGTGCCGCTCGTGCTGCTGGTGCTTCTGGTGCTCACTGCCGGGACCGCAGGTCCCGCCTGAGGATCTTCCCACTTGTCGTCTTGGGCAGCTCCGGCAGGATCTCGACCTCGCGCGGGTACTTGTACGCGGCGAGCCGCTGCTCGCAGTAGTCGGAGAGCTCGCCGGGCTCCGCCGCCGCGCCCGGGCGCAGACTCACGTACGCCTTGACGGTCTCGCCGCGGTAGGCGTCCGGGACGCCCACGACGGCGGCCTCGCGGACGGCCGGGTGGGTGTAGAGGACGTCCTCGACCTCGCGCGGCCAGACCTTGAAGCCGGAGGCGTTGATCATGTCCTTCTTGCGGTCGACGACGTACAGCCAGCCGTCCTCGTCCATGAAGCCGATGTCGCCGGTGCGCAGTTCCCCGTCGGGGAAGGCGGCGGCGGTGGCCTCGGGCAGTCCCCAGTAGCCGGGGACGACCTGCGGGCCGCGGACGGCGATCTCGCCGTGGGTGCCGAAGGGCACCTCGGCGCCGTCCTCGTCGAGTATGCGGACCACGGTGTCGGGTCCCGGTACGCCGACCGACAGGGTGCCGGAGACCGGGTCGACGGGTGCCTCGTGCTCCGGCGGTACGGAGGCGCAGGGCGCGGTGCACTCGGTGAGGCCGTAGCCGTTGCGCAGGTACGGGCCGAAGCCGGCCCGGAACTTCTCGACGAGCGCGGGCGGGACGGGCGCGCCGCCGGACGACACGACCAGGAAGGACGAGAAGTGGTCGGGCGTCGCCGCGGGGTGGGCGGCGAGCGCCATGAAGGCGGTGGACGGGCCGACGGTGTAGGCGGGCCGGTGCTCCAGGAAGGCGTCGAGGACGACGCCGGGCTCGAAGCGGTAGGCGAGGACGAGGGTGCCGGCGTTGACGAAGCAGGCGCCGAGTTCGCAGACGAGACCCGTGATGTGGAAGAGCGGGGCGAGGACGAAGTAGCCGGCGCCGGGGGGCACCGGATGGCCGGTGCGCTGCCGTTCGGCGTTGTGGACGATGCCCCGGTGGAGGTTGAGGGCGCCCTTGGGGGTGCCGCTCGTGCCGGAGGTGTAGCTGATCAGGGCGATGTCGTCGGTGGTGAGCTCGCGGTCCGCGGGTGCCGGGTGCCCGGCTCGGGCGACGGCCAGGAGGTCGTCGGCATGGGCGCCGGTGTCGGCATCGGTGCCGGTGTCGCGGGGGACGGGCTCGAAGCCCAGGACGCGCGGGTCGTCGCGGGTCTGGAGCTGGCGCTCGTCGGCGGTGAGCGCGACGGCGACGCCGGTGCCGGCCGCGGCGGCGCGCACGTGCCCGGCCCACGCGCGGTCGGAGCAGACGACGGCGCGGGCGCCCGAGTCGCGCAGGGCGTGGCGGACCTCGGCCGACTTGTACATGGGGTTGAGCGGGACGACGGTGGCCCCGGCCTTCCACGCGCCGAGGAGGGCGAGGACGAAGTGCGGGCTGTTCTGCAGCATGACCGCGACGCGGTCGCCGCGCTCGACGCCGCGGGCGGCGAGGTGGCCGGCGACGGAGTCGGAGAGGGCGTCGGCCTCGCGGTAGCTGATCCGGCCGTCGAAGTAGGCGAGGGCGGGATGACCGGGCGTGCGGGCGACGGCGGCCCGGAAGGCGTGCAGGAGGGTGGGCGGCGGGTCGATCGGGGCCCGCTGGGCCTCGCTGAGCCGGCCGAGCCAGGGCTTGGCGGCGTAGATCGAGCCCTTCCCGGCAGCGGTGTCCTGGGTCATGCGCCGGCTCCTTCCCACGTGCGCTGGATGTGGTTCATGCCGCCGAGCCACCGCTCGGGGTCGGTGGCCCGGGCCCGGTAGTAGTCGGCCACCTCGGGGTGCGGCAGGACCAGGAAGCGGTCGGCGGCCATGGCCTCGAAGAGCGCGTCGGCGACGTCCTCGGGCTCGATGGCGGTCGGCGCGAGCACCAGGTCGCCCGCCGATCCTGCCGCGGTGAGCATGTCCGTACGCACGCCCTGCGGGCAGATGGCATGGACCTTCAGACCGCGGTGGCGGTAGGTGAGCGAGAGCCATTCGGCGAAGGCGTACGCGCCGTGCTTGGAGACGCTGTACGGGGCGGCGCCGATCATGGTGAGCAGTCCCGCGGCGGAGACGGTCGAGACGAAGCGGCCGCTGCCGCGCTCCAGCCAGTCGGGCAGCAGGGCGCGGGCGGCGCGGACGTGGGCCATCACGTTGACGTCCCAGGCGGCCGCCCACACGTCCTCCTCGGCGAAGGCGTCGCCGGGCGAGGCGAGTCCGGCGTTGGCGCACCAGACGTCCACGGTGCCGCCCAGGGCCTCCCGGGCCTCCTCGACGACCGCGGAGGCGTCCCCGGGCACCGCGAGGCCGCCGATCTCCTCGGCGACGGCCTTGGTGCGGCCGGGGTCGAGGTCGTTGACGACGACGCGCGCGCCCTCGGCGGCGAACCGCCGGGCGAGCGCGGCCCCGATACCGCCTCCCGCCCCCGTGACGACCACTCCCGCACCCTGCACCGAACTCATCCCGGCCCACCTCTCGCTCGCGGTTGTGCGGGCAGACTAACCGGTCGGTATGGAGCCGGGGAAGGGTGCGGCGCACCCTCCCTCCACGGGTCCCGCACGGCTTCGCGGTACGCCTCGTTCCGCGGGGAGCGCGGCGGCGCTAGCGTGCGTGGGCATGTCACGGAAGGCGATCAAGGAGGTTTCTTCATGAGCCTGTCCAGACGGGGTCTGCTGGCCGCGAGCGGTGCACTCGGCGCGGCGGCGGTGGCGGCGGGGGCCGGTCCGGCCGCCGCCGACGCGCCGCCCGGCCGGGGCCGCCGGGTGCGGACCGGTTTCGAGCGGCTCGCCGCCGACGGTTACGCGCAGCTCGCCGGCCGGCGGGTCGGCGTGGTCACCAACCCGACCGGCATCACCGCGGACGCCCGGCACGTCGTGGACGTGATGCACGCCGACGAACGCGTCGACCTGGTGGCCGTCTTCGGCCCCGAGCACGGCTTCCGCGGCACCGCCCAGGCCGGCGGTTCGGAGGGCCGCTACGACGACCCGGCGACCGGGCTGCCCGTCTACGACACGTACCTGAAGAGCGGTCAGGCGCTCGCGGACGTCTTCACGGCCTCGGGCGTGGACACGGTCGTGTTCGACATCCAGGACGTGGGCGCCCGCTTCTACACGTACATCTGGACGCTCTACGACTGCATGGCCGCGGCCTCGCTCGCGGGCAAGCGCTTCGTGGTCCTCGACCGGCCGAATCCGGTGACCGGGCGGGCCGCGCTCGGCCCGGTCCTGGACCGGGCGTTCGCGACCTTCGTGGGCCGCGAGCCCGTCGCGCAGGCGCACGGGATGACGGTGGCGGAGCTGGCACGGCTCTTCAACGGCGAGTTCCTGACGAAGCCGGTGCCGCTGGAGACGGTCGCGATGAGCGGCTGGCGGCGCGACGACTTCTTCGACGCGACCGGGCTGCCCTGGGTGCCGCCGAGCCCCAACATGCCGACGCCCGACACCGCCCTCGTGTACTCCGGCACCTGCCTCTTCGAGGGCACCAACCTGTCCGAGGGCCGCGGCACCACCCGCCCGTTCGAGCTGCTGGGCGCGGAGGGCATCGACGGCCGGTGGGCGGAGGCGGCGAACGCGCTCGGCCTGCCGGGCGTCCGCTTCCGGGAGGCGTACTTCGCGCCGACCTTCTCGAAGTTCCAGGGGAAGACCGTCGGCGGGGTGCAGCTGATGGTGCACGACCGGGAGGCCTTCGACCCGGTGCGGACCGGGATCGCGCTGCTCGTCACCGCGCGCCGCAGCTGGAGCGGCTTCGCGTGGCGCGCGGACCACTGGATCGACAAGCTGACCGGCTCGGCCCGCGTGCGGACGCTGATCGACGCGGGCGCGACGACGGACGAGGTGGTCGCCGCCTGGGAGACGGACCTCGCGGCCTTCCGGGCGGTGCGGCGGGAGTACCTGATGTACCGCTAGTGCCCGTCCTCGTACCGATCCTCGGCTCCGGAGGCCGGGCGGGCCCGTCCCGCCCGCCCCCGGACCCTGAGGGGGACACCGCCGGGCGCCGGCGCACCTGGCTGTCCGACGACTGGCCGTACCTCCGCGCGGGAAGAATGCCGGTGCCAACGGCGCACCTCGACGCGGAGGGACGGGCCCATGACGGTGACGAGTGTCGAGCCGTACCGCGAGGTGGACTTCGACAAGGACGGCGACGGACCGGCGGGCCAGGCGGAGGCGCTCGCGTCGCTGGCCCGGCGGGGCTGCACGGACCTGGTGCTCTTCGCGCACGGCTGGAACAACTCCCGTGCGGTGGCGAGCGGCCTCTTCGACCGCTTCTTCGCCCCGTTCCCCGGGGTGACCGGCGGCGGGACGCGGCTCGGGTACGCGGGCCTGGTCTGGCCTTCGATGATGTTCTCGGACGAGCGGGTGCCGGACTACGCGACGCTGGCCGCGGTCGTCCCCGGCCGGACGGCGGCGGTGACCCGGATCGCGGAGCTGCTCGCGCGGGAACCGGCGGACGAGGCGGCGTTCGCCGAGTTCGCGGGGCTGCTGAGGGAGCTGACGGGCACGGAGGAGGCCGGGCTGGTCGCGACCGAGGTGCCCGCGTTCCTGGTCGCCGACCCGCTGACGGTGTACGCGATGTTCGCCGACGCCCACGAGGCCGGGACGGCGGCCGTGGCCGACGCCCAGGCCACGGCGGTGGCAGCGGCAGCGGCGGCTCCGGGGGCGGGCCCGGGCACCGAGTCGCTGTTCGGCGGCGACCGCGTCACGCGGCTGTGGAAGGGCGCGAAGGAGGCGCTCCGCCAGGCGACGTACTTCACGATGAAGCGCCGGGCGGGCGTCGTCGGCGAGCGCGGCCTCGGCCCCCTGCTCGGTGACCTGGGGCGCCGGGCCCCGGAGCTGCGCGTCCACCTCGTCGGCCACAGCTTCGGCGCACGGCTCGTCGCGCACGCCCTGCGCGGGCTGCCCGCCGGCGTCCGCACCGTGAAGTCGGTGACGCTCCTTCAGGGCGCCTTCTCGCACTACGCCTTCGCGGACCGGCTCCCGCACGACCAGGACCGGCGCGGCTCGCTCGGCGGCCTCCAGAGCCGGGTCGACGGTCCGCTGGTGGCCTGCCACTCGCACCACGACAAGGCGCTGCGGGTGTTCTACCCGCTGGCCTCCCGGCTGGCCCGGGACGACGCGTCGCTGCTCGGCGACGACCGGCGCTGGTGGGCCGTCGGCCACGACGGCGTCCAGGGCGTGCCGGGCGCGGCCGCCCGCACGCTGGAGGCCGTGCTGCGGGACGGGCTGCCCGGTTCGGGCTGCGTGAGCGTGGACGCGGCGCGGGTCGTGGCCGAGCACAGCGACATCTGCCACGAGGAACTGGCCCGGCTGGTGGCCCGGGCGGGCCGCTTCGACTGACGCCGCCCGGCCACGGTGGCCTGTTTCGCGGGTCGATGGAACAGGAAGCGCCGCTCGTTCGTCCCTCTCATATCGCCGGAGTGCTAGCGACGGAGGTGGCAGACGATGGCCGGGTTCCGGAGTCTCGCGAGACAGGTCCGCGATCCGGGGTGCGACACGGCGTTGCGACGGTATTCGCTGCGCAAGTGCCTGGAGCGGTTCGCGCCCTACGGTCACCGGGCGACCTGGGACCATCTGTGCCGGAGGCACGGATTCGGTCCCGAGGACCGGGAGGCGGATCCGAGCCGCCTGGTGGCCGCGCTCGACGAGCTGGAGGCGGCCCGCTCGGTGTGGCTCGCGTACGAGAGGGAGTTCGCCGAGCGGCGGCGCCGCGAGAAACACGGCGGGCTGCGCCGGCCGGGCGGGCTCGACGAGTGGCACCGCAGGATCTGGGGCGGCAACGGGGTGGCCCGCTGCGACGACCCGGCGCGCCATCCCTCGGAGCCGCTGCCGGAGGTGGTGGGCAGGCTGGTGGAGGCGCTGCGGAACGGCCCGGGCGAGCACTGCCCGGTGTGTGCGGGCCCGCGCATCGAGTGGCGGTCGGAGCTGCGGGACGAGCCGTGGTTCGGGCCGGTGTGCGAGGACTGCGGGGTGCTGATACCGCGGGGCGTGCTGACGCCCCGGGCGCTCGCCAGGACCCGTGGTGACGTGACGTCCCGGCTGGCGTCGGTGGCCTGATGCTCCAGGTGTGTCTCAACGGGGGCCGCGGGCCCGGGGACGCGGCCGGAGTGCCGATGTCCCCGGTCGCGATGGCCGAGGCGGCGGCCGCGGCGGTCGCCGCGGGCGCGGACGAGGTGCACGTCCACCCCAGGACGCCCTGCGGCAGCGACACCCTCTCGCCGCGGGTGCTCGCCGACACGCTCGCCGCGATCCGCGCGGCCGTGGGCGCCGGCGTGCCGTTGAGCGTGTCGACCGGCGCCCGCGCGGAGCCCGACCCGGTGCGCAGGCTCGCGCGGGTGCGCTCCTGGACGGTGCTGCCGGACCGCGCGACGGTCGCCTGGCACGAGCCGGGCGCGGAGGCCCTCGCGACGGCGCTGCTCGACCGGGGCGTCGCGGTCGACGCGGTCCTGCGCCAGGGCACCGACGGTCCGGCGCGCTTCCTGCGCTCCTCGACGGCCCCGCGCGTGCCGCGGGTCCTGGCCGAGGCCGGGTCGGAGGAGGCGGCACTCGCCCTCCTCGCGACGCTCGCCCGCTCGCCGCACGCCCGGCCGGTCCTGCTCCACGGACGCGACGGCGCGGCGTGGCCGCTCTTCCGCCTGGCCCGCCGCCTGGGCCTGGCCGCCCGCACGGGCCTGGAGGACACCCTGCTGCTCCCGGACAGGACGCGGGCCGGCTCCAACGCTCAGCTGGTCTCGGCGGCCCTCGCCGAGTCCGCCCGGGCGACCGTCTCGTCGTAGCGGAGCCACCGCTCCTCGTACGGCACCGCGAGCAGCGCCAACTCCTCGGCGCCGTAGCAGTGCGAGCATCCGGCGGGTGGCGCGGTCATCCCGCGGAAGACGTCCTCGACGCGACGGAGGGCGGCGGCGAGGGCGGGAGGGAGCGGCGTGCCGGTCATGGCGGCGGGTCCTGACGGGACTCCGCCGGGCCGGCGCCCGGCGAAGAGAGCGACGCTACCAGCCGACAAACCGTTCGCCCAGCGGAATTGGAGCCGTCAGAGTGTGCGGCGATGACCACACACGGAAAACCCACCGAGCTGCCGGAGTTCTGAATGTCCACGCTGCGCGTCACCGCCGAGACCCTGACCGTCCACGACCACCCCAACGCCGACGCGCTCGAACTCGCGCAGGTCGGCCTCTACCGGGCGGTCGTCGCGAAGGGCCGTTTCCGCACCGGTGACGTGGCGCTCTACATCCCGGAACAGGCCGTGCTGCCCGCCCCGCTCGTCGAGGAGCTGGGGCTGACCGGGCGGCTCGCCGGGAAGGCCTCGGACCGGGTCAAGGCGGTACGGCTGCGCGGGGAGTTGTCGCAGGGGCTGGTGTGCCTGCCGAAGGCGCTCGACGGCGTGGACCTGAAGCAGGCGGCGCAGGACGGCACGGACTTCGCGGAGCTGCTCGGCATCACCAAGTGGGCGCCGCCGGTCCCGCCGACGATGAGCGGGGACGTGGAGGCGGCACCGGATCTGCTGCCGTGGGTGGAGATCGAGAACCTGCACCGCTTCCCGGACGTGTTCGAGCCGGGCGAGCCGGTGGTCCTCACCGAGAAGCTGCACGGCACGGCCTGCCTCGTCACCTATCTCGCCGAGGAGGGCCGGACGGTCGTCTCGTCCAAGGGCTTCGGCGCGAAGGGCCTGGCCCTGAAGGAGGACCCGCGCAACCTGTACTGGCGCGCCGTCCACGGCCACGGCCTGTCCGCCGTCGCCGCCCGGCTCGCCGCCCGCCTCGGCGCCCGGCGCGTCGGCCTGTTCGGCGAGGTGTACGGCGCCGGGGTGCAGGACCTGGCGTACGGGGCGAACGCCCGCGCCGAGGAGGGCGTCGGCTTCGCGCTGTTCGACCTGTCCGCCGACATCGACGGGCAGGTGCGGTGGCTGGATCCGGCCGAGGTGCTCGAGCCGGGCGAACTGCCGCTCGTCCCGCGGCTCTACGCCGGTCCGTACGACCTGGACACCGTCCTGGCCCTCGCGAGCGGCCGGGAGACGGTGTCCGGGCGCGAGCTGCACCTGCGTGAGGGCGTCGTGATCCGCCCGGCGGCCGAGCGGTACAGCCCGGTCACCGGCGGACGCGCGATAGCGAAGGCGGTCAGCCCCGCGTACCTGACCCGCAAGGGCGGCACCGAGTACGAGTGACGCCCGCTTCCCGGACCGAGCAGGGGCCCGCCCACGGGGGTGGCGGGTCCCTGTTCGTCATGCGTCCTTGCGTTCCGGCATCAGGCGCGAGCCGGTGAGCCGCTCGCCGAAGACGTCGTCGGGGTTGGACAGGACGCAGTTCTCGAGGGACAGACAGCCGCAGCCGATGCAGTCGCTGAGATGGTCCCGCAACCGCCCGAGCTGTTTGATCCGCTCGTCCAGCTCGGTCCGCCAGGTGCCCGAGAGCCGGGCCCAGTCCTCGCGGGTCGGGGTGCGTTCCTCGGGGAGCTGCGCGAGGGCGTCGCGGACGGTGGCGAGCGGGATGCCGACCCGCTGGGCGGCGCGGATGAAGGCGACCCTGCGCAGCGTGTCGCGGCCGTAGCGGCGCTGGTTCCCGCTGGTGCGGCGGCTGCTGATCAGGCCCTTCGCCTCGTAGAAGTGCAGGGCCGAGACGGCCGCCCCGCTGCGCGCGGACAGCTGGCCGACGGTCAGTTCGTGGATCTTCTCGGGAATCTGCGGCACTCGTCCGAGCCTACGTGAGGAGGTCCGTTCCGTTGACAGGAGACCGCTCGCCGCACATGCTGAGCAAGCGCTTAGACACGTCCACCTGAGAGGGAGCGGGAACATGGCCGAGCCGAGGATCTTCACCTCCGCCGAGGAGCTGCGCGCCGCGATCGGCGAGCAGCTGGGGCACAGCGAGTGGCTGGAGATCGAGCAGAAGCGGATCGACCAGTTCGCCGATGCCACGGGTGACCACCAGTGGATCCACGTCGACCCGGAGCGCGCCGCGGCCGGCCCGTTCGGCCGGACCATCGCCCACGGCTATCTGACGCTCTCCCTGCTGCCGGCCCTGGTGCCGCAGATCATGCGGGTCGAGGGCATGAAGATGGGCCTCAACTACGGCACCAACAAGGTCCGTTTCCCCGCTCCCGTGCCGGTCGGCTCGCGGCTGCGCGCCTCCGCCGTCCTCACCGAGGTGACGGAGGCGGCCGGGGGCGGGGTGCAGGTCACGGCGACCGTGACGGTGGAGCGCGAGGGCGGCGACAAGCCGGTCTGCGTCGCGGAGTCGGTCTCCCGCTACTACTTCTGAGCGCCGACCATCCGCAGGACGAGGTCGGCGTAGAGCGCGCCGACCTCGTCGGCGGTGTGACGGCCCTGGGTGTTGAACCAGCGCGAGACGTCGATGCAGAGCGAGAGCACCGCGACCGTGGTGCCGGCCACGTCCTGGACGTCGAACTCCCCTGCCGCCACGCCCTCGTTGAGGATCCGCCGCACGGTCGCCTCCGACTCGCGGCGCAGCGCCACGATCTCGGTGCGGTGCTCGGGACCGAGCGCGTCGAGCTCGTACTGCACGACCCTGGCCGTGGTGTGGCGCTCGGCGTGCCAGCGGACGAAGGAGCGCACCGCGTCGGCGAGCCGCTCGGCGGCCGTGCCCGGGCCGTCGGCGGAGGCCCGCAGGATCTCCAGGGCCTTGTCGTGGCCGATCCGGCTGATCCGGTGGAGCAGCTCTTCCTTGGTCTTGTAGTGGATGTAGAGCGCGGCCGGGCTCATGCCGGCCCGGCCCGCGATGTCCCGGGTCGTGGTGGCGTGGTAGCCGCGCTCGGCGAACGCGTCGACGGCCGCGACCAGCAGCCGCCGGGCGGCCTCGGGCGTGACCTCGCCCCACGGCATGTCCTCGCCGCCGGGCGTCTCCTCCGCCGCGCTCATCGCACACTCCTCCTCGGGCCGTCAGGGACGAACACCATACAACGACGGTGAGCAAGCGCTTAGAGATTGCGGGTGCCGAGCTCCTGCCGGTCGCGGACGACCTTGGCGAGGGTGAAGGCCGAGGTGGTGAGGTAGAGCACGGCCACGGCGAGGAAGGCGCGGACCCAGGCACTGGCGTCGAGCTTGTAGATCCCGACGGTCACGGCCAGGAGGGCGAGGCCGAAGGAGACGACCGCCTGCACGTAGTAGGCGGCGGTGTTCTGCTGCTGTTTGACGAGTGGGTGGCTCATGCCGAACAGCATCGGGCGGATGTGGCCCCCGCCACATCCGCCCTCGTACTCAGGGCGTACTCAGAACGCCGAGACGCCCGTCAGCGCCCGCCCGATGATGAGCTTCTGGATCTGGCTGGTGCCCTCGTAGAGGGTCATGACGCGGGCGTCCCGGAGCAGCTTGCCGACCGGGTACTCGTCGATGTAGCCGTAGCCGCCGAAGACCTGGAGGGCGTTGTTCGCCGCGCGCACGGCGGCCTCGGAGGCGTACAGCTTGGCCTTGGACGCTGCGGTGGCGAACTCCTGGCCGCGGTCGACGAGGTCGGCGACCCGCCAGGTGAGCAGCCGGGCCGCGTCCACGTCGACGGCGATGTCGCTGATGAGCTCCTGGACCAGCTGGTACGAGGCGATGGGCCGGCCGAACTGCTCGCGCTCCCCCGCGTACCGCACCGCCGCGTCCAGGGCGGCCTGGGCGATGCCGACGCAGCCGGCCGCGACCGACATCCGGCCCTTGGCGAGGGCGGACATGGCGACGGAGAAGCCCTTGCCCTCCGGGCCGAGCATCGCGCTCGCCGGCACGCGGACGCCCTCCAGGACCAGCTCGGCGGTGGCCTGCCCGCGCAGGCCGAGCTTGCCGTGGATGGTGCGGCGGGTGAGACCGGGGGTGTCGGCGGGGACCAGGAAGGCGGAGACGCCCTTGTGGCCGGGCGCGGCGCCGGTGCGGGCGAAGAGCAGCACGACGTCGGCCCAGGTGCCGTTGGTGATGAACATCTTGCCGCCGTCGATCACGTACGTGTCGCCGTCGCGGACCGCCCGGGTGGCCAGGTTCCCGGCGTCGGAGCCGGTGCCGGGCTCGGTGAGGCCGAAGCAGCCGACCGCCTCGCCGGAGGTGAGCCGGGGCAGCCAGGTGCGCTTCTGCTCCTCGTTCCCCCAGGAGGCGATGGTCTTGGCGACCAGGCCGAGCGAGACGGAGACGATGCCGCGGACCGAGGAGTCGCCCCGGCCGAGCTCCTCGGTGACGAGGCAGTAGGAGAGGTGGTCGCCGCCGGATCCGCCGTACTCCTCGGGGACCGTCAGTCCCAGGAAGCCGACGGCGCCGAGCTTCTTCACGATCGCCCGGTCGACGTTCTCGGCGCGGTCCCACTCGACGGCGTGCGGGGCGACCTCGCGGGCGACGAAGTCCCGCGCGAGCCGTCGCACGGCCTCCTGCTCCTCGCTGAGCTCCAGGTTCATCGCGCCACCTTCCGCCGCCGGCCGGCGGCCGGGAAACGGTCGTCGTCCCGGCTTCGCCGCCACTTTAATTACCACTGCTAGTTTTTTCGCTGCCGCCTACTATGTGCGCCATGGCCCGACCGCGCAAGCCCCTCCTCAGCCGAGACCGCATCGTCGAGACGGCGGGAGCACTCGTGGACGCCGAGGGGCTCGCCGCCCTCTCCACCCGGCGCCTCGCGGCCGAACTGGGCGTCAGCGGCCCCTCGCTCTACAACCACTTCCGGACCAAGGACGAGATCCTGGACGCCGTCGCGGACGGCGTCAGCGCCAAGGTCGACCTGTCGATGTTCGCGCCGGACGACTCCCGCGACTGGCGCACCGCCCTGCACGACTGGGCCGTCTCCTACCGCGCCGCGCTCACCGACCACCCGAACCTCGTCCCGCTGCTCGCCCAGGGGCCGGGCCGCCGCCCGGCCGGCCTCAAGGTCGCCGACGCGGTCTTCGGCGCGATGGTCCGCGCCGGCTGGCCGCCGGCCCAGGCCACCCGCATCGGCGCCCTGATGCGCTACTTCATCACCGGCTCCGCGCTCGGCTCCTTCGCCCGCGGCTTCGTCGACGACGAGACCGCCTACGACCCGGCCGACTACCCGCACCTCGGCCAGGCCCACCTGCTCGCCGAGCGCCGCGAACAGGTCGACGAGAGCGCGTTCACGACGGGACTGCGGGCCCTGCTCGACGGCCTCGCGCTGCAGTACGAGGCCGGAGCCCGCGACACTTCGGCGACGACCGAAGGATGAGTGCGGCACCCTGACGGCATGGCCCCCAAAGACCTCGCCGCACTCGCCGCCCTGTTCGCGGACGAGACCCGCGCCGCCTTCCTGCTCGCCCTGCTCGACGGACGGGCCTGGACCGCCGGGGAGCTCGCCCGGCACGCGCGGGTGGCGCCGTCCACCGCCAGCGAGCACCTGGGGAAGCTCGTCGCGGGCGGGGTGCTCGCGGAAGAGCGGCAGGGCAGACACCGTTACGTACGGCTCGCCGACCCCGGCATCGCGCATCTCGTCGAGGACCTGGCCGCCCGCGCGGAGCCGGCCGTGCCCGAGGCGCCGCGGACCCTGCGGGCCGCGAGTGCCGGGCAGGCCATGGCCCGCGGGCGCACCTGTTACGACCACCTCGCCGGAAGGCTCGGGATCGCGATCACCGACGCGATGACCGCGCGGGGACTGCTGCGCCAGGACACCGGGTTCGCGCTCACCGACGACGGCCTGGCCTGGTTCGAGGACCTGGGCGTCCCGCTCGCACCGGGCCGGGGGCGGCGGCCCGTCGCGCGCGGCTGCCTCGACTGGACCGAGCGCAGGCCGCACCTCGCGGGGCTCGCGGGCGCGGCCCTGTGCCGGCACGCGCTGGACGAGGGCTGGTGCGTACGGATCGGGTCGGAGCGGGCGGTGAAGGTGACGCCGGAGGGGGAACGGGCCCTGCACTCGGCACTCGGCATCGAGCCGGCGGTGCTCCGGTGAGCCGGCCCGGCGCCGCACGCGATATTGCGGTGACCGCCGAACGGTCCGCGCCCTACGGTCGTGCCATGTCGTCCACCTCTTCCTCTTCCTCTTCCGCTGCCTCGTCCTCTTCGCCTTCCGCTCCTGTCTCTTCCCCCGGTCCGTCGGGCGCGACGGGCTCGATGGGCGCCTCGGGCGAGACGGGCTCGATGGGCGCGTCGGGCCGGACCTCGCGGCTCGCGCTCGCCGCCGCGGCCGTCACCGTCGTCCTGTGGGCCTCGGCCTTCGTGTCCATCCGCAGCGCGGGCGCCGCCTACTCCCCCGGCGCGCTCGCCCTCGGCCGGCTCCTCGCGGGCGCCCTGGTCCTCGGCGCCGTCCTGCTGATACGGCGCGAGGGGCTGCCGCCGCGAGCGGCCTGGCCCGGGATCGTGACGTCCGGGCTGCTGTGGTTCGGGGTCTACATGGTCGTCCTGAACTGGGGCGAGCAGGAGGTCGACGCCGGTACGGCCGCGATGGTCGTGAACATCGGTCCGATCCTGATCGCCCTGCTCGGCGCGCGGTTCCTCAAGGAGTCCCTGCCGCCGCGACTGCTCGCCGGCATGGCGGTGTCCTTCGCGGGTGCCGTCGCGGTCGGCCTGTCGATGTCGGCCGGCTCCGGCGAGGGGCACGCCTCGGTGCTCGGCGTGGTGCTGTGTCTGCTCGCCGCACTCGCGTACGCGGGCGGGGTCGTCTCCCAGAAGCCGGCCCTGGCCCACGGCAGCGCGCTCCAGGTGACCACCTTCGGCTGCGCGATCGGGGCGGTGGCCTGTCTGCCGTTCGCCGGGCAGCTGGTCGAGGAGGCGGGCCGGGCCCCGCTGTCGGCGACGCTCAACATGGTCTACCTCGGGGTGTTCCCGACCGCCCTCGCCTTCACCACCTGGGCCTACGCCCTGGCCCGTACGACCGCGGGACGGATGGGCGCGACGACCTACGCCGTGCCCGCCCTGGTCGTCCTGATGGCCTGGGTGCTCCTCGGCGAGCTGCCGGGGCTGCTCACGCTCGCCGGCGGCGCGCTGTGCCTGGCGGGCGTGGCGGTGTCCCGGTCCCGGCCGCGGACCGTCATGAAGCCCGCGGCCGCGGCCGAGCAGGCCGCCGTCAGCGAGTAGCCGGCCGGCAGGAGCTTTCGGCAGCGGGCGGACGGACGAAGGCCGCCGGCAAGGGGCGGCCCTCGCAAGCAGGCCGTCAGAAGACGACGAGCGCCCGGCCGCCCTTGCCCGCGAGCATGTTCTCGAAGGCGACCGGGATGCCCTCCAGAGTGATCCGCTCGGTGACCAGGGCGCCCGGGTCGAGGCGGCCGGCCCGGATGTGCTCGGCCAGGACCGGGAGGTCCCTCGCCGGGTCGGAGTTGCCGTAGACGCAGCCGGACAGGGTGCGGCCCCAGTGGAAGATCTCCAGGGCGTTGAAGGTGACCTGCTGGTCCTTGCCGCCGATGCCGACGACGGTGGTGCGACCGCCGCGCCGGGTGGCCTCCCAGGCCGTACGGATGGTGGTCGCGCGGCCGACGCACTCGACGGACACGTCGGCGCCGTGGCCTCCGGTCAGCTGCCGGATCTCCTTGGCGGTGGTCTCGGAGGCGAGGAGGTAGTCGGTGGCTCCCGCGGCCCGGGCCAGGGCCTCCTTCTCGGGCGAGACGTCGACCGCGACGATCGTCGAGGCCCCGGCGACCCGCGCGGCCTGGAGGGTGGCGAGGCCGACGCCGCCGACGCCGAAGACGGCGACGGACTCGCCGGCCCGCACCCGCGCCGAGTGGTGGACGGCGCCCCAGCCGGTGAGGACCGCGCAGCCGAGCAGGGCGGCGTCGGTGAGCGGCACCCCGTCGGGGGCGGGCAGCACGCAGTCGGCCGCGACGACGGTCTCCTCGGCGAAGGCGGCCACGTTGAGGCCGGGGTGGAGTGCGGTCCCGTCCTCCGTGCGGGCGTACACGTTCGCGGCGCCGGTCAGCGCGTTCGCGCAGAGCCACACCTCGCCCAGCCCGCAGTGGTGGCAGGCGCCGCAGGACGGCGCCCAGTTGAGGACCACGCCGTCGCCGGGCGCGACGTGGCTGACGCCCTCGCCGATGGACACGACCGTACCGGCGCCCTCGTGGCCGAGGACGGCGGGGACCGGCACCCTCATGGTGCCGTTGGACAGCGACAGGTCGGAGTGGCAGACGCCTGCGGCGGCGAGGCGGACCCTGACCTGCCCGGGTCCGGGCTCGGGCAGATGGATGCCGGTGATCTCCAGGGGAGAGCCGACGGCGGGCAGGACGGCGGCGCGGATCACGCGTGGGGCTCCTTCTGTGCGGACGACGCGGGGTACGGCGCTGAGAACCGGAGCGCGGGAAACTCCGGCGCTCAGAACTGCAGGGACTTGGTCTGGAGGTACTCGGCCAGGCCGTGGGCGCCGAGTTCGCGGCCGACGCCGGACTGCTTCCAGCCGCCGAACGGGGCCAGCGGGTTGAAACGGCCGCCGTTGATGTCGACCTGGCCGGTCTCCATGCGGCGGGCGAAGGCGACGGCCTCCTCGGGGTCGCCCCAGACGGCGCCGGCGAGCCCGTACACGGTGCCGTTCGCGATGGCCAGGGCGTCGGCCTCGTCCTCGTAGCGGATGATCGAGACGACGGGGCCGAAGATCTCCTCCTGGGCGATGGTCATGTCCGGGGTGACGTCGGCGAAGACGGTCGGCGAGACGTAGTAGCCGGTCTCGCGCGGGGCGTCGGCGCCGCCGGCGACGAGCCGGGCGCCTTCCGCGATGCCCTTCTCGATGTAGCCACGCACCCGGTCGCGCTGGCGGGCGTTGACGAGCGGGCCGACGCGCTCGCCCGGGACGTACTTGGCGACGGCCGCGGCGGCCAGCTCGACCGCCTCCTCGTACTGGTCGGCGTGCACCAGCATCCGCGTCCAGGCGCTGCACGTCTGGCCGGAGTTGGACATGACGTTGGCGACGCCGACGGCGACGGCCTTGCCGAGGTCGGCGCTCGGGAGGATGACGTTGGCGGACTTCCCGCCGAGTTCGAGGGCGACGCGCTTGACGGCGCCCCCGGCGAGCGCGCCGATCTTCTTGCCGACGGCGGTGGAGCCGGTGAAGGAGACCAGGTCGACGCCGGGGTGCTCGGCGAGGGCCTGTCCGGCGACCGTGCCGAGTCCGGTGACCAGGTTGAAGACGCCGGCCGGGACACCGGCCTCGTGGACGGCCTCGGCGAACAGCTGGGCGGTGAGCGGGGTGTCCTCGGCGGGCTTGAGGACGATCGTGCAGCCGGCGGCGAGGGCCGGGGCGACCTTGGCGACGATCTGGTGGAGCGGGTAGTTCCAGGGCGTGATCGCGGCGACCACGCCGACCGGCTCGGAGTAGACGGTGGAGTTGCCGACCTTCTCCTCGAAGGAGTGGGTGGCGGCGAGTTCGGCGTACGAGCCGGCCACGGCGATCGGCAGCCCGGTGTGCACGGCGGCCGCGAGCTGCGGCGGGGCGCCGAGCTCGGTGGTCACGGTGGCGGCGATCTCCTCGGCGCGGGCGGCGAGCGCGTCGCGCAGGGCGGCGAGCCGGGCGGCCCGCTCGACGGGCGGCGTGGCGGCCCAGCCGGGGAAGGCGGCGCGGGCGGCGCGCACGGCGGCGTCGACGTCCTCGGCGGTGCCGGCCGGAACCCGGGCGACGACCTGCTCGGTGGCCGGGTCGACCACCGGGATGGTCTCCGTGGAGGCGGCGGGGCGCCACTCCCCGCCGATGTACATCGCGTCGTGGGCCTTCATCCGCTGTCTCTCCTCGCGTGTCGGGCACGGGTACGTGCGCTGCCGGCGGTGCACCGGCCGGAAACCGGCCGGGCGGTGGGTGTTGCCTGTCACCGTCCGGCGCGGTGCCGGGCGGTGGGTGTGCCTGTCACCGGCCGGCGCGGTGCCGGGCCGGTGAAGTCCACCGGTCCGGCGCCATGCGTGCCAGGCGGTGAATCCCACCGGTCCGGCGCCGGGCCGGGCGGCCGTGGGGGCCGCCCGGCTACTCGCCGGTACCCCAAACTAGCGCTGTTAGTTTTCTGGCGCCAGAGGGTCACGCGGCGACTGCCCCGCGCCGCCTCGCCGGACCACGCGCGGCGCCGGGTCACCGACCAGGTCACGGCCACCGACCGATCGTCGCGCTCCGCGGCCCGCCCTGTCCACGGCCCGCGCGGACAGCCCGTGCGGACGGCCCTCGCCGCCGCGCACCGCGGCCGGCCGGCGCCGCCTCCCCGCCGGGCGCGCGGCGCGGCCGCGCGGAGCCAGTAATTCCCCAGTAACGGCACCGCCCTAGCGTCCGGGCCGAGCCCGTCCCGCCCGGTCGGCGGGGCGCCGGCTTCCCCCCGAACCAGCGTTGGAGGAGCCACCCCATGCACCTGCCCCGCTCACCCCTGGGGTCATCCCTCAGGCCGCCCGTCGGCACGCCTCCCCGAAGCTCCCTCAGACGGGGCGCCACCGTCTGGGCCGCGACGGCCGCCACCGCCGCCGCCCTGCTCGCCGCCCCGTCCGCGGCCGCCGCCCCCGCACCCGACGCGCCCCCGGCCCGTACCACCGCGGCCGAGGTCGACCCGGGCGTCACGGCGACCGTGGCGGCCGGCCGTGAGGCCACCTTCTTCGTCGTGCTCGCCGGCCAGGCCGACCTCTCCCGGGCCCACGGGCAGCGCGGCCACGCCCGCAAGGCCCGGGCCACGTTCGACGCCCTGCGCGCGGAGGCCGGCCGCAGCCAGCGGGCGCTCACCCGGTTCCTCGACGACGCCAAGGTCGGCTACGAGTCGTACTGGATCGCCAACGCGGTCAAGGTCACCGGCGGCAAGGCGCTCGTCGAGAAGCTGGCCGCCCGCCCCGACGTGGCCGCCCTCCGCCAGGAGCGGCACTACGCCCTCGACACCGCCGCCCAGGGACCGGTCACCGCCGCGGCGACCGCCACGACCGCCGACGGCGCCGTCACCCCCGAATGGGGCGTCAAGGACATCAAGGCCGACCAGGTCTGGAGCCAGTACGACGACCGCGGCGAAGGCATCGTGGTCGCGAACATCGACTCCGGCGTGCAGTACGACCACCCCGCGCTCAAGGCCAACTACCGGGGCAGCCTCGGCGACGGCACCTTCAGTCACGACTACAACTGGTACGACCCCACGGGTCAGTGCACCGGCGGCGTCCCGTGCGACAACAACGGCCACGGCACCCACACCATGGGCACGATCGCCGGCGCCGGCGGCATCGGCGTCGCGCCCGGCACCACCTGGATCGCCGCCAAGGGCTGCGAGGCCCGCAGCTGCTCCGACTCCTCGCTCCTGAAGTCGGGCCAGTGGATCCTCGCGCCCACCGACCGCACGGGGCAGAACCCGCGGCCGGACCTCGCACCCGACATCGTCAACAACTCGTGGGGCGGCGGGAACACCACCTTCTACCAGGACATCATCGAGGCCTGGAACGCCGCCGGCATCTTCGAGGCCTTCGCCGCCGGCAACTCCGGTGACGGCACGACCTGCTCCACCAGCGAGGCCCCGGGCGCCCAGGCCCCGGCGTACGGCGTCGGCGCCTACGACGCCACCGGGAGGATCGCGAGCTTCTCCGGCTTCGGCCCGTCCCGCGTCGACGGCTCGACGAAGCCCGACATCTCCGCCCCGGGCGTCGACGTCCGCTCCTCCTGGCCGGGCGGCCTCTACCGGTCCCTCTCCGGCACGTCCATGGCGACCCCGCACGTCGCCGGCGCCGTCGCCCTGCTCTGGTCCGCCGCGCCCTCCCTCATCGGCGACATCGACGCCACCCGCGCCGTCCTGGACGACTCCGCCCGGGACGTCGACGACACCCACTGCGGCGGCACCGCCGACGCCAACAACGTATGGGGCGAGGGCAGGCTGGACGTCCTCGGCGCCGTCGACCGCGCCCCGCACACCGCGGCCACGCTCACCGGCACCGTCACCGACCGCGCCACCGGCACCCCGCTCCCCGGGATCACCGTGACCGCCGGCTCGGCCTCCGGCGACGGCCGCCGCTCGGTCACCACGGACGCCGCCGGCAGCTACCGGCTGACGCTCACCGCGGGCACGTACACGCTCACGGCGGCCGGTTACGGCTACCGCGACCTCGTCCAGGACGGTCTCACCGTCACCACCGGCCAGGCCGCGACCCGGGACCTCGCGCTCGACACCGTCCCCGCGCACGCGGTCTCCGGCACCGTCCTCGACGTCACCGGCAAGCCGCTCAAGGGCGCCACCGTCCGCTTCACCGACGCCCCGCTGGCCCCGGTCGTCACCGACGCCTCCGGCGCCTTCCGCTTCCCCGCCGTCGCCGAGGGCTCCTTCACCCTCACCGCCGCGCCCGCCGCGCCCTTCCTGTGCAACGGCACCTACCGGGCCCCGCTCACCGTGGACGGCACCGAGGACGTGACGGCAGCGCTGCCCGCCCGTACCGACGACTCCGGCAACAGCTGCCTGCCCGCCGCCTACTCCTGGGTCGGCGCCACCACCCGGGTCGCGCTCTCCGGCGACGAGAACGCCACCACCGTCGCCCTGCCCTTCCCCGTCCGCTTCTACGGCGTCGGCTACACGCAGGCGCACGTCACCACCAACGGCCTGGTGAACCTGCTCTCCCCGCGCCTCGGCGACTACGCCAACACCACGCTGCCGAACGCCAACCAGCCCAACGGCATCCTCGCCGCCTTCTGGGACGACCTCACCCTGGACGCCAGGTCGGCGGTGAAGACCGGCACCACGGGCACGCCCGGGCAGCGCCGCTTCGCGATCGTCTGGGAGAACGCGGCCTTCGCCGCCGACACCTCCCAGCGCGTCACCTTCGAGGCCGTCTTCGAGGAGGCGACCGGCGCCGTCGTCCTGCAGTACCAGTCCATCGGCAGCGGCTCGTACGAGTCCGGCGCCCGGGCCACCGTCGGCATCGAGAACCAGGCCGGCACCGACGCCCTGCAGTACGCGGCCGACCAGCCCGTGCTCACCGACCGTTCCGCGATCCGTATCTCCCTGAAGGCGGCGTGATGACCGACCGATCCCGGCGGGGCGTCCGCCTCGCCTCCGTACTCGTCGCGGCCGGCCTCGGCCTCACCGCGCTCACCGCGATGCCCGCCGGCACCGCCCACGCCGACGACGCACCGCTCGGCCGGATCCTCACCGACGCCCAGGCCGACGCCCTGGAGCAGCGCGCCGAACCGGCCGCGCCGCTCGACGTCACCCCGCAGGACGACGGCCGCGCCCCGCAGCAGCTCCGGTCGGCGGAGGAGACGACCGCCGGCGGCGGGCTCGCGCTGAACCGCGCCTCCGCCCTGGAGACGTACCAGGGCCAGGCCGACACCGCCCAGCTCGGCGGCGGCCGCGGCGACTTCCTCGCCGTGCACAGCTTGGGCACGGTCACCCGCCTCACCGCCGACGGCCGCACCGCGTGGAAGCGGGACAACGCCTCCCTGTACGCGGACTGGCAGGTCACCCCGATCCGCCCGTGGCAGACGGAACCCGGCCCGGCCCGGATCACCATCGGCTACCACGCCAACAGCCCCTTCCTGGATGCCTCCGACCGCGGCTGGGCGCAGGGCGACCTGACCGGTGACGGCGTCGCCGACGTCGTCTTCACCGCCGACGTCGGCAACAGCCCCTACCGCCCCTTCACCTCTCCCGGCTCCCCGCTCACCACCGGCACCTTCGTCACCGTCCTCGACGGCGCCACCGGCCGCACCCTGTGGTCGAGGCTGTACGCGGACGCCCAGCAGGTCACGCTCGTCGGCGACACCCTCGTCATCGGCGACCAGCCGTCCACCAACCCCAACGCCGCCAAGGACGCGACCGCGAGCCTCCAGGCCCTCCGGTTCACCCCCGCAGCGGACGGGAAGCTGACCGCCACCACCGCCTGGACCTACGGAACCGGCGCCCGCGACGGCCGCTGGGGCTCCACGCTGCCGCTCGGCGACGGGCTGCTCGCCGTCTCCTGGTACGTGAAGAAGACCGCCACCGCACCGGCGACCGCGCACACCCTGGTCCTGGACACGGCGGACGGCGCGGTGAAGTGGCGCACCGACGGCGACCTCTACGGCCGGCAGCTCGCCCTCGACACCGCCCGCGGCCGGCTCGTCGCCCTGGAGCAGGCCGACTACCGGGACGGCATCCGCTACGAGATCGCCGCCTACGACCCCGCCGACGGCACCCGCACCACCCTCGACACCCGCGTCAACGCCCTGGCCGTCGGCCTGCGCGTCGGCGAACTGCGCGACGAGGCGGGGCCGGAGTACGTGGTCAGCGAGTCCACCCTCGACCCGTACCTCTACGTCAACACGGCCACCGTCCGGGCCCTCGACGGCGCCGACGCCCGCGAGCTGTGGGCGCACACGGTCAAGCGTGACGAGTCCAACGGCAAGGACGGCGACTCGGCCCTCGGCCTGAGGATCGTCGACGGCCGGGTCCTCGCCTCGTACTTCACCACCGCCGACAAGGACACCGCGGCCAACTCGGGCGCCGGCCGCTACGGCACCCTGCTCGCCCTCGCCGGCCGGGACGGCGCGGTCCGCTGGCAGCACAAGGGCCCCGACGCCTCCCCGATCTACGCCCAGCCGTACCGGGAGGACGACGAGTGGCGGGTGCGGACCGTCGACAACGAGCAGAACGTCCGCTCGTACCGGCTGGGCAGCGGCCGTCAGGCCTCCGTCCACCCGCTCCAGGGCAACCTGCACAGCGGACTCGCCGCCGACGTCAACGGCGACGGCCGCAAGGACGTCGTCGTCGGCGGCCAGTCCCAGGGCCTGTGGGCGTACGACGGCCCGTCGCTCGCCGCCGGCAGGCCGAAGCTGCTGTGGCAGACCACCCTGCCGGGCTCGGTGCAGGGCGACCTCCGGATCGGCGACACCGACGGAGACGGGCAGGACGACGACCTCGTGGTCGCCGCCGACCACGCCGCCGTGGTGGTCGACGCCCGCACCGGGCGGGTCCGTGAACGCGTCGACGGACAGGGCGGGTTCGTCCGCTCGGTGACCGTGGCGGACCTGGACGGCGACGGCGCCGACGAGCTCCTCGTCCCGACGGACGCGGTCCGCGCCTACAGCGGCTCCGGCCGGAAGCTGTGGGAGTACGCCCCGGGCACGGGCCTGGTCTTCTCCGACCTGGCCGTGGCCGACGGCAGGGTCCTCGGCTCCTACCAGACCCGCGGCGTCCTCGACGGCTCGGCCACGGTCGGCGGCATGGCCCTCGACGCGGCCACCGGCGCCCTCGCCTGGGAGGCCGACCCGACCTGGACCGGCGACCCGGACACCCGGATCTACGCCGCACAGCTCTACCACGGCGTGTACGCCTCCCCCGCCGTCCCGTACGCCGACGGCCACGCCGTCGTCCACTCCTGGATCGTCCGCGAAGGCGGCTGGTGGACCACGTACTTCGAGTTCCGTGACATCCGCTCCGGCAAGGTCGTCCGCACCGCCACGGGCGGCGGCGCGTGGACGGTCGGCAACTGGTTCACCGGCGACGAGGGTCTGCTCCTCGCCGGCACGGCCAGCCTGCGCACCTTCCACAAGGACGGCGGCGAGTACGAGGTGTACACGCTGCCGACCCTGCACCGGGCCGAGTTCGCCACCGGCCCCGGCGGCCGCCGTCTGGTCGTCGGCGGCACCGAGGGCGCGGCCTACGTCTGGGACCCGGCCGTCCTGACCGCCGGTCGCCACTACCCCGAGCACCTGACCAAGCTGGCCGGTTACGCGACGCAGAACATCGTCGTCGCGGACCTGACCGGTGACGGGGTGGACGAGGTGATCGGCCTCGGCAAGGACGACACCGGCTTCGACCGGACGATCGAGCTGTCCGGCGGGCGGCAGGTGCTGTCGGACTCCTCGCTCCACGGAATGATCACGGGGGTTCTGTCCCTTTCCTAACACCTTGTCATAGCGAAATTCCTTCCTGAGGGCGCCCGTTAGAGTGGGCGCCCTCATGAGCACTGACATATCAGCGGGTGCGGTGCCGTTGCTGCGGCTGCACCTCTTCGGCGGGTTCCGGGTCGAGCGGGACGGCGACGCGCCGCTCGCCGAGCGGTGGCCCCGGCCGAGCGCCCGCACGCTCGTGAAACTGCTCGCGGTCTCCCCCGGGCACCGCCTCCACCGCGAGCAGGCCATGGAGGTCTGCTGGCCCGACGCCGACCCGCAGGCCGCGCTGGGCAGCCTGCGGGTGGCGCTGCACGCCGCCCGCCGGGCGATCGAGCCGGAGCTCGCCCCGCGTGCCGCCTCCTCCTACCTGACCGGCGACGGCGCCCTCCTCCGCCTCGATCCGCGCACCGTACGGATCGACGCCGACGAGGCCGAGGCCGCCGCCGAGGCGGCCCTGGCGCACGGCGGGCGGGCCGGTCTCGCCGCCGCGCTGGACGCCTTCACCGGCGAACTGCTGCCGGAGGACCGCTACGCCCCCTGGGCCGAGGCACGCCGGGAGCACCTGGCCGCCCTGCGCGAGCGCACCCTGCTCGCACTCGCCGCCGCCCATCTGGCCGCGGGCGCACCGGAGGAGGCGGTGCCGGCCGCCGAGCGGGTCCTGGCGGCGGCCCCGGCGGAGGAGGGCGCGCATCGGATTCTCATCGAGGCGTATCTCCGCCAGGGGCTGCGGCGGCGGGCCGTGCGCCAGTACCACCTGTGCCGGGAGGCCCTGGACGCGGAGCTGGGGGTGCGTCCGGGGCCGGAGACGGAGGCGCTGCACCAGGAGGCCCTCGCCCTGGCCGCGCCCCGGCCGGTCCCGCGCGCGGCCAGCCCGGCGCCGCCCGCCGCGCTCCGCCGTCCGCCGGGCTCGCCGCTGCGCGGTCGCGACGAGGTGCTGGCCCGGCTGCTTTCCGAGGACGCGCCGCCCGCCCTTCTGGTGACCGGCGAGGCGGGGCTCGGCAAGACCCGGCTCGTCGGGGAGGCCGCCCGGCTGGCTGCCGGGGGCGGTGCGGCCGTGCTGTGGGGCGCCGGCCACGACGCGGAGGGGCACACTCCGTACGGCCCCTTCGCCGAGGCCCTGGACGGCTGGCTGGCGGACCGGCCGGCCGCGGAGCGGGCCCGTACGGGGGCGGAGTATCCCGAACTGGCCTCGCTGCTGCCGTCCTTGGGCCGGGTGCGCCCGGAGGCGGGGCGCAGTCCCGAGGAGGAGCGGGACCGGCTGTTCCGGGCGACGGCGGGGCTGCTCGGCGAACTGGCGGCGGAGCGGCCCGTGGTGGTGGTGCTGGACGATCTCCACGCGGCGGACGCGGGCTCCTTCCAGCTCCTCAGTCATCTTGCGCGCCTGGCCGGCGAGAACGGAAGCGGTTGGCGATTTCTCGCCACTCTGCGTGACGAGGAACTTTCCGGGACCGATCCGCGTCGCCAGGCCCTGGACGCGCTGCGCCGGCGGTCCCTCGCCGTGTCGGTGGAGCTGCCGCGGCTGTCCCGTACCGCCTGTCTGGCCGTGGCGGCGGACGCGGTCGGTGACACCGGCGACGGCCCCGCCCCGGAACGGGTGTGGGAACTCTCCCTGGGCAACCCGCTGTTCGCCCTCGAACTGGCCCGCGCCCTGCGCGAGGGCACGGGCGGGTCCGGCGCCCCGGAGGGCGTGCGGCAGCTGGTCGCGGAGCGGCTCGGGCGCCTCGGTCCCGCGGCCCGCAGGGTGGTGGACGTGGTGGCGGTGGCCGGTCAGGACGCGGCACTCGCCGAGGTCCTGGACGTGGCCTGCCGGGGCGGGCACCCGCGCCTCTCGGCGGCCGAGGCCACCGAGGCGGTGGAGGCCGCGGTGGCCGCGTCGGTGGTGCAGGAGCGGCAGGTGGTCGTGGGCGGCAGGCCGGCAGCCGGGCTCGCCTTCCGCCATCCGCTGGTGCGGCTGACCTGCTACGACGGCCTTTCGGCGGCCCGAAGGCGGCTGCTGCACTCGGCGTACGCGGAGTCGGTGCTGCGGCGTCGCCCCGATGCCGTGGACACCCTCGCCACGCACCTGGCGCGGGCGGACGACCCGCGCGCCACGGGCTATCTGCGCCAGGCCGCCGAGCGCGCCGCCGCGCTCTACGCCAACGACACGGCCGACCGTTACTACACCGAACTGACCGACCGGCTCGACGCGCTGGCCGCCGAGTCCGCCCGGGCCCGGATCGACCGCAGCGCGGTGCTGCGCCGGATGGGCCGGTTCGAGGAGGCGGCGGCGCTGCTGCGCGAGGCGCTCGACGACCTCGACCGGCGCGGGGACGCGGACGGCCGGGTGCTCGCGGCGGCGCGGCTCGCGGAGCTGATGCCGAAGACGCGGGGCACGGACGAGGGTTTCCGGCTGCTCGACGCGGCCGTGCCGGGCCCGGGCACGCCACCGGCGGTGGCGAGCGCGCACCATCTGGCGCGCGGGGTGCTGTGCTTCGTGGCCGGCCGCTACGAGGAGGGAGTGGCGGCGGCGCGCGCCGCGGAGGAGGCGGCGCAGGCGGTGACCGGCCCGGAGCAGCGCGGGCTGCTCGCCCGGGCGCTCGCGGCACGGGCGACCTCGCTGGGGCTCGCGGGCCGGTTCGGGGAGGCGGGTCCGGTGGCGGAGGGGGCGCTGCCGCACGCGGAGGCGTACGGGGATCCCCAGTTGCTGGCCTCGGTCCTGTCAGTGCTGCGGGAGACGGCGCGGCGGGCGGGGCGGCTGCGGGAGGCGATCGCGACGGGCCGGCGGGCGCTCGCCCTGGCGGAGCGCTCGGGCGATCCGACCGCGACGGTCTTCGAGCGGGCCAATCTGGCGGAACTGCACCTGCTGGTCGAGGAGCCGGCCGAGGCGCGCGAGCTGGCGGCGACGGCGGTGCGGGACGCGGAGTCCGAGGCCGCCTGGAGCCGCCCGTACGCGCTGGTGGCCCTGGCCCGCGTGCGGATACGGACGGCGGAGCCGGGCGCGGCGGCCCTTCTGGATCCGGCGGAACGTTCCGCCCTTGCCCAGGGCGACCATCAGGCGCAGTACGAGGTGCGGTCGGTACGCGCCGAACTGGCCGTACGGGAAGGCCGCCCTGAGGAGGCGCTCACGCTGCTCGCCGGGCACCGGGAGACGGGCACCGCGCATCTGACGGCGTGGGCACTGCTGGGCTGTGACCGCCCGGCTGAGGCGGCGGACGTCGCGGCAACCGAGGTGGCGCGGGCGCTGCGCGCCGGGGAGCGGCTGGCCGAGACGGAGGCGAGGACGGTGCACGCGGCGGCCCTGGCCGCGCTGGGCCGGACTCCGCAGGCCGAGGAGGAGTTCGTCCACGCGGCGGAACTCGCGGCCGAGCTGCCGTATCCGGCGGGCACGCGCAGGATCGCGCGGGCCCGCCAGGGCTGGAGTCAGTCCGCCTGATCAGGCCGGGCCGGCGGCCGGACCCTGGCGGGCGCCTCGTCGGTCAGGCCGGTTCAGGGGGCGGCGTTCGGCGCGTGGGTCTGCCGGGCCCGGCAGGGGCCGGGGCGAGCATCGCGGGGGCCGGGGCGAGCATCGCGTGGAGCGCTCCGGGGCGCGGCGCGGTGCGGTGCGGTGGGGTGCGGCGCGGTGCGGTGCGGTTCCGCGCCGGGCCGGGCCGAGCTGGGCCGGGCGGGGCCGGGCCGGGCCGAGCTGGGGCGGGCGGGGCCGGGCCGCCACGCCGGGCCGTCCCGTCCCGCGCCGGGCCGTTCCGGGCGGCGCCGACACCAGACGCCGTGGGCCCCGTCCCGGTCGCCGACCCGCCGGGGCCTGTCCCGGTTGGCGTGGTGCCGGGTGTCGTGCGCCCGCGTCGGCTGCGGGGCGCACGGGTCAGATCTCCCGCTCGACGCCCGTGAGGTGGGCGAAGACCACGATGTTGGAGGCGTAGCCCTCCTTGCGGTCGAAGGTTCCGCCGCAGGTGAGGACGCGGAGTTCGGGCCGCTGGGTGGCCCCGTACACCTCTTCGCTGGGGAAGGCCGACTTGGCGTACGTACGGACCCGGTCGACCGTGAAGACGGCGACGCGTCCGTCGGCGCGGGCGATCCGGATCGTGTTGCCGGGGTTGAGCGAGTTGAGGTTGATGAAGATCGCCGGTCCGGTGCGGGTGTCGCGGTGGCCGACGACGACGGCGGTGCCCCGTTCCCCGGGAGCGACGCCACTGGCGTACCAGCCGACGATCCGCGGGTTGTCGACGGGCGGGGTGGCGAGGCTTCCGGTGCTGTCGAGGCCGAGTCCGATGACGGGTGCCTCGATGGTGATCGCGGGGACGGCGAGGGTGGTGGGCCGGGAACGGCTCAGAGGCTCGGGCGGCCGCTGGGGCTTCGGCGCGGCGGTCGCGCCACGGGTCCCCGGCCCGGCGGCGGCCGGGGCGGCGCCGGGAGCGGCGCCCGGGTGCCCGGACGCCCCCTTTCCGTTGCCGCCGGTTCCGTCACCGCCGGCGCCGCCGTCCGCAGCCACACCGTGCGCTGCGGGTCCGGCGGCGAGTGCCGGGCCGGCCGGCTCCTCGCCCTGGGCCCACCAGACGCCGCCGACGACCAGGGTGACGGTCACGGCGATGGTTCTGGCGAGCCGGAGGAGCCGGCGCTGGCGCCGGGTGGTGCGCCCGCGCCGGGCGGACCCGCGCGGGTGGGACCGGCGCGGGTTCCGCCCGTACGGGGACGGGGCCGGGCCGGCGGGTGCCGCCGCGCGCGGGATGTCGGACCTACGCGGCGCCATCGTTGCGGCGGCGCGAACGGCGGATGAGGATCAGGCCTGCGGTGCCCGCGAGACCCGCGGCGATGGCCGATCCGACGCCGAAGGCGGAGCTGTCAGCGGCGGGAGAGGTCGGGTCGGCCGCTCCGCCTCCGCCGGCACCGACGGGCCCGTGCGGGGGCTTGTGGTGCGGCGGCTTGCCGTGGTGGCCGCCGTCGCCGTTGCCGCCGGTGGTGGGCGGGTGGGTCGGCGGCTTGGTGGGCGGGGTGACGCACTCGACCTTGAACACCTTGCTCTTCTTGGCGCCCTGCTGGCCCTGGAACGTCCACTCGACCTTGTACATGCCGTCGGGGAGCGTCATGTCGGCGGTGTAGCCGTCGCCGTTCTGGTCGAGGATGATGCTGCCCTCCTTCACGGCAAGGTTGGGCCCTGGCTGGTTGAAGATCTGCCAGTCGACGTCCTGGAGGCCGTCGAAGTTGAAGGCGGCGATGTGGAACTCGCAGACCTTCGGGTCGTTGCTCGGGTCGGGCTCGATCGTGCCCTTCTCATGGATCTTGATGTCGCCGTTGTCGCCGGGCGCGGCGAGCGCCGAGGGCGCGCCCGCGAGGGCGGCGGAGCTGATCACGAGCGCGGTGGCTGCGGTGGTGAGCAGGGGACGGAGCACCGGAACGGTCATGCGGGATTCCTCCAGTCGGTCAGATATCGGATCTCTCGGGCCGATAATCTGACTATTGGTCACCACATGGCCACGGAGGGCGACACCGTGCCGTGCCGCCCTCCGACTTCCACCCGTCCGGCCCTCGGCGCCCCCCGTCCAGCCCTGTCCGGCGCCCCCCGGGCCTCAGGAGAGCCCGGTCCTGAAGGGCCTAGATGATCCCGAACAGGATCCCCGCGGCGAGCACCACCAGCGAGGTCAGCGCGGCCCACTTCACCGTGAACCTCGTGTGGTCGCCGAACTCCACCTTCGCCATGCCGACGAGCACGTACACGGCCGGGACCAGCGGGCTCGACATGTGCAGCGCCTGGCCGACCAGGGAGGCCCGGGCGATCTCCAGCGGCGACACGCCGTGCGCCGCGCCCGCCTCGGCGAGCACCGGCAGGACACCGAAGTAGAAGCCGTCGTTCGACATGAAGTAGGTCAGCGGCAGGCTCAGCACACCCGTGACCAGGGCCATGTGCGGCCCCATGCCCTCGGGAATGGCGCCGACCAGCCAGTCGGCCATGTGCTTGACCATGCCCGTACCGGTGAGGACCCCGGTGAAGACGGCGGCGGCGAAGACCATGCCGGCGACGTTGAGGACGTTGTCGGCGTGGGCGGCGAGCCGGGCCTTCTGGTCGGCCGGCTTCGGGAAGTTGACGGTGAGCGCGAGCGCGGCGCCGAGCAGGAACAGCACCGGGATGGGCAGCAGCTCCATGATCATCGCGGTGAGCAGGGCGACGGTGAGGCCGGCGTTGAACCAGTACAGCCGGGGGCGCAGCGTCTCGCGGCGCGGGTCGAGCCCCTGGAAGCCGCCGTCGGCGTCCGCGTCTGCGGCTGCGCCTGCGGAGCCCGCGGATGCGCCCGTCCCGGTCGCGGCGCCCTTGCCGGTACCAGTGCCCGTCCCCGCACCAGTGCCCGTACCCGTACCGGTGGCCGTACCCGTACGAGTGCCCGTACCCTCGCCGCCTTCGGCGTCGCCGCCGCCGGCCGTGACCAGGACGGTCTCGGTACGCGGCGCGAGGACGTCGTCCAGGCTGAGGTAGCCGATGCGCTTGCGCTCGCGCCGGCCCAGGACGTAGGCGAGGGCGAAGACGAAGAGCAGGCCGACGCCGAGCGCCGGGATCATCGGGACGAAGATGTCGCCCGCGTCCAGCTTGAGCGCGGTGGCCGCGCGGGCCGTCGGGCCGCCCCACGGAAGGGTGTTCATGACGCCGTTGGCGGTGGCGGCGACACCGGTCATGACGACCAGGCTCATGCCGAGCCTCTTGTAGAGCGGATACATCGCCGAGACCGTGATCATGAAGGTCGTCGAGCCGTCGCCGTCCAGCGAGACGATCGCGGCCAGCACCGCCGTACCGACCACCACACGCATCGGGTCGGCCTTGCAGAACCGCAGGATGGCCCGGACGATCGGGTCGAAGAGACCGACGTCGATCATCACGCCGAAGTAGACGATCGCGAACATCAGCATCGCAGCCGTGGGCGCCAGCTTGCCGACGCCCTCGATGACGTAGTCGCCCAGCTGGGCACCTTGGCCGACGGCGACGCAGAACAACGCCGGAATGAGCACGAGCGCCGCGATCGGCGACATCTTCTTCATCATGATCAGGACCAGGAAGGTCGCGATCATGGCGAAGCCGAGGATGGTCAGCATGGGAGGACACCTCACGTTCACCCTTGAACTCCCGCCAGAGCGGCGGTGCGGATGACGGTAGGTGCCGTCGTCACGCGTTAACAAGACGTTCACGCGTGAGCAATACGAGCAAAACCCCAGGTCACAGCATGGGCTACGAGGCGGGGCCGACCTGGACGGGGAAGCCGTTGAGGACGGCGGTGCCCGACAGGGGGTCGAGCAGCGAGCCGTCGAGCAGCTGGTTGACGTTGACTCCGGGGGTGCCCGCGGCGACGCCGAGCCGGGTGCCGGGACGGTCGTGGCCCCAGCCGTGCGGCAGGCTCACGACACCGGGGCGCACGGCGTCGGTGATCTCCACCTCGGCCTCCAGTTCGCCGCCCTCTCCCTTGACGAGGGCCGGGGCGCCGGCCGTGAGGCCGAGCCTGGCGGCGTCCTCGGGGTGGACCTGGAGGGTGCAGCGGTTCGAACCGCCGGTCAGGGACGGAATGTTGTGCAGCCAGCTGTTGTTGGAGCGCAGGTGGCGCCGTCCGACGAGCCGGAGGGTGTCGGGGTCCGGTGAGGCGTCGAGGGCGGCACGCAGCCGCGGCAGATCGCGGGCGATCGGCGCGGGCAGCAGCTCGATGCGCCCGCTGCGGGTCTTGAGCAGGCCGGGCAGCCGCGGCTGGAGTGGCCCGAGGTCGATGCCGTGGGGCGCGGCGCGCAGCGCGTCGAGCGTGAGGCCGTGGGAGCGTCCGTACGGGCCGAGGCGCAGCATCAGGTCCAGGCGCCGTTCGGGCCCGGTGGCTCCGGTGAGGCGCGTGGCCACGTCCTTCGGGTCCTCGCCGTACACGGGCGAGTGCTCCTGCGCGACGGCCTTGGCGAGCATGCCGTCGATCGCGAGGTCGTCCACGGCGGACGGCGGAGCGCCGTGCATTCCCGACACGGCGAGGATCAGCCGGGCGTGGATCTCGCACTCGTCCATGCGGCCGGCGGCGAGCGGTACGGCGGCCGGCGTGTACCTGACCTGGTTGCGTACGGCGAACTGGTTGAAGGCGAAGTCGAAGTGCGCGCTCTGCGAGGGCGGCGGCGGGGGCAGGACGACGTCGGCGTGCCGGGTCGTCTCGTTGAGGTACGGGTCGACGGCGACCATGAAGTCGAGGGAGTCCAGGGCGGCGTCGAGGCGCCGGCCGTCGGGCGCGGACAGGACGGGGTTGGCGGCGACGGTGATCACCGCTCGGATCCGCCCTTCCCCTGGTGTGTCGATCTCCTCGGCGAGGGCCGCCAGCGGCAGTTCGCCCTTGGCCTCGGGGTGGCCGGAGACGCGGCTGGTCCACCGGCCGAGCGCGAAGCCCTTGCCGGGACCGGCGGGCCGGGGCGCGGGAGCGGTCGCGGACAGCGGGAAGAGGGCGCCGCCGGGCCGGTCGAGGTTGCCGGTGAGGACGTTGAGGACGTCCACCAGCCAGTTCCCGAGCGTGCCGTACGCGACCGTGGACGAGCCCATCCGTCCGTACACGGCGGCGGTGGGCGCGGCGGCGAGTTCGCGGGCGGTGGTACGGATGACGTCGGCGTCGAGGTCGCAGGTGGCGGCCACCGCCTCGGGGCTGAACTCCCGTACGGCTTCCCGAACGTCGTCGACGCCTTCGACGTGCGCCGCGAGCGCGCCCAGGTCCGTGAGTCCCTCGGCGAAGAGGGTGTGGACGAGTGCGGCGAGGAAGAGCGCGTCGGTGCCGGGGCGGATGGCGAGGTGCCGGTCGGCGAGACGGGCGGTACGGGTGCGCCGCGGGTCGACGACGGTGAGGGTGCCGCCGCGACGGCGCAGCGCCTTGAGCCGGCCGGGGAAGTCGGGTGCGGTACACAGACTTCCGTTGGAATCCAGCGGGTTGGCGCCGAGCATCAGCAGGTGGTCGGTGCGGTCGAGATCGGGTACCGGGATGGCGAAGGCGTCGCCGAAGAGCAGTCCGCTGGAGACGTGCTTGGGCATCTGGTCCAGCGTCGAGGCGGTGAAGAGGCTGCGGCTGCGCAGGGCGCCGACGAGGAGCGGCGGGTAGAGGGCGCCGGCGACGGTGTGGGCGTTGGGGTTGCCGAGGACGATGCCGACGGCGTGCGGCCCGTGCTCCTCGACCAGCGGCCGGATCCGGGCGGCGATGACGTCGAAGGCCTCGGCCCAGTCGGCCTCGCGCAGGGTCCCGTGCTCGCGAACGAGCGGCCGGGTGAGCCGGTCGGGATCGGCGTCGATCGCGGGGAAAGAGGCGCCCTTCGGGCAGATGAAGCCCTGACTGAAGACGTCGTCCTGGTCGCCGCGCGCGGCGGTGACCCGGTCGCCGTCGAGGGTGAGGGTCAGCCCGCAGGTCGCTTCGCACAGGGGGCAGATGCGCAGGGCGGTGGACATGGTGGTCTCCCTGGGGCGGCGGCAACGACGGTGGCGCGCGGGCAAGCGCGAGCATACCGACCAGTAGGGAGGTTCGACAGACCCCGCAGCCGGCTACTGGCGGGAGGGGAAACGGGGGGGTTGGGGCCGTGCGCGCGAGGGGCGGTCGGGCGCGTTTCGGGTGGGGCCGCGGGAGGGCGGTCGGGCGGGTGTTGGGTTAGGGCCGTGCGACGGCTGCGAGGGCTGTCAGGCCAGTGATGGACCGAGGTACGCGTGGAGCAGTTCACGGGTCTCGGCCACGAGGGCCGGGTCACCGGCCGGGTCGACGCGAAAGGCGAGCCGGAGCAGGGCATCGGTGGCCTCTACGCAGACGAGGACCTTGCGCAGCAGGGTCTCGTCGACCGGGCGGCCGAGCGGCGCGGCGAGAAGTCCGCAGAGCCGGTCGGCAACGCGGAGGTTGGGGTCCTCGTCCCCGGCCGGCTCCCCGGGCGCCGCTGCCGGAATGCCGAAGTCGACGAGGCCGAAGCCGGGCACGGTCCGCTTCATCGCGATGTACGCGTCGAGGACGGTGTCGATGACGGCGATGGCGTCGACGGCCGGCAGCGCGGCGAGCCCGGCGGTGATGCGGGCGGCGTAGCTGTCGAGGTTGCGGTGGGCGAGGGCGGCGGCCATGGCCCGCTTGTTGCCGAAGAAGCGGTAGACGGAGCCGATGGGAACACCGGCCCGCACGGCGACGGCCCGGGTGCTCAGCTGCTCGTAGCCGGTCTCGTCGAGGAGCTCGGCGCAGGCGTCGAGGATGCGGGCGAGGCGTTCGGCGCTGCGCTGCTGCACGGGGGCACGGCGGAGCGCGGGCGCCGGACCTGTGGCGGGCGCCGCCGGACCCGCGGCGGGCGAGGGCTGCTCGGTGGGCGAGGGCTGCTCGGTGGGCTCAGGCTTCGAGGAGGGAACGGGCTTCGGGGTGGGAGCAGGCTTCGGGGTGGGCTGGGGCACGGGGACCATCATGCCGCTCCTGCCGTGGTCAGGCGATCAGCAGGCCGATTCCGCCGAGGGTGTACGCGATCATCAGGGCGAACAGCGGGAGTTGGCCCGCGACGGCTCGTGCGGGCGGGAAGAGGCGGACCGAGCGGTCGTGGGCGGCGATGACGCCGAGGACGTGACCGGCGACGATCGCGGCGATCTGGAGGGCGGCGAGGCCGCCGGGACCCAGCGGTGGGGCGGGCGCGGAGGCGTTGTCAGTGCCGGCTGCCATGATGACTGTACGTGGTCCTTCGGTGACGAAGAGTGTGAAGTAGTGGGCGACGAGATAGCCGAGGGCGATGGGCAGCAGCGAGTGGGAGAAGGAGGTGAGTGGGGTGGTGAGTTCGCGGTCGACGAGCCGGAGACCTCCGGCGCAGAGCCCGTAGAGCGCGGCGACGAGGGCGACGGCACCGAGCAGCCCGAGGGTCGCGGTGGGTGTGCGGCCGAGGGGTGAGGTCTGGAGGAGGGTGATCCATCGGGGGTTGTCGGAGAAGCCGTCGTAGGCGGTGGAGCCGAGGAGGACGCAGACGGTGGCGACGAGGCCGGGCACGGGCGGTGTGGCGTCGAGGCCGTTGAAGGGTGAGCGGAGGACGAGTCGGCCGTCGGCGCGCCGGCCGAGCGGGGAGAGCCGGGCGAGGAGGGAGGAGTAGACCTCGAAGGGATCGGCGTGGGCGAACCACGCGGATCCGTGGCGGGCGGCCCCGAGCAGGTGGACGGCGGTGTGGGCGCCGAGTGCCGCGAGGAGGACGGAGGTCGATGTGTTGTCGGGCGCGACCAGCTCCAGCCAGGTGAAGAGCAGCAGCCCGGCGGCCGCGGGCCGGATGCCGAGCCGGGCAGGCAGCGGCCGGGGCGGCCGCCGGGCGGGGAGCAGGGCGTGCAGGGCGCGGAGCGGGTTGACCAGGCGCCAGACGGGGCCGAGGAGAAGGGAGGCGGGGACGAGGCCGACCCAGAGCAGGACGTAGACGGCGCCGGGTGCCGGGTTGCGGTCGGGGTCGTCGGGGCCGAGGAGGAGGTGAAGGACGAGTACGAGCGCGGCGGCGACGCCGAGCAGCCGCAGGGCGGTGCGGGTGGCGGGGGCGTCGGCGAGGCGCTGGACGACAGCGGGCAGGGGGCGGCCGGCCAGGTCGCCGCGGAAGCGGGAGGAGGACCAGAGCAGGCCGAGGGAGAGGAAGGAGACGAACAGCGCGGCGAACGCTCCGGCGTAGGCGTAGAAGGGCGAGAGGGGCAGGTCGTGCTGGGCGCCCACGCCATGGGCGAGCGACAGCGGCGCGGGCGCGGCGAGTGCCGTCATCGGACGACGAGTTGGGTGAGCACGAGTCCGGACTCGTGGGTCTCCACCTCGAAGAGACCGGTGCGGTCGGCCGTGAGCGTGAGGGTGGCCGTACGGCCTGCGGTGAGCGGGAGCTCACGGTCGTAGCCGTGGACGTGCAGGGTGTCCGCGCGGTCGGCCGTCACCTGGAGGGTGAGGCGCTCGCCCTTCTTCAACTCGACGCGCGAAGGGGGTGGTTGCACGGAGTTGCCGGTGATGGTGACGGTGAGGATACGGCCCGGGGGCGCCGGTGTCGGTGCCGGTGCTGGGGTTGGGGGGGGGGGGGGGGGTCCCCAACAAACACCAACAGCAGGGAGGAAAGGGGAACCCAAAAAGGGGACAGCAAAAGACCCAGAACTCCGG
>NZ_JBHXFE010000010.1:138741-192867 GCF_042722475.1 Streptomyces sp. NPDC127092
GTGGAGGGGGGGGGGGAGGGGAGGAAGAGGGTGGGGGGGTGGGGTTGGGGGGGTGGGTGTGGGGGGGGAGGCGGGCGTCCCCCCCCCCCCACCAGCGCCGACGGCGAGGCGGACGGTGGCCTCGACGGGGCGGCCGGCGACGGCCCAGGCCGTGTGGTCGTCGGCGTGGAGCCGGACGGTGAGGGTGCGGGCACCTGCCGGGACATGGACCCAGGGGCCGTAGGCGCGGGCGGTCTCACGGCCGTCGACGAGGAGCCGGGCGTGGCCGCGCCCGGGGAGAGCGGCACCTCCGGTGCTGTCGGGAGTGAAGCGGAACCTCTCCACTAGGAGGTGGACGTTCCAGCCGCCCTCGCTGTCGGGGCGGGTCTCCAGGCGCACGCTCGGCGCTCCGGCGGCGGGCACCTCGCGAAGGCGGTGACCGGTGCTGTCGCGGGCCGTGAGGAGGGTGCCGTTGCCGCCGGTCGCCTCCTGGTGGCTGGTGCCGGGCTTGTGGTGGGTGGTGGGGCGCCCGCCGCAACCGGCGAGCAGCGCCACACCGACGGCGAGCACGAGCCCGGCACCGACCGCGCGCCACCACGGTCGGCGCCACGCTCGACGTGGCCGAGCGCTGGAGGCGACGACGGCGGGGGCGGACGGGGTGGCGTGCGCCGCGGCGGGCACGGGTGTCGGTGCCGGCACGGGCGCCGGAGCGGGCACGAGCCCGGGGGTGGACGGGGCGTCGTGCGCCGCGGCGAGCACGGGCGCCGGTGCGGGCCGGGGCACGGGCGCGGGGGTGGGCGGAGGGGGCGGGGCGGAGGGAGGGGCGGGGGCGGGGCGGGGCGTCATGCGGCACCGCCCGAGGGGGCGGAGGGAGCGGAGGGGTTGGCTCCGCCCGAGGGGTCGGCGACGTCCGGCGAGCCGACGGGCGTGGCGCTGCCCGAGGCCGCGGAGGTGGGTGTAGAGGGCTGCCCGGGCGTGGGGCGGCGGGTGGCTGCTGCTGTCACGGCCCACAGCACCCAGACCACCCCGAGCAGTCCGCGTACCCAGGCCGGGCTCAGGGGGATCCAGGGGATCATCAGGACCGCCTTGTCGAAGGCGTCGAGGAGGGTGAGGGCGCCGAGGGTGAGGGTGGTCCAGGCGAAGACACGGCGGTGCGGGCGCAGGGCGAGGCCGAGGGCGGTCCACCACAGGCCGGTCAGGAGCAGTGCGAGGGCCGGGAGGACGGTCGGGGTGAGGGCGAGGGTGGAGGCGGTGACGTCGAGGGCCAGGCCGAGCAGTCCGAGGAGGGTGGCCGCGCCGGCGAGCCGGCTGCCGCGGAGCCGGCGCCACCACAGGGTGGTGCCGACCAGGGCGAGGACGGCGGCGATGCCGAGGGTGAGCTGGGTCTCGACGCGCTGGATGCCGCGTGCGCCGTACCAGTCGCAGCCGGCGGGCAGGCGGCGGGCCTGGACGTTGTAGTCGGCGCAGACGAGGAGTTGGGCGAGTTTGACGGGTTCGCCGACGAGGCGGCGGGTGTCGCCCGAGACCTCGCCGCGGCGTGAGCCGCAGGCGGGGAGGGCGTAGGGCGTGGCGGCGCCGGTGTCGGGCTGCCAGCAGTTGCCGCTGCCCTGGCCGTCCCACCACACGTCGGTGCGGTTGGGGCGGGCGTTGCCGGCGCGGTCGACGCCCAGGTGGTTGGCGGCGTAGCGGTTGTGGTGGGAGGTGTCGGTCTGCTTGCCCCACGCCGATTCGCCGCGGATGAACGCGGGGACGGCGCTGAGGAAGAAGGCGGCGCGCTGGTGGCCGTAGATCCAGTTGTTCTCGTAGAGGTTCCAGTTGCCGCCCGCGGTGATGATGCCGGTGCCGGGCGGCATGGAGATCTGCGGGCAGACGACGCCTTGCTCGTAGCCGCGCTCGGCGGGCGGCTTGGCGCAGGTGCCGTCGGCGACGTACGGGTAGTAGTTCTGGTTGTTGTCGTGGATGAGGTTCCGCTCGAAGCGGGCGTGGTTCTGCGGGAGTCCGGGGTGGCCGGGGAAGGCGGAGTCCATGGAGGCGCCGCCCATGTTGTGGTCGAACTCGTTGTCGTGGACCCACACCGAGTCCCCGGCGGTACCGCTGTAGCCGACCATGTTGTGGTGGCTGCGGCAGCCGGTGATCTCGATGGAGTAGCGGGGGACGTCGTAGCCGCGGCCGTCGTTGATGTTCGAGGCCGAGCCGGGGTAGATGCCGGAGTCGCCGTTGCCGTAGGACTCGCAGTTCTTGTAGAGGCCGTGGTCGGAGGCGAAGGTGAGGAAACCGTACTCGTCGTTCCAGCGGGTGAGGACGTCGTCGATGACGAAGCCGTCGGCGGCGAGGACGTAGAGCGAGTTGAACGTGGTGCGCTGGGCGGTGAAGTTGCGGAAGTAGACGCCGTCGGACCCGTCGGCGCGGATGGCGTTGAGTTTGGCGTACCTGGCGTCGATGACGACGTCGAGCCGGGAGGCGCCGGTGCCCTCGATCTGGAGGTCCTTCTTGCCGAGGATCGCGACGAGGTTCTGGTTGTGGGGGCACTGCTTCTGCTGCTCGTAGCTGAGGATCTGGTAGCCGAAGGAGGACGTCGGCGCCTTGAGCGCGGCGCAGGCGCCGGCGGGTGCGGGCAGTGAGGGCTCTTCCTCGTAGAGGCCGGGCAGGATCGCGATGGTCATGCCGGGCCGGTTCACGGCGTCGACGGCCTGCTGGAGGTGGCGGTAGCCCTGGCGCCGGCAGCGGTCGAAGAGGGCGAGGTTGCGGGCTTTCAGTGCGGCGGGGAAGGCGGCGATCCGCCGGTGGAAGTCGGCCGGGTCGCTCTTGCACACGAGCAGGTCGGGCTCGCCGGTGCGCAGCGCGGGGACGCGGCCGGAGCCGTCGGGGAAGGTGATGGGCCGCTCCTCGTGTGCCTGGGCGGCGGGAGCGGTGACGAGGGCGGCGGCGAGCGCCGCGAGCACGACCGAGAGCGCGAGAACGAACCTTCGGGTCCACGACATGCGCGTGAGAGTAGAGCATTGTTCATCTTTTGGAACCCCTCGTGCAGGAACCCGTCGTGCGCGCGCCTCGTCCAAGAAGGCCGGCACACCTCCGGGGAAGGGCGGGAGGGCCGGGAGGGCCGGGAGGGCCCGGAAAGTCCCCGTTGACGCGAGCGGGAGCGGAATCCTACGGTCATGCATAGGATTGTTGTGAGCGTCAGGACAGGAGTACGCGATGAACGCGGAGAGCAACGCGGAACAGGCCAGAAAGACGGCCGCAGCGCTGACCTACAGCACGGGCTTCGGCAACGAGCACAGCTCCGAGGCCGTCCCCGGGGCCCTCCCCGAGGGGCGGAACTCGCCGCAGCGGGCGCCGCTCGGGCTGTACGCGGAGCAGCTGAGCGGCAGCGCGTTCACCGAGCCCCGGGCGCACAACCGGCGCTCGTGGCTGTACCGGATCCGGCCCTCGGCCGCGCATCCGCCGTTCACCCGGATCGACAACGGCGCCGTGCGTTCCGCGCCGTTCACCGAGACGGTGCCCGACCCGAACCGGCTGCGCTGGAACCCGCTGCCGGACCCGGCGCCCGGTACGGACTGGCTGGCGGGTCTGTGGACGCTCGGCGGCAACGGCGACGCGACCCAGCGGGCCGGCATGGCCGTGCACCTCTACCACGCCAACGCCTCCATGGAGCGGGTGTTCAGCGACGCCGACGGCGAGCTGCTGATCGTGCCCGAGCGCGGCGGGCTGCTGCTGCGGACCGAGCTGGGCAACCTCGCGGCCGGTCCCGGCGAGGTCGCGCTGATCCCCCGCGGCGTCCGCTTCCGCGTCGAGCTGCTCGACGAGACGGCCCGTGGGTACGTCTGCGAGAACTACGGCGCCCCGTTCCAGCTGCCGGACCTCGGTCCGATCGGTGCCAACGGTCTGGCCAACGCCCGCGACTTCCGGGCGCCCGTCGCCGCGTACGAGGACGTCGAGGGCCCCGTCGAGGTGGTCAACAAGTACTGCGGCAACCTGTGGTCGGCGACGTACACCCACTCGCCGCTGGACGTCGTCGCCTGGCACGGCAACCACACGCCGTACGTCTACGACCTGCGCCGTTTCAACGTCATCGGGACGATCTCCTACGACCACCCGGACCCGTCGATCTTCACGGTGCTGACCTCGCCGTCCGACACCCCCGGTCTCGCGGGCGTCGACTTCGTGGTCTTCGCGCCGCGCTGGCTGGTGGGCGAGGACACCTTCCGGCCGCCGTACTTCCACCGCAACGTGATGAGCGAGTACATGGGCCTCATCGAGGGCGCGTACGACGCCAAGGCGGAGGGCTTCGTGCCGGGCGGCGGCTCGCTGCACAACATGATGTCCGCGCACGGCCCCGACCGGGAGACCTTCGACAAGGCCAGCGCCGCCGAGCTGAAGCCGCAGAAGATCGACGACGGCCTGGCCTTCATGTTCGAGACCCGCTGGCCGGTCACGGCCACCGCCCAGGCGGCCGGTGCCGACCACCTGCAGCGCGCCTACGACGACGTATGGCAGGGTCTTGAGCGCCACTTCCGGCCGTGAACACCCGTAACATCCGGCCGGGTGTCCCGTAGTCGTCGTACGGAGAGAACCGTGACCGCCTTCGCTCCCGACTCGCTGGTCCTGAACCGGAAGCTGCCGCTCTGGTACCAGGTCTCGCAGTCGCTGCGCGCCTCCATACTGGGCCGCACCCCTGACGCCTCGCTGCGGCTGCCCACCGAGGAGCAGCTCGCGGCGCACTACGGCGTGAGCGTGCTGACCATGCGCCAGGCCCTCAAGGAGCTGGAGGAGGAGGGCCTGATCAGCAGGCACCGGCGGCGCGGCACGTTCATCGAACCGGGCGCCCGGCGCTCCACTCCGCGCCGGCTGCTCGGCTCGATCGACGCGATCGTGGCCCAGCAGTCCGGCGAGCGGACCACCGTGCTCGGCCACGGCACCGAGCCGGTCCCCGGCGAGCTGGCCGAGCACTTCCCCGGCAGTTCGGAGATCGCGGTCTTCCGGCGGCTCCGGGCAGACGGCGAGAGCGGCGAGCCCACGAACTGGGCGGAGAACGCGGTGCTGCCGGAGATCGCCGCGGGCATCGACCCGGCCGATCTCGAACGCTGGCCGATGACGAAGGTGCTCCGCGACGTCGTCGGGGTCCGGATCAGCCGGATCACCGACACCGTCGAGGCCCGCCTCGCGGACCCGGAGACCGCCCAGCTGCTCCAGGTCCCGCTGCTCTCGCCGATCCTGCACTACACGGGCGTGACCTACGACGAGGACGGCCGGGTCGTGGACGTGGCCCGGATCCGCTACCGGGGCGACCGGTTCTCCTTCACGGTCACGGTGGAGGCACAGTGACGGCGCCGGACCCGGTGGCATTCCGGACCCGAGGACGATGCCGCCGGAGCCGGTGATGGTGCACCGTACCCGGTGACGATGCCGTCGGAGCCGGTGATCGTGCCGCCGCCCCCGGTGACATTGCCGGGAGCGGGAAACGGGGCGGTGCCGGGACTGCCGTAGCCGGGCCCTTACGGCGCCCGTCGCGGCGGGGGACGCTGTGTTCCGCAGGGGGGTCCTGCCGAGGAACGGCTGGTGTGGGCGGGGGTGGCGGAATGCGGCACGTGGCCGTCTTCCGATGGGTGGCGACGCTGGGACTGACGTTGATGCTGGGGTCGTTCGGTCTGTACGCGGCGGCACCCGACTATCCGGAGCTGACCCAGGTCGATCTGACGGTGCTGGACGAGAAGCCCGACGGCACCTGCAAGGTCCGCTGGTCGGACCCGGTGGACCACCGCTTCCGCGACGGGACGTACCACTGCGACCCCAAGCGCTCGGCGGTGCTCAAGGCACCGAACTACGACGACGGTTCCGGCTACGGCTGGGAGACCGGGTTCGTCCGGGCGGACGGGCCGCACCGCGGCGAGCTGTTCGAACTCGGCCAGGAAACGGAGGGCGACGGGCTCAACGCCGCGTCCGACGCGCTGGCGGGCCTCGGCATGCTCCTCACCGTCGTCGGGCTGGTCGGCGGCAACATCCGCACGCTGCCCCGGCTCGCCGAGGCGGAGCCGCGGCTGCTGCGCCGCGCGGCCGAGCTGCGGGACGCGGCCGCGTGGGTGGCCCGGGACCACGACCGCGCCGTCGCGGCGGTGCGAGCCGCGTGGGAGGAGGGCCCCCGGTCGCTGGAGGCGGCGCGCGACACGGAGCTGCTGCGTGCCCTGCGAGTGCTGGTGGAGGCGGGCCCGGCGGCACGCGAGGCGGCCCGGGCCGGGCGTCGCCTCACCGCACACCTCGACCTGCTCCTGGAGGACGCGGCACCGGTCGCGGACTACCGCACCGTGCTGCGTGCCGGCCCGGAGTCCCGCCGCCGCGCCGCCCGTGCGGTCGCCGAACTGCGCCCGCTGCTGGCCGCGGCCGAACGCGACGGCCTCACCGCCCGTTTCGCGCAGGCCTCCGTCGACCTCCTCCGGGGCCAGGACGCGGACCCGGCGGGCCTGGCCACGTGGGCGGACTTCACCGCCTCGCCGGAGGCGTACCGGGACGCCTTGGAGGAGGCCACGGCCGCCACCCCGGCGGACGCGCACCCTGAAGCACCCGCGGGTGGAGCGCTCCTTGCAGCCACCCCGGCCGTGGCACCTCCTGCCGTCACCTCCACCGGGGCACTTCCCGCAGCCACCCCGGTCGGGGGCGAGCTCCCTGCGGTCTCTCCCGCCGCCCCGGCAGACGTACTCCCGGTCACCCCGGCCCGGCGACGCGTGCGGGTCCGGCGCCGCTGACGCCGGGCGCCTCCGCGCCCACCCGCCCGGCGCGCGCCTCCCGGCGCGTCGCCCTACGCCCGCCGTCGCGCGCCCGTCGCCCCACGCACAGGCCCGCCGTCGTCCCCGTCCCCGCCCACCCCGCCGTCGTACCCCGTCCACACTGCCGTCCCACGGCCGCCGTCCCACGGCCGCCGTCCCGCGCCCGCGCCCGGCCGCACGCTCTCCGCGCCCGCCCGTCCCCCGCTCGCCGTCTTCCCCCGCCCCCGCCCAGCCGCACCCTCCGGCACCGCTCCGGCACCCGCTTCGGCGTCGCTGGATGCCCGCGCGCCGCCCTCGTTAGCATGCGGGGCGTGACGGACGACGCCGCGATCGAGGATCTGCCCCTGCTCGACGAGCTCATGCCGTGGTCCGTGGCGCCGTTGCGGCTCGGGCGGTCCTGGATCGTCGCGCCGGATCCGCGCACGCTACGGGCCCGTTGGGAGCGGCTGGCCGCGGCCGAGGGCGCGGAGCGCGAGGCGTTGTTCCGGCCGAGCCGGGCCCGGACCACGGCGAGTTCGGTGGCCGCTCTGCCCGGGCAGCGGACCGGGACGGTGCGGCTGTCGCGGGAGCCGGGGCCCTGTCCGGAGCCGGTGCGGCTCGCGCACGGGCCGTTCGACGAGCAGTGGCTGCTGCCGGACCACCGGCTGATCGACACCGCGCGGCCCGAGTTGTGGCGGGTCGCGGACGAGCGGCAGCTGTTCGCCGTCGAGCAGGGTTACGTGCCGGGGGCGGGCGGGCCCGCGCTGCTGGTGACCGCGGCGCTGCCCGACGGTCGGTCCCCGGCCGGCCGTCCCGGCCGGATCCGCCCGCTGTTCCGCCGCCCGGGCGGTCTGGAACCCAACCTGGCGCCGGGACTGCGGGACTTCCTCGGCCGGCGGTACGGCTGCGAGGTGGCCGCGGAGGACGTGCTCGCCTGGGCCGTGGCGGCGGCGCTGCCCTCCGCCGCCGGCTGCCGGGTGCCGCTGCCCGTCGACCCGGAGGTGTGGGCGGCGGGCATGGCGCTCGGCCGGGAGCTGATCGAGGTGCAGTTGCGCGGGGCCCGCGGCGGGGCCCGGCCGCGGCTCCCGGGTGGCCGCAGGCCGTACGTACGGGCGGCGCTGCCGGCCCGGCCGGCCGGGATCGCGTACGACCCGGTGGAGGAGGTGCTGTCCCTGGACGAGGGCCGGGTCTCCCCCGTGCCGGCCGAGGCGTGGGAGTTCGAGGTCGGCGGGGTGCGGATGCTGGAGCAGTGGTTCGCGCACCGGACCGCGGCGGCCGAGCCGGGCAGTCTGGAGGCGATCGGACCTGCGGCGTGGCCGCAGGAGTGGACCTCGGAGCTGCTGGAGCTGATCACGGTCCTGGCGCTGCTCGCCGGCCGCGAGCCGGAGCGGGCCGCGCTCGCCGGGCGCGCGACGGCGGAAGGCGTGACCGGGGCCGGGCTGCGGGCGGCCGGGGTGCTGCCCGTGCCGGACGGGGCGCGCCGCCCGGCGTCCGTGCTCGGCCATCAGGAAGAGGGTCCGGAGGGGCAGTTCGCCCTGCTGTGAACCGACCTGGCCGCCGCGCTCGACCGCACGCGGCCCGGTCTTCCGGCTCAGCTCACGTCTTCACGAACGAGTCCAGGACCCGGTCGACGGTCCGGGTGAAGACCTCCTCCGCGTCCGGCGGCGGGGCCGCGGCGGTGAAGACGGCGGTCAGGTGCGGGTAGGCGCCGGTGGCGAGGCGGCTCGCCAGGTAGGCCTGGCGCACGGCCTGTTCCTGCTCCTCTGACCAGGGCAGGGAGCGGGCCCGTTCGGCCAGGGCGAGTTCGTTGGCCACGATCGTCATCACGGTGCCGTTGACCGTGGCGACCAGTTCCATCTTGGTGCCGCCGGGCAGGTCGAGTCCGTCCAGGCACGCCAGGCAGTGCTCGAGGAAGCGGAGGGCGTTGGGCCCGAAGGCGTATCCCGTGGTCATCAGCCGGATCACCCAGGGGTGGCGCCGCAGGATCCCGCGGGCCTGGTGGGCGACGGCGGTCATGTCGGCGCGCCAGTCGCCGCTGGGGCCGCCGAGTTCGTACTCTCCGCTGATCCGGTCGACCATCAGCTCGTACAGGTCCTCCTTGCGCGGCACGTAGTTGTACAGGGACATGGTGCCGCAGCCGAGCTCGGCGGCGATCCGCCGCATGGAGACGGCGTCGATGCCGTCGGCGTCGGCGATGCGGACGGCCGCGTCCGTGATGTCCTCCCGGCGGTAGGCCGGTTTCGGGCCGCGGCCCGTGCGCTCGGGGCGCGCCCAGATCACTTCGGGTTCGGCCGCTCGGCCTGCCATCGATCATCACCTCGCCGCACATCGTAATGACGCACCCGGTTACGTACACCGTACGTAATGCGCTAGGGTCGCCGCATGACAACAACTACGTACGCTGTACTTAGTGAGGGTCTGTGCAAGCGCTACGGCCAGGTCAAGGCGCTGCGCGGCCTCGACCTCGCCGTGCCCGAGGGCACGGTCTGCGGGCTGCTCGGACCCAACGGCGCCGGGAAGACCACGGCGGTCCGGGTGCTCACCACGCTCGTGGCGCCCGACTCGGGCAGCGCGCGGGTCGCCGGGCGCGACGTGGTCCGCGACCCGGGCGGGGTGCGGGAGCGGATCGCGGTCACGGGGCAGTACGCCTCCGTCGACGGCGACCTCACCGGCGCCGAGAACCTGCGGCTCTTCGCCCGGCTGCTGCGCGCCCCGCGCTCCCGCGCCGACGAACTCCTCGAGCGCTTCGGTCTCGCCGAGGCCGCCGGCCGGCCCGCCCGCACCTACTCGGGCGGCATGCGGAGGCGCCTCGACCTGGCCGCGAGCCTGATCGTCCCGCCGGCCGTGCTGTTCCTCGACGAGCCCACCACCGGACTGGACCCGCTCAGCCGGAACGGGATCTGGGACGCCGTACGGGGGTTGGCGTCGCAGGGCACGACCGTGCTGCTCACCACGCAGTACCTCGAGGAGGCCGACCGGCTCGCCGACGAGATCGTCCTCGTCGACGAGGGCCGCGCCGCCCACCGGGGCACGCCGGCCGGGCTCAAGGCGCGGATCGGCAGCTACGCCGAGGTCGTGGTCGCGGAACCGGCGCCGCTCGAGGCGGCCGCGGCCGTGCTCGACCGGCTCACCGGCTCGCTGCCGTCCCTGGACGCCGAGCGCCGCACGGTCGGCGCGGTCACGACCGATCCGACGCTGACCCTGCCCCGGCTCGTCCGCGAGATCGACGCGGCCGGCGTCCCCATCCTGGACGCCTCACTGCGCCCGCCCACCCTCGACGAGGTGTTCCTGCGCCTCACCGACCGCAAGGAGCTCGCCGCATGAGCGCCCTCGTCCACGACGGCACCGCGATCCTCGGCCGCCATCTGCTGCGGATCCGGCACGCCCCCGCGATCACGGTCATGACCCAGACCATGCCGGTGGTGTTCCTGCTCTTCTTCGGGTACGTGTTCGGCGGCGCGCTCGCCATGCCGGGCGCCGACTACCGGGCCTTCCTGGTGCCGGGCATGCTGGTGGCGACGGCCGCGAACGGCCTGATGACCGGGATGTTCCAGGCCGCGCAGGACACCCACCGCGGAGTGACGGACCGACTGCGGACGATGCCGGTGAGCCGGGCGGCGGTGCCGCTGGGGCAGGCGCTCGCAGACCTGGTCACCAGCGCGGTCGGCATGGTCCCGCTGCTGCTGGTCGGCCTGGCGATGGGCTGGCGGATCGAGGGCACGGCCGTCGGGGCCCTCGGCGCCTTCGGACTGCTGCTGCTCTTCCGCTTCGCGGCCACCTGGGCGGGCATCCTGCTCGGTCTGGCGTCGAAGAGCGAGGAGGCGGCCGGACAGCTGGGCAGCGCGACCTTCATGCTGCCGCTGCTCTCCAACGCCTATCTCCCGACCGACGGGATGCCGGGCTGGCTGCGCACGGTCGCGGAGTGGAACCCGATCTCGGCGGTGACGACCGCCGTCCGGGAGCTGTTCGGGAACGCGCCGGTGCCGGTCGACGCGGCGTGGCCCGTGACGCATCCGGTGGCCGGGGCGTTGCTCTGGTCGCTGGCACTGATCGCGCTGTGCGCGCCGGCGGCCGTGGGGCGCTACGCCCGTACATGAGACCCCGCAGCCTCGGGACGCCTCGCGCGCAGGGGCAAGGAGGGCGCCGGTAAGGGAGCGGCGCGGGCCAGGGGGCGCGGGCAAGGGAGGGCTCCGGTGAGGGAGCGGCGCAGGCCAGGGGGCGCGGGTAAGGGAAAGCGCCGGACGGGCGGGGACACGTCCGGCGTTCGGTCAGGGACGAGCCGTGGGCCGAGCGGGTGCGGGCGGGAGCGGCGCCTCGGGGTGCGCGGGAGCCCGGCCCGGACGGCCTGTCAGCTGTGGTTGCCGAAGAGCGAGCGGCGCAGTCGGCGCAGCGGGGCGAAGAGCGAGACCCGCGCGCTGCGGCTGCGGTGGCCCTGCACGGGCACCTCACGCGTACGCGTCGTCAGTTCCCGCATGAGCAGCGTCGCCTCGGCCGCCTCGCGCGGCGGCACGGCGGGACCGCCGAGCACCGCGAGATGGCGGTCGAGTCGCGAACTGGTCGCGCTGCTCCCGCAGGTGATGGCAGGCACTCGCGGCCTGCTGCGCATTGCTATCTGTTCCATGTCACTCCCCACCCGTACGAGGGCACCCGGCCCGGGCAGGTTAACCCTATCGCCCCGCTACGACACCCGTGTATTCCGGCCGCAGGATTCACCGCTCGTGTACGGGGGTTGACGATCACTGTCCGAATCCATCTGATTCCAGGGTGAGTTGGACAGCGATCGAACACCTGTCGAACCGTCACGAACCATCCTGCACGCGCGGCCCCCACCTGCGGGGCCGCGAGCGGGTGTGATCTCCGCCACCAAAACCGGCGGGGCTCCGCTACCGTGGAGTGATGACGGTCATCGCGGGTCGTTACCGGCTGCTCGACGTGCTCGGCGAGGGCGGTATGGGCACCGTCTGGCGCGCCCGGGACGAGGTCCTGGGGCGCGAGGTGGCGGTCAAGGAGGTGCGGGCGGGGGCCGGGCTCCCGGCCGAGGACCGCGAGCGCCTCTACGCCCGGCTGGAGCGGGAGGCCAGGTCCGCCGCCCGGATCACCCACCGCAACGTCGTCACCGTCTACGACGTGGCCCTGGACGACGACCGCCCGTGGATCGTGATGGAGCTGGTCCCGGGTCTCACGCTGGCCGAGACCCTGGCGGCCGAGGGCCCGATGGAGCCTCGGCGGGCGGCGCACATCGGCGCCGAGGTGTGCGCCGCGCTGCGCGCCGCGCACGAGGCGGGCGTGCTGCACCGGGACGTCAAGCCGGCCAACGTCCAGCTCGCCAACGACGGGCGGGTGGTGCTCACCGACTTCGGGATCGCGGCCGTCGAGGGCGTCTCGCCGCTCACCATGACCGGCGAGCTGATCGGCTCGCCCGAGTACCTGGCTCCCGAGCGGGCCCTGGGTCGCACGCCGGGACCCGCGGCCGACCTGTGGTCGCTGGGCGTCCTGTTGTACGCGGCGGTGGAGGGCGTCACGCCGTTCCGCCGGGAGACGGCGCTCGACACCCTGCGCACGGTGGTGGACGAGGAGCCCGCGCCGCCCGCGCACGCGGGCCCGCTGGCCCCGGTGATCGAGGGGTTGCTGCGCAAGGATCCTGAACAGCGCCTTTCGGCGGCGGACGCGGAGGACCGGCTGCGGGTGATCGGCGCGGGCGGCACGCCGCGCACGGAGCCGCTGACGGCCGTGCCGTACGCGCCCCTCCCACCCCGAGGCGCGGACGGCGCGGGCGGTTCCGGCGGAGTGGTCGGCCTCGCCGGCGTGGGCGCGCCGGGCGGTCCCGGCGGCCCGGCGGGTCCCGGGGCGACCACTCCCCTGCCGGTGCCGGGCGACGGTTCCGGGGGCCGGCCGCGCAGGCGCTGGGGGCTCGCCGCCGGGATCGCGGCGCTGCTGCTGGTGGCGGGCGGGCTGACGTACGCGGCGCTGCGGGACACCGACGCCCATGAGACGCCCACGGTGCCGCCGGTCACGACGAGCGCGCCCACGACGTCGCCGACGCCCGCGCCGACGACGTCCGCGCAGACCACGAGCGCGTCGCCGAGCGCGACGACGACTCCGCCGGTGTCCGTCCTCCTGAACGTACGGGCGGTGCGCGACTCCTACAGCGGGGCGTGCCCTCCGCCGGAGGACGTGGCCCCGTCGTTCACGGCGGTGGTGACGGTGGACCGGACGCCGGCGACCGTGTCGTACCGCTGGGCGACGCAGAGCGGCGAGGCCCAGGACACGCAGTGGCGGACGCTGGAGTTCCCGGAGGGCGGGCCCACCGAGCAGCGGCTGACCCGCACCCAGGCCGATTACGGGGCGGGTTCGCAGGTGAGCGACCGGATCCGGGTCGAGGTCCGCGAGCCGGTGGCGCGGCAGTCCAACTGGGTGGCGTTCTCGGTGACCTGTGAGGAGACGGTCCCGCCGTCGACGCCGCCGACGACGGCGACGCCTTCGGACGGGACCTCTTCTCCTGGTGGTGCTTCGGCCGGTGCTTCCGGCGGTGCGCCGGGTTCCGCTACGCCACGGCCCTGAAGGTCGGCAGGTAGCCGCCGGACTGGCCGGACGCGGTCGGGTGGTACGACTCGCCGATGTTGAGCCAGTTGACGCTGTGCAGCCAGGACGAGCTCGAGCAGATCTCGTGGCCGGTGAAGGCGGGGACCACGCTGGCGAAGGTGTAGCCGTGGTCGGCGGCGCGCTTGGCGGTGGCCGCGTTGAGGTAGTCGGCGGCGTCGTTGATGGCGCGGCGCTCGTTCTCGCTCAGGCCGGCGATGCAGCTGCCGTTGAGCTGGTAGAAGCGCGGGTAGCCGAGGACGACGACCCGGGCGTTGGCGGCCCTGGATCTGATGGCCGAGTAGACCGCGTCGAGCTTGCCGGGCAGCGTCGAGTCGACATAGGCCTTGGCCTGATTCACGCGGTTGATGCAGGTCGACTCGGACTGCAGGACACAGGTGGTCATGACGTCGGCGAAACCGGCGTCGTTGCCGCCGATGGTGAGGGAGACCAGGTCGGTGCCGCTGTTGAGCGGTCCGAGCTGATTGGCCGTGACATCACCCGTTCGGGCGCCCGAGCAGGCGGTGAAGGCGAAGGACGAGGGGGCGTTCGCGTTCTTCCAGAGGACCGGGTAGGCCTTGGTGGAGCGCTTGCAGTCGCCGCTGGCGCTGTCGTAACTCCCCGCTCCGACACCGGAGGAGTACGAGTCGCCGAGGGCCACGTAGTCCACCGCGGCGGTTTCCGCGGCGTGGGCGACGCCGGCGCCGGTCAGGGCGAGGACGGCACCGAGGAGCAGCGAGGACGAGAAAGCCGTAAAACGGGACAGTTTCATGGAACCTCCCTGTAGCAGGATCTCTGCGTTACCAGGTAGTAGCAGCGGATCCGGCCCGCCGGAAGTGTTCATGTCAAAAGTGGGAGTGACCGGCTCCCGTCACCCCGTCAGGAAGCGTCGATATCCGGCCACTTCCGCCCCGCCCGTCACCCGACGGACCGTCCGCTCCAAAACCCGGTGCGCGGACCGCCGCGGTGACAGATCATGACCCCATGTCAGGCACCCCTGAAGCAGCGTCCGATCCGCTCCACGCCCTGCCCGTCCGACTCAACCTCGACGACGCCGACTCCCCGTCCGACGTCGTCGACGCCCTGTTCCTGGGCCGCTTCGTCAACGGCGAGCAGCCCCACGCGCACGGCGCGCGGCTGGAACGGGTCAAGCCGTCCGCGACCCTGCTGCCCGCGGGCGCCCGGCTGCTGCGCGCCGCGAAGGACGGCGACCGCGGAGCCGTCCTCGCCGAGGGCGAGGGCTGGACGCTGCTCGCCTCCCGCTTCAACTGGGGCGCCCACGTCACCGTCACCGCGACCGATCCCGAACTCGCCAAGCGGGTCCTCAAGGAGGCCACCGACGGGGCCGTGGACGAGCCGGAACCGAGCCCCGACAACGTCACCATGGGCTTCTGGCACCTGTCTCCCCGGCGCGGGCCGGACCGGAACACCCGCCAGATCGCCGCCGCCACCTGGGACGAGGTCCGCCCCAACTACACGGCGCCGGTCGCCGAGGCGATGGACCAGCTGATGGCCCTCACCCCGGACGACATCACCGGCAGGCTGCTGCTGCTCCACGGTCCGCCCGGCACCGGCAAGACCTCCGCGCTGCGCACCCTCGCCCGCTCCTGGCGCGACTGGTGCCAGGTCGACTGCGTGCTCGACCCCGAGCAGCTCTTCGGCGACGTCGGCTACCTCATGGACATCGCGATCGGCGAGGACGACGGGACGGAGGAGGGCCGCTGGCGGCTGCTCCTCCTGGAGGACTGCGACGAGCTGATCCGCGGCGAGGCCAAGCACGCGGCGGGCCAGGCGCTCTCCCGGCTCCTCAACCTCACCGACGGGCTGCTCGGCCAGGGCCGCAACGTGCTGGTCGCCGTCACCACCAACGAGGACCTGGAGCGGCTCCACCCCGCCGTGGTGCGGCCCGGCCGCTGCCTGGCCCGCGTCGAGGTGGGACCGCTCAGCCGCGCCGAGGCGGTGAACTGGCTCGGCCGCGAGGAGGGCATCGGACGGGACGGCGCCACCCTCGCGGAACTGTTCGCGCTGCGCCGCGGGACACCCGCGCCGGGCATGCCGGAGCAGCGCGCGACAAGCCAGGGACTGTACCTCTAGCGCAGGCGGTGCCGGCTCAGCGCCCGCCGTCGGGCCCGGCCGGCTCAGCGCTCGTCTTCACGCCCGGCCGGCCCGGTGCTCCTCGTCACCGCCCGGCCGGCGCGGTGCTCCTCGTCACCGCCCGGCCGTCTCTGCTGCGCGTCACCGCCCGGCCGTCTCTGCCGCTACCGCCCAGGCGCCGGTGCCCGGGCGCCGAGGTCGTCACTCCCAGGACTGCGTGCTCACTCGTCGTACGCCGCCCGCAGGGCGTCCTTCACCGCCGCGCCGGCCTCGTCGCGGGTCAGGCCCAGCCGGTGGGCCTCCGTCGCGTAGGCCGCGGCGGCCGTGGCGGCGAGGCGGGAGGCGGCGTCGGAGGCCGCGGCGACGAAGGTGCCGTTGCGGCCCCGGGTCTCGATCACCCCGTCCGCCTCCAGGGCCTTGTACGCCTTGGCGACCGTGTTCGCCGCGAGTCCCAGGTCCTCCGCGAGGCCGCGCACCGTCGGCAGCTTGTAGCCGACCGGCAGCTCGCCCGAGCGGGCGCTCTCCGAGATCTGGGCGCGCAGTTGTTCGTACGGAGCGGTGGTGGAACGGGCATCCACGCTGATTCGAAGCGTCACCCGCCCGATTGTGCACCCGGCCCCCCGGAAAATGGGAGGCGGCCGGAGACGGACGCCGCATAGCGTGCGGTCACATGACTGTGATCGTCCGCGACGTACGGCCCGGCGTCCTGGAGGACGCCGAGGCGTTCGCCCGTGTCCGGCGCGCCGCGCTGCCCTACCTGCTCGCGACCGGCCCGCAGGTGGCATACGACCTGGCGCACGCCCATCCCGACGCCCGCACCCGGCCGCTGATCGCCGAGATCGACGGCGAGGCCGTCGGCACGGCGGAGGTGTCCCTCGCCCACGAGTCCCCCGAGCCGGGGATCGGCGACGTCAACGTCTTCGTCCATCCCGGCCACACCGGTCGCGGCGCCGGCACGCTGCTGCTGCGCGCCGCCGAGGAGCACCTGGCGGAGGTGGGGGCGACGAGGCTGTACAGCTGGGTCCTCGACGAGCCGTCCTCCCTCGCCTTCGCCGCGAGCCACGGCTACCGGCCGAGCCGTTCCGCGTACTTCCTGCGGCTCGACCTGGCCACGGCAGAGCTGCCGCCGCTCCAGGCGCCGCCCGCAGGTGTCGAGCTGCGCACGGCGGCCGACTTCGCCGCCGACCCGCGGCCGCTGTTCGAGCTGGACGGGGTGACCACGGCGGACGAGCCGGGTGACGTGGCGGCGGAGCTGGACGACTACGCCCACTGGCTGGCGTCCACCTGGAACCATCCGCTGCTCGACCGGGAGCTCACCACGGTGGTCGTGGCCGACGGGCGTCCGGTGGCGTTCAGCGCGGCCCGCACCGACGGCCTGGGCCGCTACGGCTCGGCCATGACCGGCACCCACCCCGGTCACCGGGGCCGGGGGCTCGCCAAGCTGGCGAAGAACGACTCGCTGCACCGGGCCCGCGCGGCCGGCTGTACGGAGGCGTTCACCGGCAACGACACGGAGAACGGCCCGATGCTGGCCGTCAACAGGTGGTTCGGTTACGAGGTCCGCGCGAAGGAGACCCGTCATGTCCGCGAACTCGGCTGAGACGGCCGGCACGGTCGAGATCGTCCTGGTGAAGGCCGGCCGGACGAAGATCCGTTACCCGGCGGAGCTGCTGTCCGACGACGGCGTCCGGCTGACCGTCCGCGCGCCCTGGGCCGGGGAGGGCGTACGGGACTTCGGTTTCGTGCGCTTCGAGCCGGGCGACGTGTTCACGGAGCACTACTGGCGCGACCGCTGGTACGCCGTGAAGGAGGTCCGCTCCGGCGACGGCACGCTCAAGGGCTGGTACTGCGACGTGACCCGGCCCGCCGACGTCGGCGCCGCGGAGGTGGTGGTCGAGGACCTGGACCTGGACCTGTGGGTGTCGGCGGACGGCAGCGAGGTGCTGCGGCTCGACGAGGACGAGTTCGCGGCGAGCGGTCTGGCCGCCTCCGACCCGGAGGCGGCCGGGCGCGCGGTCCTCGCCCTCGACGAGCTGGCCGCCCTGGGCCGGGACGGACTGACCGGGCTGCTCAGCGGAGCGTGACGGCCGACTCCTTCACGGCGAGGAAGCCGGGCAGCGGCAGGCCCAGCGGGCCCTGGGCGGTGAGCTGCATCAGCGTGGCCTTCACCCGGGCCTCGCCGGGTCGGTAGCCCGGCTCCCTCACGACGGCGCTGTTGGTCCACTCGTGGACCTGGCCGTCGCAGACGGCCCGGGTGCCGCCGATGCCGGAGGAACGGTCGTCCTGGACGAGGGTGGAGCTGACGAAGACGGGCCCGGCGCTGTCGTCCAGGCAGCGGTACGAGCCGGTGAGGGTGACCGTGCCGTCGTCGGCGACGGTCCCGTGGGGGGTGACGGACAGACCGTCGCCCGCTCCGGCGTGGGCGGTCGGGGCGGTGGCGGCGGCGGTGGCCAGCAGGGCGCCTGCGAGGGCGAGGCGAGCGCGCATGGGCGGAAGGTCCCTTCGGGGTGGGGGGTGCTGCCCGCCAGGGATACCGGATCAAGCCGCCGCTTGTCCGAAACTCACCCCATCGGGGGCGAGTTGAGCACTTTGCGGTAATGAATACGGTCGTACGGGCCGGTCCGGCGGCGCTCGGTGACCTCGTAGCCGTACCGCTCGTACATCTTCTGGTTCTCCCACATCATCGCGTTGGTGAGCAGCCGCACCTCCGGCACGCCGAGTTCGCGTGCCCGCTGCTCGACCCAGGCCATCAGGGCGCGGCCGAGGCCGGTGCCCTGGGCGTCGGGGTGGACGGCGACGGTGTCGAGGTAGAGGTGGCCGGCCTCGGGGATCACCACCACGAGACCGGTCACCGGGTCGCCGGCGACGAAGACCCTGCCCGCCTCGACGTTGGCCGCGTGGTCCTCCTCCATCGGCGCGGGCACGAGGCCGATGCGCTCGATGTAGTGGTGGAAGGCCGCGTCGATGACGGCCTTCACGGCGGGCACGTCGGCCGCGGTGGCGGGGCGGAGCGGAGGGGTCGTCATGCGGTCACGTTACGGCGGTGCCCGCGCGGCGGTCGATCAGTTTCCGGAGCAGCGGCCAGGCCAGCAGGATCAGCACGACCGCGTACACGGTCACCGAGAACGGGGTGTTCACCAGGCCGGTCAGGGAGCCGTCGCTGATCTGCAGGGCGCGGCGGAGCTGCTGTTCGGCGGCCGGGCCGAGGATGACGCCGATGACGGCGGGCAGCACGGGCAGTCCGTAGCGCCGCATGCCGAAGCCGATGAGGCCGATGACCAGCAGGATCACCAGGTCGAGGGCCTCGCCGCCGACCGCGTAGGCGCCGACGGCCGCGAAGAAGAGGATGCCGGCGTAGAGGTAGGGGCGGGGGATGCGGAGCAGCTTGGCCCACACCGGCGCGAGCGGCAGGTTGAGCGCGAGCAACAGCACCATGCCGACGAAGAGGGACGCGATCAGGCCCCAGACCAGGTCGGGTTCGCGCTCGAAGAGCAGCGGGCCGGGCTGGATGCCGTACTGCTGGAAGGCGGCGAGCATCACGGCGGCGACGGCGGTCGTGGGCAGGCCGAGGGTGAGCATGGAGACGAGGGTGCCGGCGGCGGAGGCGGAGGCGGCCGACTCGGGGCCCGCGACGCCCTCGATGGCGCCCTTGCCGAACTCGTCCCGGTGCTTCGAGAGGCGCTTCTCGGTGACGTACGACAGGAAGGTGGGGATCTCGGCGCCGCCGGCCGGGATCGCGCCGAACGGGAAGCCGATGAGCGGCCCGCGCAGCCAGGCCTTCCAGGTGCGCTTGACGTCGGACCTGCCGAGCCAGGGGCGGCCCACCGGGATGGCTTCTCCGGTGGTGCGGCGCAGGTGGGCGGCGACCCACAGGGCCTCGCCGATGGCGAAGAGGCCGACCGCGACGATGACGACGTCGATGCCGTCGGCCAGTTGGAGCGAGCCGAAGGTGAGGCGCTGCTGGCCGGTCATCTGGTCGAGGCCGACCAGGCCGAGGGTGAGGCCGATGAGGAGCGAGGCGAGGCCGCGGATGCGGGAGGAGCCGAGGACCGAGGTCACCGCGATGAAGGCGAGGACCATGATGGCGAAGTAGTCGGGGGCGCCGATGTCGACGGCGAGCGCGGCGACGGTCGGGGCGAGCGCGACGAGCAGGATCGTGCCGGCGAGACCGCCGGTGAAGTGGCCGATGGCTGCGGCGGCGAGCGCCTGGGCGCCGCGGCCCGCCTTGGCCATGGGGTTGCCCTCGATGGCGGCGACCACGGCCGCGCTCTCGCCGGGGGTGTTGAGCAGGATCGAGGTGGTGGAGCCGCCGAACATGGCGCCGTAGTAGATGCCGGCGAACATGATGAACGCGCCGGTCGGTTCGAGTCCGTACGTGACGGGGAGCAGCAGGGCGACGGCCATGGCGGGGCCGATGCCGGGCAGTACGCCGATGGCGGTGCCGAGGAGGACGCCGACGGCGGCCCAGAGGAGGTTCACCGGGGTCAGCGCGGTGCCGAACCCGTCGAGCAGGGAGTTCAGAGAGTCCATGGGTCAGAGCACTCCCATCAGCGGGCCGCCGGGCAGCGGGACTCCGAGGAGGTTGTCGAAGAGGAGGTAGGTGAGCAGGGAGAGCACGGCGGCGATCAGCGGGTCGCGGTGGAGGTGGCGGCTGCCGAGGGCGTAGGCCGCGCCCCAGAAGAGCAGGGCGCCGGCGACGGGGAAGCCGACGGGGCCGATGAGGACGGCGAAGCCGAGGAAGACGCCGGCGAGCAGCAGGACGGTGCGCCAGTCGCTCGGCTCGCTCAGGTCGATGTCCTCGCCGCCCTCGGCCTCGCCGCGGCCGCCGCGCAGCACGTCGACGGCGAGGAGGACGGCGACGACGAGCAGGCCGGTGCCGACGACGAGGGGGACGGTGCGGGGGCCGACGGGGCCGCGCTGGGAGATGTCGACAGTCCCCGAGAACGCCGTGAGGGCGTCGGTGAGGACCAGGACGCCGAGGACGAGGAGGATGAGGCCGACGCCGAGCTCGGAGTGCTCGCGCAGCCAGGTCTTCCTGCCGGTGGCCGTCGTGTCGGGTTCGGGCGTGGTGGTCACAGTCCCAGCTCCTTCAGGACGGAGCCGACGCGCTTGTCCTGTTCGGCGAGGAAGGCGCCGAACTCCTCTCCGGGCAGGAAGGCGTCGTTCCAGCCGTGGGTCTTCAGGGACTCGCGCCACTCCGCGGAGGCGTGCAGTTCGGTGGCGAGGCCGACGAGCTTGTCGCGTTCGGCGTCGGTGAGGCCGGGCGGGGCGACGATGCCGCGCCAGTTGATGAACTCGGTGTCGAGTCCGGCCTCGCGCAGGGTCGGCGCGTCGAGGCCGGGGACCCGCTCGGCGCCGGTGACGGCGAGCAGCCGCAGCTCGCCGGCCTTGATCTGGTCGAGGTACTCGCCGACGCCGGAGACGCCGAAGGCGACCTTGTTGCCGAGGATGGAGGCGAGGAGTTCGCCGCCGCCGTCGAAGGGCACGTAGTTGACGCTCTTCGGGGCGATGCCCGCGGCCTGCGCCATCAGCATGGGCGCCAGGTGGTCGGGGCCGCCGGGCGAGGAGCCGCCGCCGACGGGCAGCTTGGCGGGGTCCTTCTTCCAGGCGGCGAGCAGGTCCTGGATGGTCTTGTACGGGGAGTCCTTGCCCACCACGACGATGTCCTGCTCCATGGTGAGCCGGGCGATCGGGGTGGTGTCGGCGAGGGTCCGCGGGGTCTTGTTGGTGTGGACGGCACCGACGACGCCGAGGCCCATGGACATGGCGAGCCTGCCGTTGCCGCGCTCGCCGACGAGCCGGGTGAGGCCGACGGTGCCGCCGGCGCCGGGCAGGTTGAAGACCTCGATGTCGGAGGTGAGCCCGGCTTCCTCGGCGTTCTTGGCCGCGGTGCGGGCGGTGATGTCGTAGCCGCCGCCGGGTGTGTTGGGGACCATGAAGCGCAGGCCGGGTATCTGCGTGCCGGTGTCGGTGCCGCTGCCGGGGCTGAGCAGCGGCGGTCCGACGAGCACCAGGAGCGCCGCCCCGAGCAGGGCGAAGGGGGTGCGCAGGCGCACGTGAGCCGCCTCTCGTGGGTACGGGAAAGGTGTGAGGTGTCCCACATGTTGCCCGCACGTTAAGAAGCTGTCTCTCTTCCGCAACCAACGGACGTTGTGGTCCTTGTGGTCGCGACCTACCTTGGCGGCGTGACGAAGGTGCTGGTGGTCGACGACGACTTCATGGTGGCCAAGCTGCACTGCCGCTACGTCGCGGCGGTGCCGGGCTTCGAGGTCGTGGGCGTCGCGCACACCGGCGCCGAGGCGCTGCGCGCCGCGGACCGGCTGCGGCCGGACCTGCTGCTGCTCGACATCTTCCTGCCCGACATGGACGGGATCGCGGTGCTGCGCGAGCTGCGGGCGGCGGGCCTCTCGGCGGACGCGCTGTTCATCACGGCGGCGCGGGACGTGGACACGATCCGCTCGGCGCTGCGCGCCGGTGCCCTGCACTACCTGATCAAGCCCTTCAACCAGGCGGCGCTGCAGGAGCAGCTGCGGCACGTGGCCTCGCTGCAGGGCCGTCTGGACGAGCTGGAGCGGGCGGGGGCCCGCCAGGAGGACGTGGACCAGATCTTCGGCGCGCGCCCGCGGGCCTCCCGCGAGCTCCCCAAGGGCCTGGCCGCGCCCACCGCCGACCTGGTCGACACCATCCTGCGGGCCCACCCGGAGGGCCTGTCGGCCACCGAGTGCGCGGAGGCGGGCTCGCTGTCCCGGGTGAGCGCCCGCCGCTATCTGGAGTACTTCGCGGAGACCGGCCGCGCCGAGATCACCCTGCGCTACGGCGGTACGGGCCGCCCGGAGCGCCGCTACCGGCGGCTGGGCTGAAGCTCCCCCCGGGCGGACGTGTTCCTCAGGCGGCTCTTACCTCCGCCTTAACGCCGTCCTAAGGCGGGCCGTCGCGCCCTCCGCCAGGGCTAGTTTGCTGGGCAACCCCCCCCACCTCACCCTCGTGAAGGAGTTGTCCCCCCATGACCTCACGCCGTACCACCGCCGTCTCCGCCACCGTCGCCGCGCTGGTCCTGTCCGGACTCGCCGCCGCGCCCGGCGCGTTCGCGCACGGGTCGATGACCGACCCGGTGAGCCGGGTCGCGGGCTGCTACGCGGAGGGGCCGGAGAGCCCGGACTCGGCGGCGTGCAAGGCGGCCGTGGCGGCGAGCGGGACGCAGGCGTTCTACGACTGGAACGGGGTGAACATCGCGAACGCGGCCGGGAAGCACCGGGAGCTGATCCCGGACGGCGAGCTGTGCAGCGCCGGGAACGAGAAGTACCGGGGCCTCGACCTCGCCCGCGCCGACTGGCCGGCGAGCCCGATGAACTCCGGTGGGCACACCTTCCGGTACAAGGGCACCGCGCCGCACAAGGGGTCCTTCGAGCTGTACGTGACGAAGGACGGCTACGACCCGTCGAAGCCGCTGAAGTGGTCGGACCTGGAGGCGAAGCCGTTCGCCACGGTGACCGACCCGGGGATGCGGAACGGTGACTACGTGTTCACCGGCACCGTGCCGGAGAAGTCGGGCCGCCACCTGATCTACTCGATCTGGCAGCGCTCCGACTCCCCCGAGGCCTTCTACACCTGCTCCGACGTGGTGTTCGGGAAGGACAGCGGCGGCGGCGCCCCGGTGCCGGCGCCGAGCGCCCCCTCCGAGGAGCCGACGCGGGCCGGGCACGGCGGCCACGGCGGGCACACCGCACCGAGCACCACCGCCCCGGGCACCACCGCCCCGAGCAGCACCGCCCCGGGCGGCACCGCGACGCCCGGCAGCGACGCCGCCCCGGGCTCCGCGGCTCCCGCGCCCGCCGCCCACGGCTCCGGCGAGGAGCTCGCCGAGACCGGTGGCGACTCCGCCACCGCGTACCTCGCGACGGGCGGCGCCGCCGTCCTCGGTCTGGGTGCGATCGTGCTCTTCGCGACCGCCCGCCGCAGGTCGTCCCGCTAGCCGACGACCGACAGGCAGGTGGTCGGGGTCGCGTGGGCCGGGTCGAGGGCGTTGTTCACCTCGTGGAAGACGACCCGGTCCACCGTCGCGATCGCCACGTGCTCGGACAGGTCGAGCGCGCAGCGGTCCTGGAGCAGCACGTTGGTGACGTCGGGCCCGGACAGCCAGCCCGACTGGTACGGGGTGACGACCTCGTCGTACTTGGTGGCGATCACCGTGTACCGGACGCCGGGCACGGTGTCGCCGCCCTCGTTCAGCCTGGTGAGGAACGCCGAGCCGGCGATCTGGTCGGCGAGCGCGGGGGTGTGGGTGCCGATCAGGTCCTCGGCGCCCGGGAAGTACGGCAGGAGCCTGGTGAGCCCGTTGAGGGTGGTGCCGTGGTTGTCGGGGGCGATGCCGACGAGCGCGTTGACCTTGGCGGCGCCGCCGAGGAACTTGAGGTAGTGGCGCGGCATCATGCCGCCCTGCGAGTGCCCGACGAGGTCGACCTCCGCGGCCCCGGTCGAGGCGAGGACCCGGTCGACGTAGGCGGCGAGCTGACCGGCCGACTTGTCGATCGGGCCGAGGCCGTTGAAGAACGGCACGCCCGGCAGCTGGCCGTAGTCGAGCGAGAAGACGCAGTAGTCCCGGTTGACGAGGTAGGGCGCGAGGCCCAGCCAGTTGTCGACGGAGTTGCCGAAGGTGCCGTGGACGAGGACGACCGGGCGGGGGTGGGCGGCGGACGGCTTGCAGGTGAAGTCGTTCCAGCCACGGCTGGGGGCGGTGCCGGCCTGGGCGGCGGCGGTCGGTGCGAGGGTGGCGGCGGCGGTCAGGAGCAGTACGGACAGCGCTCTGACGGCCTGCTTCCAGGGCTTCCTGGGCAGCATCGGGCGATCTCCTTGCGGCTCAAGGGGAATGAGGGAGTGCTCTACGCCCTGCGGTCCGGACCACAAGTGGGGATGCGCTTCAGCCAAGCTACGTACGGGTAGCTTCGGTGGGAAGTTACGCGTCGGTAAAAAGTGCCGTGTCGCTCACGCGGCCAGTGAGCCCGGCACGATCGCCCGCGGGCCGTACTTCGCCCGGGCCCGGTCCGCCACCTCCTCGATGCGGCGGGCCTTGTCGTCGGCCGGGTCGAAGGTGAGCTGGTGGGCGGCTCCCTCGGCGGGGGCCAGGCCCTCGGCGCGCAGCGCGATGCCCCGGACCCGGGCGCGCTGGAGGCCGAAGGAGGCGTGGATCGCGTACGCGAGCGCGGTGAGGTCCGTGGAGTGGGCGGTGGGTTCGCGCAGGGTGCGGGTGCGGCTCGACGTGGTGCGGTCCGCGTAGCGCACGGTCACGGTCAGGGAGCGGCACACCTGGCCCTCCGTCCGCATCCGGGCGCCCAGTTCGCCGGTGAGCGAGAGCAGCGCCCTGCGGTGCTCCGCGGGGTTCAGCTCGTCGTGCGGGAAGGAGCGTTCGGCCGCGACGGACCGGGAGACCTCACCGGGGACGACGGGGGTGCGGTCGATGCCGCGGGCCCGTTCCCACAGCTCGCGGCCGGCCTTGGCGCCGACCAGGCGCTGGAGCACGGCGAGCGGCGCGTCCGCGACCCGGCCGACGGAGTCGAGGCCGTAGCCGCAGAGGGTACGGGCGGTGGCGCGGCCCACTCCGTCGAGGGCGGCGACCGGCCGGTCCCGCAGGAAGGCCTCCGGGTCCTCGACGACCACGGTGGCGCCGGGCCGGGCCTCGCGGGCCGCCATCCGGGCGAGCATCGGGTTGGGGCCGGCGCCGATGACGCAGTCGATCCCGTACAGGGCGAGCGCCCTGACCCGGATCACCGAGGCGAGTTCGGCCGGGCTCCAGCCGAAGTAGCGCAGTGCGCCGCGCACGTCGGCGAGCGCCTCGGCGGGCGGGGCCGCCTCGACGACCGGGGTGAACTCGCCGAGCAGATCGAGCAGCTGAGGGAGCATCACCTCCCACAGGGGCTCCAGTCGGAACCGTACGCAAAGGATCATCCCGCGCTCCCCGGACTGCTGTGCCACAGCTTCCGCGACGGTGTCGCGGCGCCTTCCCCGGCCGGCTGGAGGTCGGCCCAGGGGTTCATCGTGTAGCCGGTGGGCAGGGTGATCCGCCGGCCGGTGTCGCCGGCCTCCTCGGCGGGGGTCTGCCCGGGCTGCTCGGAGAGCCGTTCGCCCACCGCCTCCAGGCCGCCGCTCGCCCGCAGTTCGGCGAGCTCGGCGAGGTTCCAGGCGGCGGCGCCGACCACGCTGAGGCTGCGCGGGCCGCGCCGCTGCACCACCCCGCGGACGAGCAGCAGCCAGGAGTGGAAGACGGTGTGGGCGCAGCGCTCGTGGGAGTCGTCGAAGAAGGCGAGGTCGACCAGGCCGGTGCCGTCGTCGAGGGTGGTGAAGATGACCCGCTTGCCGGAGCGGATCGGCGGGGTCTGGGTGGCCGCCTTGGCGCCGGCGACCAGGACGACCTGGCCGTGCGCGGCCGAGCGCAGCCGGCGGGCGGAGATCACGCCGAGTTCGCGCAGGAAGGCCTGGTGGTCGCCCATGAGGTGGCGGGAGGCGTCCATGCCGAGGATGCCGAGTTCGGCGCTGAGCCGTTCGCTCTCGTCGAGGTCGGGCAGGCCGACGGGGGCGGTCTTGCGGCCCTGCGCGAGCGGGAGCTGTCCGCCGTAGGAGGCGGCGCCCCGCTGGGTGCGGTGGAGTTCGGTGAGGTGCAGCAGCAGGTCGCGGCGGTTGGCGCCGAACGCGTCCAGCGCGCCGACCTGGGCGAGCCGTTCGGCGACGGGCTTGCGCGGGCGGGCCCGCTCCCAGAAGTCGAGCAGGGAGGCGTAGGGCTGTCCGGCCTCGATGCGGGCGCTCTCGGCCTCGCTGATGCCGTGGACGTCGGCGAGACCGAGCCGGAGGCCCCACTTCTCCGAGCCGCCATCGGACACCAGTTCGATGCGATGGGCGGCCGCCGACCGGTTCACGTCGAGCGGCAGCACGGGCACCCCGCGCCGCCGGGCGTCCGCGAGCAGCAGCCGCTTCGGGTACATGCCGGGGTCGTGGGTGAGCAGCCCGGCGTAGAAGGCGGCCGGGTGGTGCGCCTTGAGCCAGGCCGACTGGTAGGTCGGCACGGCGAAGGCCACCGCGTGCGCCTTGCAGAAGCCGTACGAGCCGAAGGCCTCGACGATCTCCCAGGTACGGGCGACGACCTCGTCCTCGTAGCCCTTCCGCCGCGCCCGCTCGGCGAACCAGTTCCTGATCCTGCCCTGCGACTCGGGGTGGGAGAGGCCGCGGCGGACCTGGTCGGCCTCGTCGCGGCCGCAGCCGGTCATGATGCTCACGATCTCGATGATCTGCTCGTGGAAGACGACGACGCCGTACGTCTCCTTCAGCGCGCCCTCCAGGTCGGGGTGCGGGTAGCGGACCGGCGCGCGGCCGTGCCGGGCCGCGATGAACGGGCGGACCATGTCGGCGGCGACCGGACCCGGGCGGAAGAGCGAGATGTCGACGACGAGGTCGTGGAAGTTCTCCGGCTGGAGCCGGCCCACCAGGTCGCGCTGGCCCGGCGACTCGATCTGGAAGCAGCCCAGGGTCTCGGTGGAGCGGATCAGCCGGTACGTCTCGGGGTCGCCGGGCGGGACCGCGTCGACGTCCGGCCGGGTGCCGGTGACCCGCTCGACCTCGGCGGCCGCGTGCGCCATCGCCGACTGCATCCGTACGCCGAGGACGTCGAGCTTGAGCAGACCGAGGTCCTCCACGTCGTCCTTGTCGAACTGCGACATCGGCAGCCCCTCGCCGCTGGTCGGCACGACGGGGGTACGGGTGAGCAGCGAGGCGTCCGAGAGGAGCACGCCGCAGGGGTGCATGGCGACGCCGCGGGGCAGCGCGTCCAGCGCCTCGACCAGCTCCCAGAAGCGCTCGCGCCCTTCCGTCTCCGCCTTCAGCCCGCGCAGTTCGGGCAGTTCGTCGAGGGCGGCGCGGGCGTCCCGGGCGCGGATGTGCGGGAAGGCCTTGGCGATCCGGTCGGTCTCGGCCGGGTCCATGGACAGGGCGGCGCCCACGTCGCGCACCGCGTGGCGGACCCGGTAGGTCTCGGGCATGGCGACGGTGACGACCCGCTCGGCGCCGAAGCGGCCGAGGATCGCCCGGTAGACCTCGATGCGGCGGGCGGACTCCACGTCGATGTCGATGTCGGGCAGGGCGGTGCGGCGCTTGGACAGGAAGCGCTCCATCAGCAGGCCGTGCTCGACCGGGTCGGCGTGGGCGATGCCGAGGAGGTGGTTGACGAGGGAGCCGGCGCCGGAGCCGCGGGCGGCGACCCGGATGCCCATCTGCCGTACGTCGTCCACGACCTGGGCCACCGTCAGGAAGTAGCTGGCGAAGCCGTGGTGGGCGATGATGTCCAGCTCCCGGTGCATCCGGTCCCAGTAGGCGCGCCGGTCGGGGCGCCGGTCGTAGCCCTTGAGGACCATGCCGGCGGCGGCCCGGGAGGCCAGCACGCGCTGGGCGGTGCGGTGGGCGGCGCCGACCAGGTACGGCTCGGGGAAGTGCGCGGAGCCCATGCCGAGGTCGTCCTTGGGGTCGACGAGACAGGCCGCGGCGACGGACTCGGTCCGCTCCAGGAGGCGGTGGGCGGCGTCCCGGCGGAAGCCCGCGGCCTCCACCACCCGCTCGGCCGTGGCCAGCATGTCGCCGGGGCCCTTGAGCCAGGCCTCACCGCTGTCGAGCCCGGCGCGCGGGTCGACCGGGACGAGCCGGCGGGCCGAGTCGAGCACGTCGGCGACCGGGCCCTGGCCGGGGTCGGCGTACCGCACCTCGTTGCCGAGCACGGGCCGGACGCCCTGCTCGGCGGCGAAGCCGACGGTGCGGGCGGCGAGCCGCAGCGAGCCGGGGCCGGTGCCGGAGCGCCCGTGGTGCACGACCTCCAGGCACAGGGCGTCGCCGTACCGCTCCCGCCAGGGCGCGAGCAGCCGCGCGGCCCGGTCGGGGCGTCCCGCGGCGAGGGCCCGCCCGACGTCGGAGCCGGTGCCGAGCAGCACGAAGAGGTCCTCGCCCCGGTTGGCCGCCCAGGGCAGCACGGGCGGCCCCTCGCCCGCGTGGGCGTGGGCGGCGGTGACGAGCGCGCAGAGCTCGGCCCAGCCGGCCCGGGACCGGGCGAGGAAGACGGCACGGGGTGCGGACTCGTCCACGAAGGCGCCGCCGCGCACGGGCGCGCGCCGCGCGGAGGTGGCCCCGCCGGTGCGGGTGCCGTCGGCGCCCGCGCCGTGCGGAGGGACGGCGGTCAGGAACGGCTCACAGGCGAGGTCCACGCCGAAGAGCGGACGGACGCCCGCCTTCTCGCAGGCCTTGGCGAAGCGGACCACGCCCGCGACCGTGTCGCGGTCGGTCAGGGCGAGGGCGTCCATGCCGCGCTCGGCGGCGCGCTCGGCCAGCCGGGCGGGATGCGAGGCGCCGTGGCGCAGGGAGAAGCCCGACGCGGTGTGCAGATGCGTGAACCCCGGCATGCGCCGCCTCACCTCCCACAGCAAAATCGTACATACGTTCCCACCCCCTCGCTCTCACCATAGCTCATTTTCGAACGCTCGTACGATAACCGGGAGCGGCACGACCCCGTCAGCCATTCGGCCCCTTCCCACCTGCGGAAACGCCGTCCGCCCCGGAGCGTGGGGGCATGAGTCTCGTCGACGAACTGAAGAGCGCCGTCACTCCCCGAGCAGCCCTGCTGGTCATCGGCGTCTTCGCGCTCCAGATGCTGTTCATCACCTCGTACGTCGGGGCCCTGCACAGTCCGAAACCGACGGACGTGCCCTTCGGCGTCGTCGCCCCGCAGCAGGTCTCCACCGTCCTCATGGACCGGCTGGAGAAGCTGCCCGGTGATCCGCTCGATCCGCGCACGGTCGCGGACGCGGACGCGGCACGGGACCAGATCATGAACCGGGACATCGACGGGGCACTGATCGTCGACCCGAGGGGCCGCACCGACACCCTGCTCGTCGCCTCCGGCGGCGGCACCGTGCTCTCCTCCACGCTCGAGAAGATGTTCACCCAGGTGGAGGCGGCCAACCAGCGCACCATCCGGACCGTCGACGTCGCCCCCGCCTCCCCCGAGGACTTCGACGGCCTCTCCGCCTTCTACCTGGTCGTCGGCTGGTGCGTCGGCGGCTACATCTGCGCCGCGATCCTGGCGATCAGCGCCGGCTCCCGGCCCGCCAACCGGGAGCGGGCGGTCATCCGGCTCGGGACGCTCGCGCTCTACTCGGTCCTCAGCGGCCTCGGCGGCGCGGTCGTCATCGGCCCGGTCCTCGGCGCCCTGCCCGGCAGCATCGCCGCCCTGTGGGGCCTCGGCACCCTGGTGGTGTTCGCGGTCGGCGCGGCCACCCTCGCCCTGCAGTCCGTCTTCGGGATCGTCGGCATCGGCCTGGCGATCTTGCTCATCGTGGTCGCCGGCAACCCGAGCGCGGGCGGCGCCTTCCCGCTGCCGATGCTGCCGCCGTTCTGGAAGGCGATCGGCCCGGCCCTGCCCCCGGGCGCCGGCACCTGGGCCGCACGCTCGATCGCGTACTTCAAGGGCAACGACATGACCGCCTCGATGCTGGTCCTGTCGGCCTGGGCGGTCGTCGGCTCCGCCGTCACGCTGGTGATGGCCTCGCTGAGGCCGAAGCAGCCGGAGCCCGAGCCGGTCGCGGAGGAGCTGGGCGAGGTCAGGGCCTGAGCCGTACGGGCACACGGGGCGGACCGAAGGGCCCCGGCGGACCGCACACTCCGCCGGGGCCCTTCGCGCGTCCCGGGCGACGCGCCGCCGCGGGCTACGCGCCGTAGTAGGCCCGGGTCATCAGCTCCTTCATCTCGTCGATCATCGGCATCCGCGGGTTGGCGGGCGCGCACTGGTCGGCGTAGGCGTTCATCGCCTGCTGCGGCAGGGCCGCCAGGAAGGCCTCCTCGTCGACGCCCGCCTCCCGGAAGGAGGCCGGTATGCCGCAGCGCTCGCGCAGCTCCTCCACCGCCCGGGCGTAGGACTCCACGCCCTCCTCGGGCGTCGTGGCCGGCAGGCCGAGCATCCGCGCGATCTCCTGGTAGCGCTCCGGCGCCCGGTACACCTCGGCCTTCGGCCACGGCACGGCCTTGTGCGTGACCGTGCCGTTGTGCCGGATCACGTGCGGCAGGAGCAGGGCGTTGGTGCGGCCATGGGCCACGTGGAAGGTGTTGCCGAGGGTGTGGGCCATCGCGTGGACCAGGCCGAGGAAGGCGTTGGCGAAGGCCATGCCGGCGATGGTGGACGCGTTGTGCATCTTCTCGCGGGCCCCGGGCGCCCCGGCCCCCTCCTTCACGCAGGCCTCCAGGTTCTCGAAGACCAGCCGGATCGCCTGGATGCACTGCCCGTCGGTGAAGTCGCTGGCGTAGGCGGAGACGTACGCCTCGGTGGCGTGGGTCAGCGCGTCGAAGCCGGAGTCGGCGGTGACGGTCGGCGGCAGGTGCAGCGGAAGCACCGGGTCGACGATGGCCACGTCGGGGGTGAGCGCGTAGTCGGCGAGCGGGTACTTCCGGGCGGCCTCCGGGTCGGAGATGACGGCGAAGGGGGTGACCTCGCTGCCGGTGCCGGAGGTGGTGGGGATCGCGACCAGCTTCGCCTTCCCGCCGAGCGCCGGGAAGCGGTAGGCGCGCTTGCGGATGTCGAAGAACTTCTCCTTGGTGTCCGCGAACTCGACCTCGGGCCGCTCGTACATCAGCCACATGATCTTCGCCGCGTCCATCGGCGAGCCGCCGCCGAGGGCGATGATCGTGTCCGGCCGGAAGTCCCGCATGGCGGCGGCGCCGGCCCGGACGGTGGCGAGTTCGGGGTTGGGCTCGACTCCGTCGATGACCTGGATGGTGACCGGCCCGGGGCGGCCGTTCAGGATGTCGGTGACCTTCCGCACGAAGCCGAGCTCGCCCATGGTCCGGTCGGTGACGATCGTGACCCGCTCCAGGCCCTCCATCTCGCCGAGGTAGCGGATGGCGTTCCGCTCGAAGTAGATCTTCGGCGGGATCTTGTACCACTGCATGTTGGTGTTGCGCCGTCCGATCCGCTTGATGTTGAGCAGGTTCACGGCGGAGACGTTGTCGGACACGGAGTTGTGTCCGTACGAGCCGCAGCCGAGGGTGAGGGAGGGCAGGAAGGCGTTGTAGACGTCGCCGATGCCGCCGAAGGTGGAGGGCGCGTTGACGATGACCCGGACGGCCTTGACCCGCCTGCCGAACTCCTCGGCCAGGGCCTCGTCCTCGGTGTGGATGGCGGCGCTGTGCCCGAGGCCGTGGAACTCGACCGTCCGGGCGGCGAGTTCGAGGCCCTGCTCGGTGGATCCGGCCTTGAGGACTGCCAGGACCGGGGAGAGCTTCTCCCGGGTGAGCGGCTCGCTCTCGCCGACCTCGGCGCACTCCGCGAGCAGGACCGAGGTGCCCTCGGGAACCTCGAAACCGGCCTGCTCGGCGATCCACGCCGCGGACCTCCCGACGACGGCGGAGTTGAGCCTGGCGCCGGCGCAGTCGCCGCCGTGGGCGGTGACGCCGAAGAGGTACTCCTCCAGCTTGGCCTTCTCGGCGGCGGTGACGACGTGCGCGCCGAGCCGCTCGAACTCGGCGATGCCCTCCTCGTACACCTCCTCGTCGAGGATCACGGCCTGCTCGGAGGCGCAGATCATGCCGTTGTCGAAGGCCTTGGAGAGCACGATGTCGTGGATCGCGCGCTGCACCCTGGCGGTCCTGGTGACGTACGCGGGGACGTTGCCGGCGCCGACGCCGAGGGCGGGCTTGCCGCACGAGTAGGCGGCGCGGACCATCGCGTTGCCGCCGGTGGCGAGGATGGTGGAGACGCCCTCGTGGTTCATGAGGAGTCGGGTGGCCTCCATCGAGGGCTCCTCGATCCACTGCACGCAGTGGGCGGGCGCGCCGGCGGCGACGGCGGCGTCGCGGACGGTCCGGGCGGCCTCGGCGGAGCACCGCTGCGCGGAGGGGTGGAAGGCGAAGACGATCGGGTTGCGGGTCTTCAGGGCGATCAGCGCCTTGAAGACGGTGGTCGAGGTGGGGTTGGTGACCGGGGTCATCGCGCAGACGACGCCGACGGGTTCGGCGATCTCGGTGATGCCGGTGATCTCGTCGCGGCGGATCACTCCGGCGGTCTTCAGGCCGGCCATCGAGTGGGTGACGTGTTCGCAGGCGAACAGGTTCTTGACGGCCTTGTCCTCGAAGAGGCCGCGGCCGGTCTCCTCGACGGCGAGCCGGGCCAGCTCCCCGTGGGCGGCGAGGGCGGCGAGCGAGGCCTTCTGCACGATGTGGTCGACCCGCTCCTGGTCGAGGTCCTCGAACTCCGCGAGTGCGGCGAGCGCGCTCCCGACGAGTCCGTCCACCCTCTCCTTGGCCTCCATGACAGGCCCTCCTTCGTGGGTCCGGCGCTTTCCCTACGTCTCCATTCGACACCCGATGACCTGCGGAGAGATCCGGAGAAAGACCCTGCGGGAGGGGCCGGAAGTCCCTTTGTGAAGGCTTTCACAAGATCTTGGAAGGGAATGCCCCCGGCGCGTCCGCCGGGGGCATCCGCCGCGTCGCCCGAGCGGTCTAGTAGACGCTGACGCCGTACGCGCTCAGCGCCTCCGTGACCGGCTGGAAGAACGTGGTGCCGCCGGTGGAGCAGTTGCCGCTGCCGCCGGAGGTGAGGCCGATGGCGCGGCTGCCGGAGTAGAGCGGGCCGCCGGAGTCGCCGGGCTCGGCGCAGACGTTGGTCCGGATCATGCCGTAGACGATGTCGCCGCCGCCGTAGTTCACCGTGGCGTTGAGGCCGGTGACCGAGCCGCTGTGGATGCCGGTGGTGGAGCCGCGGCGGGTGACGGACATGCCGACGGTGGCGTTGGCGGCGCTGGTGATGTCGACGCTGCCGACCGAACCGGACTTGGTCACCGTGCTGTTGGTGTAGCGCACGATGCCGTAGTCGTTGTTGGGGAAGCTCGACCCGGCGGTGGAGCCGAGCACCGTGGTCCGGGAGGAGTTGGAGTACCAGGTGCCCGCGCCGTCGGTGCAGTGACCGGCGGTCAGGAAGTAGTAGTTCCCCGCGCTGTCCTTGACGTTGAAGCCGAGGGAGCAGCGCCAGCTGCTCGCGTAGATGGCGTCGCCGCCGGAGATCAGCTTGTTGAACTTGCCCGGGGTGCGCTCGATGCGGAGCGCGCCCGCGTTGGCTCCGGCCTGGCGCTTGATCTTGGCGATCTCCGCCTGCGAGACGGTGGAGTCGACGGTGACGACCACCTTGCCGGTGGCGGCGTCGGTGTGCCAGGCGGTGCCCGCCACGTCGGCGGCGAGGACGGCGTCACTCGCGGCGGCGAGCTGGGTGGCGCCGAAGGTCTGCGCGGAGTCGGCGTTCGCGGTGGGGACGGCGAGCGCCGCGGCGGCGACCAGACCGGTCGCGACGGCGACCATCCGGACGGTGCCGGTGTTTCTCGTGGGGGTGGTGCGCTTGATCCTCACTTCTCGTTCCTCCAGAGGGGAATCGGGGGCCCGCAGTGGGGTGTCGGACCCGTGAGGCGCGGCCTTGGGGGGCCGGCGCTGTGGGGGAGTCTCCGGCCGCACGACTTCGGGCCGCAAGGGCGGCTTTCGGTCGTGCGGCCTTCAACTGACCAGCCAGATGCGGAAGTTGGTTGCTTAGAGCAGGCTCACCCGGTACTTGGCGAGCGCCTCGGGCACCGGCTGGTAGAACGTGGTGCCGCCGGTCGAGCAGTTGCCGCTGCCGCCGGAGGTGATGCCGAGCGCCTTGGTGCCGTCGTAGAGGGCACCGCCCGAGTCGCCGGGCTCGGCGCAGACGTTGGTCTGGATCATGCCGCGCACGGTGCCGCCGCCGGAGTAGTGGACGGTGGCGTCCAGGCCGGTGACGGTGCCGCTGCGGGTGCCGGTGGTCGAGCCGGAGCGCTTGACGGGCTCGCCCACGTAGGCGTCGGCGGCGGTGAAGCCGCCGGTGCGGCTGAGCGAGGTGTTGTCGTAGCGGACCAGGGCGTAGTCGTTGCCCGGGAAGCTCGAACCGACCGTGGGGCCGATCAGCGTGGACTGGGCCGAGTTGGCGTACCAGGTCTTCACGACGTTGCCGCAGTGGCCGGCGGTCAGGAAGTACGGCGTGTTGCCGCTGACCACGTTGAAGCCGAGCGAACAGCGGTAGCCGCCGCCGTAGATGGCGTCGCCGGGGCCGAGCAGGGGCTTGAAGACCCCGGAGGTTCTCTCGACCCGCAGCGCCGAGGCGTCGGCTCCGGCGGCCTGGCGGATCTTGGCGATCCCGGCCTCGCCGACCGTGGAGTCGACGGTGACGACGACCCGGCCGGCGGCCTTGTCGACGTACCAGGCGGTGCCGCCAACGTCCGCCTTCAAAACGGCGGCGTCGGCGCGGGCGAGCGCCTGGGCGCTCGCGGGTCCGGGGGTGGGGGCGGCCTGGGCGCCGGGAAGGCCGAGGGCGGTGGCCGCCGTGGCGGCGGCGACGACGGCGAGCAGTCGGATGCGCGTGGTCCTCACTGGTCTCCTTCGGGTCACACCGGAGGAACCCGCGGGTGGCGGGCCCATGAGGCATCGTCAGGTGACGTGTTCCTGACATGCACGCGAGCGATACTGGCCCACCGTTCCGGAACGCACAAGACCGCCCACACACCCGCTCTACGCGCGTGGGCGGCGCGCGCTCCCCTGAGCCCGCGCCGCCCGTGACCTACCTGCGGACCGTCCGGTGACCCACCTGCGGACCGTCCGGTGACCTACCTGCGGGCCGCCCGGTGACCTACCTGCGGGCCGCCCGTCACGGCCCTGACGGACCGCCCCGCGGGGCCTGCCGTCAGGTGCCCGCCACCCGCCGCTCCCCCGCCGCGACCGCCGTGTCCAGCGTGTTGCCCGGCGGCGGGAACGGGCAGATGAAGTGCGCCGCGAACGCGCACGGCGGCAGCAGCGCCCGGTTGAAGTCCACCGTCACCGAACCGTCCGCCGCCGGGGCGGCCGGCCGCAGGAAGCGGAAGCGGTAGCTGTCCCGGCCGCTGGTGGCGTCCGCGAAGACCGCCCACAGCGTGCCGTCGTCCTCCACCGCCACCTGGAGGCTGTGCTCGGCGCCGTTCAGGTCGAAGATCAGCTCGCCCGAGAGCCCGAGGCCGCGCTCCTTGCCGTCCGCGTTCTCCACCCGGACGTGCCGGTCCTCGCTGTACGGGCGGAAGACTCCCGGCCGCACCCACTTCTCGTCGTACGGCGTGGCCTCGATGCCCTGGAAGGAGCGCCGCGCCTCCGACTCCGGGTCGAAGTCCCGTACCGCCCACTCCCCCTCGCGGCGCAGCACGACGAGGCGCCGCCCCGCCGACTCGGCCCGGGACTCGTGGATCGGACCGTGGTCGGCGGTCAGCCGTACGGTGCCGATCAGCGGCTTGCCGTCCACCGTGACGGCGTCCTCCGCGCCCGCGCTGAGGACCACCTCGTCGCCGTCCGCCCGCCACTCCCCCGGAACGGCCGGAATCCGGCCTTCCGGGAAGTCCGACAGCCAGTAGGTACCGGTCAGCGAGAGCGGCCCGTACGACGAGGCGACCGCCGCGGTCCGCTGCTCGTGCCAGTGCTGCCACTCCTGTGATGCATCCGTCATGGTGGGCCACTTTTCCACAGGTCTGCTCCTGGCACGGAGCAGACCGGGCGGACCGACACACAGACGTCACGTCACGGCACCGCGGACCCGCGCCTCGCGGGCCCACGGCACCGCGGACGCACGGCCGGGCGGGCCCGACGGACCGTCAGCAGCCGTCGCAGGGGCAGCAGCAGTCGCAGCCGTCACAGTTGCAGTTGCCGCAGTCGCAGTCCCGGCAGCAGCCCTCGCGCTTCTTCCGCGACCAGGGGCCCTCGTACTCCTTGGCGCAGCAGATCTGGCAGGTGCAGAACAGCCAGGTGAACATGGCGCAGCCGGCCAGGAAGCCGCGCGGCTTCTTGGGCTGGTGCGGCCCGCCGGCGCCGAACTGCGGCGGCAGTCCGCCGGGTCCGCCCGGACCGCCCGGACCGCCGGGGCCGCCGGGGCCGGCCGGCCCGCCGCCGCCGTGGGGGTGCCCACCGCCGTACGGATTGCCGCCACCGCCGTACGGGTTGCCGCCGCCGTACGGGTTGTACGCGCCGTACGGCCCGGGCGCCCCGCCCTGCGCGGGCGGCGGCGCTCCGTGCGCGCACCTCGTCGTGCCGAAGGCCCGGTCGACGGAGTTGCGCAGCTCGTGCGCGAGGAGCACGTGGGCGAGGTGTCCGTCGGTGAACTCGGCGTCCTTCAGCGCGAGGCGGATGCCGTGCAGCGCGTCGTCGGCGAGCCGGCGGGCCTCCTCGCGGGAGGTGCCGGTCGCGGTGAGCGGGTTCCAGGCGCCTGCCGCGTCGTCGGCGGCCTGGTCCTCGACGGCGTCCAGGAGGTGGGCGAGGCGGCCGAAGAGGCGGCCCGCCTCGGCGAGCGGTTCGGCGTTGCCCGGGCGGCCGGCGAGAACCGCGGTGTGCGCGAAGGCCGCCGCGGTCGCCGTCTCGGTCGGCTCGGTGACGACGAGCAGCGGCGTGCCGGGCCCGGCCAGGGCCTCAAGACCGGTCTGCCGGTCGACGGCGTCGACCAGGACGGCGGTGTCGAAGCCGAGTTCCCGGCCGGTGCGGGCGCCGGCCCGGTCCCAGGAGCGGGCGACCCGGCGGGCCGCGGCGGCGACCGGCCGGCGGGCCAGCAGGCCGTCGCGGTCGGCGACGTGGTCGCGGATCTTCGCGGAGGCGAGGACCAGGGAGACGGCGGCGGCGAGCCGCGCTCCCTCGCCGCGCGCGACGGGCGCGGTCCGCATGGCGCGCAGCGGGCAGGGGCCGGCGGTGCGGCGCCCGGCCTCGGTCCGGCCCGCCTGAGCCTCCGTCAGGACCGAGACGATCAGGCCGTCGTAGTTGGTGACGACCCGGGCGAACTGCCCGTGGTCGGCGCGCAGGGCCAGACAGAGGCCGCAGAGATGGGCCATCCACTCCACCTTGAGGCCTTCGGTGAGGCGGTGCGCGCAGGGCCTGACGATTCCGAACAAAGACACTCCCCCGTGGACCGGCGCGCGGATCCGCGCGGCTGCGTCGGGCATCGTACCGAGGAGGTCCGACGCGATCGGTTCACCCGTACGCCCTCGCCCTCACCCTTCTGGCCCGACTTTCATATTTTAAGTTGCGTGCCCCGATCCGACCCACCGTCAGCCCGGGCAAACCGCAAGATCCCTGACGAATCGCCAGATTTCGAGCCTCACGTTCTGCACCAGTACCGTCACGAATCCCCTGCGCGCCGACTATCCACTTGGCGCGCGATCCGCATCATGGACGACGATAGGGATTGCGGAACCACGAGTGACCGCGCTGAAAGGAGGCGTCCATGGGATCGGTGCGCAAGGCCAGTGCCTGGCTGGGACTCGTCGAGGACAACGACGAGCGTTACTACGACGACGAGTACGCCGACGGTGCCGAGGGCAACGACGCCTGGGTGACGGACCCGCGGGTGCGGGTGGCGTCCGACACGGCGCAGGAGCATGGCCGTCGGATCGCGACCCTCTCGCCCGACGGGTTCCGGGACGCCCGGGGCATCGGCGAGCTGTTCCGGGACGGCGTCCCGGTGATCGTGAACCTGACCGCGATGGAGCCGAACGACGCCAAGCGCGTGGTCGACTTCTGCGCCGGTCTCGCCTTCGGTCTGCGCGGCTCGATCGAGCGGGTGGCGACCCGGGTCTTCCTGCTGACCCCGGCGGACACGGAGATCGTCAGCGGCGACCCCGGCGGCCGTTCGCAGGACGGTTTCTTCAACCAGAGCTGACACCGACGCCCCGTCGGGGGCGTTCGTCCGGCCCGCCGGGACGTCAGTGTCCCTGCAGGCCCGAGCCGGCCGGCTCGGCGTGGCCCCGCGTGGCGGGGACCCGTACGGCATCCGCGGTCCCGCCCCCCGTTCGCGGCCCGCCGTCCGGGTCCGCCGGCCCACGGCCCACCGGCCCTCGGCCCGCCGCATCCGGCAGCTCGGCGCCGGCCCGTCCCCGGCCGGCCTGCTCCCTGGCGGTCCGGTCCGTGTCCGTCCGGTCCTCGCCGGCCCGCTCGGCGTCCGGTGCGGCCGGGCACTCCATGACGCGCGGCAGCCGCAGCGCCATGAGCGCGCCGAGCAGCAGCAGTCCGGCACTCACGAACAGGGTCACGTGCAGGCCGTTCACGAAGGCGTGCCGGGCCGCGTGGTGCAGGGCTTCGCCCGCCGGGCCGCCGAGCCGGTCGGCGACCTGGTAGGCCTCGCCGAGCGAGTTCGCGGCCGCCCTGGCCACCTCGTCCGGCACTCCGGGCACCCCGCTGAGGCCGGGTGCGTACGCCGCGTTCATCACGCTGCCGAGCAGCGCGATGCCCATGCCGGCGCCCAGCTGGTACGAGGTCTCGCCGATCGCCGCGGCACCGCCCGCGCTCTCCGGCGGGGCCTCGCTCAGCATCGACTCGTACGCCGAGAAGAGCGTGGTCTGCAGGCCGAAGCCGAGCAGCACGAAGCCGACGGTGAGCAGCAGCGGCCGGTCGTGCTGCCCCATGAGGACGAGCAGCAGCACGGCGGACGCGGTCAGCAGGAAGCCCCAGCCGACCATCCGGCGCGGGCCGAGCCGACGCAGGGTGTACGAGCCGGTGGCGCCGGCGGCCATCGCGGCGAAGGTCAGCGGGAGCAGCCGCAGGCCCGTCTCCAGGGGGCTGAGGCCGAGGACCAGCTGGAGGTACTGGACGGCGATCAGTTCCAGGCCGACCAGCGCCAGCATGGCGAGCACGATGCAGCCGACCGAGGTGGTGAAGGGCGCGCGGGCGAACAGCCGCATGTCGATCAGTGGGTGCGTGCGGCGCTTCTGCCGCCGTACGAAGAGGACGAGCAGCGCGGCGCCGAGCAGCAGCGGGCCGAGCGTGGCCGGGGCGAACGGCGGGTCGCCGGCGCCGAGCCGTTTGACGCCGAGGACGGCGCCGAGCACTCCGGCCGCGGCCATCAGCGCGCCGAGCACGTCCCAGGGGCCGTCGGAGCCGCCCCGCGACTCGGGCAGCAGCCAGCGCCCGACGGGCAGGATCAGCGCCATCAGCGGGATGTTGATCAGGAAGACGGAGCCCCACCAGAAGTGCTCGACCAGGAAGCCGCCGAGCACGGGACCGGTGGCGGCGCCGACGGCGGCGACCGCCGTCCAGACGCCGATCGCGGTGGCCCGCTCGCGGCGGTCGGGGAAGACCGCGCGGAGGATGGAGAGCGTGGCGGGCATGATCATCGCGCCGCCGACGCCGAGCAGGGCGCGGGCGGCGATCAGGACCTCGGGCACGGTGGCGAGCGCGGCGACCGCCGAGGCGACGCCGAACAGCGCGTAACCGAGCAGCAGCACCCGTCTGCGGCCGACCCGGTCGCCGAGCGTGCCGAAGAGGATCAGCAGCGCGGCGCAGATCAGCGGATAGGCGTCGACGATCCACAGCAGCGCGGTGGAGCTGGGCCGGAGGTCCTCGGTGAGCGAGGGGACGGCGACGTGCAGCACGGTCGCGTCGAGCGCGACCAGCAGCAGGCTGACGCAGAGGACGACGAGCACGACCCAGCGGTTGGCACCACCGCCGGCGGTTCGGAGACGTGCTCCGGCCGTGATCGTCCGTGCCATGTACGTACCTCCCAGTGAAGCCCTCGCGCTCGGCGGGCACCGGCCGGGGAGCGGCCCCGGGGCGGCCCGGCATCGACGGGCGAGTGAGCCGTCAGCGTACGCGAGTTCAAGGCCCGAGCGCGTGGTGCAGCTCTCACCCCGGCGGGCCGCACGGTGTGGCGTACACCACTCGGGGTCCGCCGCGCGCCGCCTGGAATTCCTCCCGCGAAGCCGTTCCGGGAATTCCCGGGGGCCTCAAACAGAGTTCCGGAAACGTCCGTCGGGCAATAGGGCGGAAGGTCATCGGATTTTCCGACGGCTGACGGGAACAAACGCCCGGCTGAGAGCAACTCCACATCACATCGTCATCACGAAGGCACGGGAACGACCAAGGTCGGTACTCACTCCCTGTAACGTCGATTGGGTGCGTACCGACATCTTTGCCCGGCTGGACCGGGAGCCGGAACCGCCGAAGATAGAGGTCCCGCGGATGACCCGTACGCGTCTCGCCCTCTTCGGCGGGACGCTGGCGTTCTATCTGGCCATCGTCGTCGCCGTACTCCTGTCGACGTGGCTGGTGACCCTCGACTGGAAGATCATGCTCTTCCGGCCCTACCAGCAGTGGCAGGAGCTCCACGCCTTCCTCGACTACTACGTGGTCCTGGGCCAGCGCGGCCCGACCGCCGTGATGGTCGCGGCCTGGCTCGGCTGGCGCTCCTGGCGTCAGCACACGCTGCGGCCGCTGCTCTGCCTCGGCGCCGCGCTGCTGCTGCTGAACGTGACCGTCGGCGCGGTCAAACTCGGACTCGGCCGCCTCGGCCCCCACTACGCGACCCAGGTCGGCTCCGCCGAGCTGTTCGCGGGCGGGGATATATTCCCCTCCGGCCACACCGCGAACGCGGTGGTGACCTGGGGCATCCTGGCCTATCTGGCGACCACGCCGAGGGCCCGCCGCTATCTCTCGGCGCTGTCGGCCGTGGTCGCGCTGGGCGTCGGCCTCACCACCGTCTACCTGGGTACGCACTGGCTGAGCGACGTGCTGCTCGGCTGGGCCGCCGGCCTGCTCATCCTGCTCGCGCTGCCCTGGTGCGAGCCGGTGCTTGCGGTGGCGGAGGCCTGGATCCTGGGCGTGCGCGACCGGCTGCGCGAGCAGCTGCGCTCCCGCCGCCGCCTGGTGCCCTCGCTGCCCGTCGCCGGCGGAGGCCCGCTGCCGGGCCATCTGTTCCCGCCGCGCCCGGGCGCCGAGGAGCCGGTCCGCGAGGCCGTCGGCGCCGGTTCGGGCCTGGGCACGGCCGCGCGGGGCACGGCCCGCCCCGGTCAGCCGCTCGCCGCGCCCCGGACGGCGCACCCCTCGCACCACACGGGGCATCACGCGGTGCGCTCGGAGCGCGGTCCGGTCGGCCCGGCCGGCAGCCGCCGTCCTCCGCACTCGCGTCCCGCGACGGGCGGCTGAGCCGCCGCACGCGTACGGGAGAGGGCCCCGGCCGATCGTCGGCCGGGGCCCTCTCCCTGTCGCTCCCCGTCGGCGCGGTCAGCCGAGCCAGACGCGGGTGACGACGCCGTCCTCGACCTCGAAGTTGATGCGCCCCTCCAGGTACTCCATGGTGATGATCGAGCCGGGCGGAAGGCTGCGCACGACGCTCCAGCCGCGGACCCGGGCGAGCCGCTCGGCCTCCTCCCGGTCGAGCCCCACATAGGTTTCGGAAGCGTGGTCGGGTGCGTGTTCGGATGTCATGCAGATCACGTTAGTACCTCGCCGGTCACGCTTGTGTCACAGGTTCTCGACATATGTTTGACGCGTCTCCGTCAGCCGGCGACGACGGTTTCCAGCCGTTTCCCGGGTAATTCACGGGCTCCTCCGCGAGGCGCCCACGGTGAACGCGCACACCGTCGGCAGGCGCTTCCCGAATTCCGTACGCGCGTGCCACGTCCGGGAATTCGGGCGGACCGGCAGGTCAGGCGGAATTCACGATTCCCCCGCACCCCGCGCACACGGTCCGCCGACCGGACGACGCGCCGGTCCGCCTCCCGCACCGCCCGCGCGACGGAGGCCATCATCCGGGGATGGGTACCGAGACCGAGACCGCGGCCGTCGAATCGCCGCGGCAGCGGCATGGCCGGATCGTGGTCGACTGGATCACCACGACCGACCACAAGAAGATCGGCCACCTGTACCTGGTGACCTCGTTCGTCTTCTTCCTCGTCGCCGGGGCGCTGGCGATGGTCATGCGGGCCGAGCTGGCCCGGCCGGGGCTCCAGCTGGTGTCGAACCTGGAGTTCAACCAGGCCTTCACCCTCCACGGCACGATCATGCTGCTGCTGTTCGCGACGCCCACCTTCGCCGGCTTCGCCAACGAGCTGGTGCCGCTCCAGATCGGCGCGCCCGACGTCGCCTTCCCGCGGCTCAACATGTTCTCGTACTGGCTGTTCCTCTTCGGCGGCCTGATGGTGCTCGGGTCCTTCCTCACGCCCACCGGCCCCGCCGCCTTCGGCTGGACCGCCTACGCCCCGCTCAACAGCGCGCTGCGCTCGCCCGGGATCGGCGTCGACCTGTGGATCATGGGGCTCGCGTTCTCCGGGTTCGGCACGATCCTCACCTCGGTGAACTTCCTGGCGACGATCATCGGGATGCGGGCGCCCGGCATGACGATGTTCCGGATGCCGATCTTCACCTGGAACGTGCTCTTCACCGCGATCCTCGTGCTCGTCGCCTTCCCCGTCCTCGCCGCGGCCCTGCTGGTCCTGGAGTCCGACCGGCGCTTCGGCTCGGTCGCCTTCCAGGCGCAGAACGGGGGCGCACTGCTGTGGCAGCACCTGTTCTGGTTCTTCGGGCACCCCGAGGTGTACATCATCGCGCTGCCGTTCTTCGGCATCGTCAGCGAGATCATCCCGGTCTTCGCCCGCAAGCCGCTGTTCGGCTACGTGACGCTGATCGCCGCGACGATGAGCATCACCGGGCTCTCGGTGGTCGTGTGGGCGCACCACATGTTCGTGACGGGGGCGGTGCTGCTGCCCTTCTTCTCGATGCTGTCGTTCCTCATCGCGGTGCCGACCGGGGTGAAGTTCTTCAACTGGACCGGGACGATGCTGCGGGGCTCGCTGTCCTTCGAGACGCCGATGCTGTGGGCGACCGGCTTCCTCGTGTCGTTCCTGTTCGGCGGGCTCACCGGGGTGATCCTGGCGTCGCCGCCGCTGGACTTCCACGTCACCGACTCGTACTTCGTGGTGGCCCACTTCCACTACACGGTGTTCGGCACCGTCGTCTTCGCGACCTTCGGCGGCTTCTACTTCTGGTGGCCCAAGTTCACCGGCCGGATGCTCGACGAGCGCCTCGGAAAGATCCACTTCTGGACGCTCTTCGTCGGCTTCCACCTCACCTTCCTCGTACAGCACTGGCTGGGCGCGGAGGGCATGCCCCGGCGGTACCCGGACTACCTGGCCGACGACGGCTTCACGGCGCTCAACACGGCGTCGACGATCGGCGCGTTCCTGCTCGGCGCGTCCACGCTGCCGTTCCTCTACAACGCGTGGCGGACCTGGCGGTACGCGCCGAAGGTCGAGGTCGCCGACCCGTGGGGCTTCGGCCGCTCGCTGGAATGGGCGACCTCGTGCCCGCCGCCCCGGCACAACTTCCTCGAAGTGCCGCTGATCCGCTCCGAGGCCCCCGCCTTCGACCTGCACCACCCCGAGTTCGCGGAGTACGAGCGGATGCGGCTCACGAGCCCGCCGCCGGAGCGCCGGCCGACCGGTCGAGGCCCCGGGACAGCAGGTCCCTGAGCGCCCGCACCCGGTCGACGAGCTCCGGCGGGTCGAGGACCTCGAACTCGAAACCGATCATCGACACGTGGACCACCATCAGGTCCAGGCTGTGGGCCCCGGTCCGCAGCACGCAGGAGTGCTCGCCCTCGGCGGTGAGCGTCCCGTCGGCGGCGCCCACGGCGGCGGCCGCCTCGGCGAGCGGCACGTGCAGCCGGATCGTCGCCTCGGTCGCGTACGCGGCGGTGGACACGCCCTTCGCCACATAGGCGGCCAGGTCCTCGGCGGGCGGATCCCGGGGCACGAAGCGGGGACCGTGCGGCGGCGTCGGCGTGATCCGGTCGGCCCGGAAGGTGCGCCAGCCGGCCCGGTCCAGGTCCCAGGCGACCAGGTACCAGCGGCGCTCGCTGCACACCAGGCGGTGCGGCTCCACGGTCCTGCGGGTGGCGGAGCCGCCGTGGTCGCGGTACGCGAAGCGCAGCCGCTCGGCGTCCCGGCAGGCGTTGGCGAGCTCGGTGAGAACGGCCGGGTCGATCCGGTCGCGCGGGGTGCGCAGCATGGGCACGGTGTACGCGTTCAGGGCGCCCACCCGGCGGCGCAGCCGCCCGGGCAGCACCTGCTCCAGCTTGGCGAGCGCGCGCACGGAGCTCTCGCCGATGCCCTCGATCCCCTGCCCTGCGGCGGCCCGGAGCCCGACGGCGACGGCGACCGCCTCCTCGTCGTCGAGCAGCAGCGGCGGCAGCTCCGCCCCGGCGCCCAGCTGGTAGCCGCCGCCCGTACCGGGCGTGGCGTTGACCGGGTAGCCCAGCTCCCGCAGCCGGTCCACGTCGCGCCGCACGGTCCGCGGCGTCACCCCGAGCCGCTCGGCGAGCTCGGGGCCCGACCAGTCACGGTGTGCCTGGAGCAACGAGAGCAGACGCAGCAGTCGCGCGGAGGTCTCCAACATGGCGACGAGTCTGCCAGCGATCGCGGACGGATACGGTCCGCGATCGCGCAGGCATCCCCTGAGGCCGCGCCCCCCCTGAGGGCACGTCCCCCCGGGCCGCTGCGGACTCCCCCGCCCTTCCTCCGCCTCAGCGGAAGCGGCGGACCAGCCTTCCCGCCGCCGCCTTCGCCGAGTAGACGGCGTCGACCGCCGCGCCCACCGCGCGGTGCGTGGCGGCGCGGAGGGCGGGGTGGGTGCGGGGGCGGGACGCGGAGGCCGAGGCCAGGTCGGCCCAGATCGTCTCGTGACGGCCGGCGATCCGCGCCGGGTCGAAGCGCTCGGAGGCCACCAGCGCGGCCTTGGCCGCCCGGGCCCTGGCCTCGTCGTCGTTGATGAGGGCGAGCAGCGCCGCCGCGACCGCCGCCGTGTCGTCGACGGGGACGAGCCGGCCGTCGACGCCGTCCTCGATGATCTCGGCAGGGCCGTGCGGACAGTCGGTGGAGACCACCGGGAGCCCGCAGCGCATCGCCTCGACGATGGTCATGCCGAAGGACTCGCGCCGCGAGGTGACCGCGGCCAGCGAGCCCTTGGCCCACTCCGGCTCCATCGGGTGGGCGGTGCCCATGAGGAAGACGTGCTCGCCGAGGCCGAGCCGCTCGACCTGCTTCGCCAGCGTCTTCTTCAGGTTGTCGGAGGCGTCGCCGGTGCCGTAGATCCGCAGCTTCCAGTCCGGGCGGGCGGCGGCCACGTCCGCGAAGGCGTCGATCAGCAGGTCGTAGCGCTTGACCGGGGTGAGCCGGCCGGCCGCGACGACGACCTTCGACGCGGGGTCGGCGGGCGGCAGGCCCGGCGCCGGCACGCTGTTGGGCACGGCGTCGACGCGTACGCCGGGCAGTCCGAGCGCCCGGTAGGAGCGGGCGTCGGCCTCGGTGACCGTGGTGACCGCGTCCAGGAGCGCGTACTCGTGCCGGATGTCGCGCCGCAGCCGGTAGCCGTGCCCGTCGAGGGTCAGGTGCTCCTGGCCGACGAGGACGGGGCCGCGCGGCGCCTGCCGGGCGAGCTGGACGTTGAGCCCCGGGCGGGTCGCGACGACGACGTCCGCCTCGACGGAGGCGAGGTGCGCGCCGATCCGGGCGTCGGTGAGCGCGCTGTATTGCTTCCAGCGGCCGTCGCCGCGCGGGAAGACCCGGGCGGGCCGGTGGAAGTCGGGGTGCTCGCCGTCGTAACCCGGGCTCTTCTTCCGCAGGTCGACGAGGTGCCGCAGCGTCACACCGGCGGGCACGCCGAGGATCGGCTCGTCGCGGTGGCGGAACACCGAGACAATCTCGACCTCGTGACGGCCCGCCAGCTCGGCCGCGAGCGTGAAGGTCGCCCGGATGGTCCCGCCGATGTGGTAGCCGTTGTGGAGCAGGAAGGAGATGCGCATGGGCGTGCCGGTTCCCCCCGGTCAGGAGCGTGGTCGTGGGCGACTGTACTGCCCCGGCGCTTCGGTGTTCACGGCCGGTATCCCAACTGGGGGACGGAAGCACAGGTCCTGTTCATGTCGCCCTGGGCGATCCAGCCGTGTCCGTCGCGCCAACGGGCCACGGACAGACAGGTCTCACGGGTCTTCGGCGGCTCGGCGAGGTGCTCGAAGCGGACCGGCAGCAACAGCCCGCGCGCGGTGTACGGCTCCGCCCGGTTGACGTACTCCTCGACGCAGGGACGGGTGAGCCCACCGGGCGCGGCGAGACAGGACCGCGCCGCGTCCGTGAACCACATGGCCGCCGCCCAGCCCTCCAGTTGCCACTGCGAGAGCGGCCGGCCGCCCATCGCCGCCCGGAACTCCCGTACGGCCGGGAAGGACGTGTCGTCGTGGTTGCGGCTGGAGCCGGTCACGTAGAGCGCGGCCCGGCAGCCGGGCGACTTCGCGTAGTCGCGCGGCACCGACGAGGACCAGTTCTGCACGTTGGTCACCTTGGCGGCGACCCGTACGCCGGAGGCCTCCATCGCCTCGCACAGCCGGGCGTTGCCGTGGGTGTCCATCGCGTCGAAGACGACGTCGGCCTTCTGCGCCCGCAGATCGGCCGCCACCGCGCGGAAGTTGGGCAGGACGAAGTCGACCTGTTCGTCGACGACCCGGTAGCCCTCGGCGCGGAGCCCCTGGGAGATCAGCCGGGCGTACGCGGCGGAGGCGGCCTGGTTGTAGGAGACGACGGCGGCGGTACGGGCGCCGAGGTGGGTCCTGAACCAGCGGTAGACCTCGGTGCCGCCGTACAGCACCCCGTCCCAGCCGGGCGCCTCGCCGGTGCGCGGGGCGGAGCTGCCGTAGATCCCGTAGAGGTGCGGGTACGTCTCGTAGGCCGGGGTCAGCGGCTGTCCGCCGATGTCGGGGACGCCGGCCCGGGAGACCCGCGGGGCGCCCGCGTAGTCGAGGGCGGTGGTGGCGACCAGGGCGAAGACCTTGCGCTCGTCGACCAGCCGGTGCACGCACGCGTTGTTGCCGATGCCGCTGCCGCCGTCGTCGCAGGTGATCGCCTCGATCCGGCGGCCGTCGAGCCCGCCGCGGGCGTTGAGTGCGGCGAAGTAGGCGAGGGCGCCGTCGCGCGGACCGGTGAAGGCGCCTCCGCCGACAGGGCTCGTGGCGCTGGTGATGATGCCGACGCGAAGCGGCTCACCGCCGGAGGGGTTGGCGGTGGGCCGCGTCTCGAAGGCGCGCTCCGGAAGCCGGCTGCCGCAGCCCGCGACGAGCGCGGCCAGGACGGCGAGGAGCAGCGCCAGTGCCGTCTCAGCAGCCCGGGACGGTCGCACCACTGACCTGGACGAGTCCGCAGAGGGTCTTCACGGAGACCTTCCAGGTGTCGTCCTGGAGGACGGAGGTGCCCTTGGCGTCGGGCAGGGCGTTGTTGCCGGCGACGAGCAGGTCGTAGGTGACGTCGGCGCCGGACGGCGAGGTGAAGTCGATCTTCTTGACCTTCACGGAGGTCTGCTGGGCGTTCTTGTCGCCCGCGAAGGCGGCGAGGACCGGTGTCATGCTCTCGCCGTTCTCCAGCAGCTTCACCCGCTCGGCGGTCGGGGTCTTCGGGTCGAAGAAGGCGGTCCAGTTCCTGGTGATCTCCGCCTTGGCCGCGGCCGGGTCGGCGGGCTGGTCGCTGGGCCGGGCGGTCGTCGTGGAAGGAACGGGAGGCACCGTGGGCGTGGCCTCGTCGGAGGCGGAACCTCCGTCGTCCGAGCAGCCGGCGACCACCGGCGTGAGGGCGAGGACCGCCGCGGCGGCGAAAGCGGCCGCGCGTCGCTTGAGAACCATCTGGCTCACCACCGGAGGGCCGGACGCGAGGGCAGACCGGGCGGCCTGCCGATTCCAGGGTGTGCCGATCGCGGACATAGCGCAAGGAAGGGAACTAAAGAGAACATAAAGGGTGGGGGTGAGGTGTGAGGGTGTGACGTGAGGTGTGGGTGTGCGACGTGAGGTGTGAGTGTGTGACGTCCCGGCCGAAGTGACCCGGCCGAAGGGAAAGGGAGGCTCCCGTGCCGTCGATTCCGCGGTCGGTCCGCCGGACGCCGGCTTCCCGGCTCCTGCTGTGGTGCGGGCTCGTGGCGGCGGCGGCCGGGGCGGTGCTGTGCGTCGTCGGCTGGTACGGCATCTCGGGCGAGCGCTTCGCGGAGCGCCAGCTGCCGTATCTGGCCTCGTGCACGGTCCCGGGGGCGGCGCTGATCGTGACGGGGGCGGTGCTGGTCGTGGGGGCGCTGTGGACGTACGGGGGCGCGGGCGGGGAGGCGGCGGCGAGGGCGACGGAGGAGCGGCCGGCCGAGGAGCCGGCCGAGGAGCCTGGGCAGGCGCCTTCCTCGGAGGAGCCGCCGCTGCGGGTGCCGGGCGGGACGCTGGCGCACCGGCCGGACTGCCCGCTGGTGGCGGGGCGGCCGGAGGCGGAGCCCGCGGGGGACGCGGAGCTGGCTCCCTGCCCGGTGTGTGAGCCGTGGCCTCGCTGACGTACGACCTCGTGCTCGCCGGGCTCGCCGTCGGCAGCGCGGCGGCGCTCACCGGCATCGGACTGATCGTCACCTACCGGGCGACCGGCGTCCTGAACCTGGCGCACGGCGCGGTCGCCATGATCTGCGCGTACGTGCTGCGCCAGCTGGTGGTCGAGTGGGGCTGGCCGCTGCCGCCGGCCGCGCTGGTGACGCTGCTCGTGGTCGCGCCGGGCATCGGCCTGGTCCTGGACCGGGCGGTGTTCCGGCCGCTGGCGCTGGCCGGCGCGGGTCCGGCGCAGACGCTCGTGGCGTCGATCGGCGTGTTCGTGCTGCTCGTGGGCGCGGCGGCGCTGATCTGGGGCGGCGGCGCGCGGGACGACGCGCCCGTGCTGCTCGGCGACGACCCGTGGGCGCAGCTCGCGGCGGCGGTGGCGCTGGCGTTTCTCGTGGGCGCGGTGACCCGGTGGACCCGGTTCGGCCGGGAGCTGCGGGCGGTCGTCGACAACCGGCCACTCGCCGTCCTGTCCGGCATCCCGGCGGACCGGGTGTCGGCGGCGGGCTGGGCGTTCGGCTCGTTCACGGCGGGCCTCACGGGCGTGCTGCTCGCGCCGTACGTGCGGCTCGACCCGTACGGGATGCCGCTGCTGGTGGTCGAGGTCATCGCGGTGGCGGTGGTGGCCCGGATGCGGAGCCTGCCGGTGGCGGTGGTGACCGCGCTCGCGCTCGGCGTGGCGCAGGCCCAGCTGACCCGGCTGCACCCCGGCGGCTGGCCGGGCGAACTGCTCCAGGCGGTGGGGGCGAACCTGTTCGTCGTGGCGCTGCTCGTGGCGGCGCTGGTGCTGCCGGGAGTGGGCGACACCGACGCGCTGCCGCCGCCGAGGGCCGCGCCGCGGGTCCCGCCGGGCGTCTGGCTGGTGACGGCCGTGCTCTTCCTCCTGCCGCTGGGCTTCGCGGGAGAGGACCTGACGACGGCGGTGCAGGTCCCGGCGCTCGCGGTGGTCCTGCTGTCGCTGGTGGTGGTCTCCGGCCGGGGCGGACAGATCGCGCTGGGCCAGGCGGCGTACGCGGGTCTCGGCGCGCTGTTCACCGGCCTCCTCACGGCGGCCGGCCTGCCGGAGCTGGTGGCGCTGGGCGTGGCCGTGCTGTGCGTGGCGCCGCTCGGTCTGCTGACCGGCCGGCCCGCGATCCGCCGCCACGGACTCGCCCTCGCCCTGGCGACCCTCGCGGTCGGGGTCGCGGTGAGCCGCTTCGTCTTCGCGCAGCCGTACGCGACGGCGGGCGTGACGCTCGACCGCCCGGCGGGCTTCGGCCACGACCGCGCGTACTACGCCCTGGAGCTGGTGCTGCTCGCCGGCTGCCTGCTCCTGGTCGCGGCCCTGCGCCGGGGCCGCACGGGCCGCGCGCTCGCGGCGCTGCGCGACCACGAGCCGGGCGCGGAGGCGGCGGGCGTGCCGGTGGCCCGCCTCAAGCTCCTCGCCTTCACCCTGGGCTCGGCGCTGGCCGCGCTGGGCGGCGGCCTCCTCGGCATGGGCGTCCGCGCCTTCGATCCCGACGCCTTCGACCCGGTGCGCGGCCTCCTCTGGTTCGCCGCCGTCCTGGTCCTCGGCGCGGACACCCTCCTCACCCCCCTCCTGGCCGCCACCCTCCTCGTGGCCCTGGACGCCGGCTCCCACGCGGGCGTCGCGGCGGCCCTGATCGGCCTCCTCGCCACCCTGACGGGCCGCGTCCCCCCGCTCGTCCCGGCCCTGCTGCCGAAACCGCGCCGGGCGGCGGCCCCCGCGAGCGGGCCGACGACGACCGCCGCAACCGCCCGGGCACGCACGCGCCGACCCACGACGGCCCCTGCGGCCGCTCCCCGCCACCCAGGCCGGCAGCCACCCGCCCCGGCACCGCCGGAGGCCCCCACGACGCGCGCCACCACCCCTCCGCACCCGACCACCGCCCGGCCCGCGCCCAGGACGCCCCCGCACACCACGGGCCCGACCCACCCGGGCGAAGGCCCGGGCCAGGACAGCCACCCGGACCCCAGGGCCGAAGGCCGGGCGGAGGCCCGACAGCCCCCGGCCTCTGGCGACGCCGCATCGCGCGCCGGAGAACCGGCGGACGGGCCGCCACGGGTGGGACGGGCGGGGGCCGGCAGTCCGGGCGGAGGGCGGGCGGCGGGACCGTCGGCCGCGGGCGGCGGCGGACCGGGGGCCGGACGGTCGTCCGCGCGCCGGCCGCAGGCCCGTCTCGTCGCGCGCCGGCTCAGCCTCACCTACCCCGGTGGGCTCACCGCTCTCGACCGGGTCGATCTCGATCTCCGGGCGGGTGCGGTCACCGCCGTCGTCGGGCCGAACGGGGCGGGCAAGAGCACGCTGTTCGACTGCCTCGCCGGAACCCTCCGGCCGACCGCCGGCCGGGTCGCGCTCGACGGGGTGGACATCACGAAGCGGGCCGCCCACACCAGGCACCGCCTCGGGATCTCGCGGACCTTCCAGCAGCTCGCCGTGTTCCCGTCGCTCACCGTCGAGGAGAACGTCCGCGTCGGCGCCCGCGGCCGGGACGCGGAGACGGCCGTCGAACAGGCGCTGCGTCTCGTCGGGCTCGCGGGGCCGGTCCGGCGGGCGGCGGCGGCCGGGCTGCCGACCGGGACGCTGCGCCGGGTCGAGCTGGCCCGGGCGCTCGCGGCCGGGCCGCACACCCTGCTCCTGGACGAACCCGCCGCCGGGCTCGACGCGGGCGAGACCGACGCCCTCGCCCGCGTCCTCGCCGCCCTCGCCGCCGACGGCCTCGCCGTGCTCGTGATCGAGCACGACCCGGATCTCGTCGCGGGCATCGCCCGCACCGTCCACATCATGGAGGGCGGCCGGATCGTGTCCAGGAGCGGGCCGTGACCGTCGAGATCGCCCTCCGCGCCGCGCGGGTCCGTTATGGCCCGCTGGAGGCCCTGCACGGTCTCGACCTGGCACTGCCGGCCGCCACCGTCACCCTGCTGCTCGGCCGCAACGGCTCCGGCCGCACCACCGCGCTGCGCGCGCTCGCCGGGACGGTGCCGCTCGCCGCAGGACGCGTCCTGTGGCGCGGTACGGACGTCACGGGACTGCCCGCCCACGCCCGGGCCCGCCGCGGGCTCTGCTTCGTACCGGATCTTCGGGCGGTGTACGCGACCCTCACCGTCGCCGAGAACCTGGACCTGGTGGCCCCCGGCCGCCAGGACGCGGCCCTCGCCGCCTACCCGGAGCTCGCGCCGCTGCTCGGCCACCGCGCCGGCACCCTCTCCGGCGGTGAGCGGCGCATGCTCGCCCTCACCCGCGCGCTGCTCTCCCCCGCCCGCGTCGTCCTCGTCGACGAGCCGTCCCTCGGCCTGTCCCGGGCCGTCGCCTCCCGTACGTACGGCCTGCTCGCCGCACTCGCCCGCCCGCCCCGCTCCGCGGCGGTCGTCCTGGCCGAGCAGCGCGTCCCGGGCGGGCTGCCGCCGGGCTCGCTCGCGTACGAACTGAGCCGGGGCTCCCTCGCCGGCGCGGGTGAGCTCGTGTAGGAGGCCGTGAGCCCCACAGCGCGGCGGGGCGCTTCTAGAGCGGGGCGATCCGCAGCATCGTGCCTACCGTCAGCCGGTTCGGGTCAGGGCCGATCGCCGAACGGTTCGCGGCGTACAGCGCCTGCCAGCCGCCCTTGACGGCGAACCGCCGGGCGATGGCGCTGAGCGTGTCGCCGGGCTGCACGACATGGGCGCGGCCGCTCAGGCCGTACCGCCGCGAGCACACCGGCCAGGCCCCCCAGCCCTGGACGCGCAGCACGTCCTCGGCGACCGTGATCTGCTGGGCCCGGGTCGCCAGGTCCGCGCGCCGGGCGTAGCGGCGGCCGCCGAACTCGTCCCAGGTGGGCTGCCAGAACTGCAGCCCGCCGTAGAAGCCGTTCCCGGTGTTGGCGCGCCAGTCCCCGCCGCTCTCGCACTGCGCGACGCAGCCCCACGGCCACTGGTCCTTCACACACGCCTCGACGGGCGTGGGAGCGGCGGGCGCCCCCGCCGTGCCCGTCGTCCCCGCGACCGCCACGGCCTCCGCCGGAGGTGCCAGCAGCGCGGCCGTCAGCAGGCATCCGGTCGTCCACCATCGGATCTTCGACATCGGGGCAGGCTAGGCAGCGGCCCCGGAGCCCGGCCCCGTGCCGCGCGGAACGCCGTTCACATCCCACCCGGTCGGCGGCACGGCCCGCGGCGCCGCTCCTCAAACATTTGTCGGCCCTCCACGCGTGACCCCGGCCGAGCCTTCCCCGTTGAACTCGGCATGAGACGACCGGGAACCGCCCGCCGTCGCACGCAATGAGTCCAGGGAGCCCCCCGTGCCGCGCATGCTCGACGTCAGCGAGGACGTACGCGCCGAGATCGGCGACGAAGAAGCCGACCGGCTGCTCGCCGGCGACAACGCCCCGGGCAGCTACGACTGCACCTCCTGCCGGACCCCGGGCGACTCCGAGCAGGAGCGCACCAGCACCGTCCTGTTCGTCGGCGAGGAGACCGCCGTCCTCGCGTTCGCCCACGCCAGCTGCATTCCGTCCCAGGTCGTACGGGTCGCCGAGGAGCAGCTCCAGGGCGCCGTCGCCTCCATCACGGCGGCCGACGCCGCCGGCTCGCTCTCCGCCGCCCACCCGGAGCAGGCGGTCCTCGGCGTCACCAGCGGTCTGGTCCTGATCCAGGGCGAGCTGCACCCGGCGCTCGTGGTGGAGCCGACCGCGCCGGTCGCCCGCCCCGGCTCGGAGGGTCTGACGGACGAGTTCCTGCCGCTGCTCGTCGAGCAGGGCTTCCAGCCGGTCGCCGACCTCGAGCACACGCCGGCCCCGCTGCCCGGCTGGTCGGTCCTGGTCGCCATGGGCCAGCTGCACTCGGTGCTCCAGCCGGGTACGGGCGGCACGGGCCAGGTCGCCTGGTGGCAGGCGCACCAGCCGCTGCAGGTCACCGAGGGCTGGCGGGCCGCGGCGAACAAGTCGCACACGGTGCTCGTCTTCGCCGCCCCGGTCGGTTCGATCGGGCAGCAGCCGCGCGAGGACCTGCTGCGCGACGCGCTGGAGAAGGCCGCGGCCAACGGGCGCCTGGTGGCCGCCGCGATGCCGCTGGCCGGCACGTGATGGACCACCCGCGACCCGGCATAGGGCCGGCCCGCGTCCCGGGGGTGCCGACCGTGCCGCGCCCCCGGGCTCCGCTTTCGGAGGCGCATCGCCCGCATCTCACGGACGGCGGGGTCGTTGGCACATACGTGCACGCATACGACCCATTTCGCCAGCAGTATCCGAGTCCGACCCCGAGTCCCGTGCCGAGCGCGATCCCCGCGATGCGCCCGGCGCAGGACGGTTCGGCGGGTTTTTCGGCGACTCCGATCTACGACGCCCTGTACTCCGAGTACCGCCGGTCGTTCCGTACGCTGCCGGGCGACCGCAGCGGCGAGGAGGAGCTGGGCTTCCGGGGCTTCGCCGGAACGGGAGTGGCGCGGCACCGCCAGCAGACGGGCTGGTCGTCGGCGTACGCGCTGCCGCCGGGTTCGCGGAGCGGCGGCATGTAGCGCCTGCCGGACCAGGAGGAACGGCCGAGGGC
>NZ_JBHXFE010000011.1:0-10390 GCF_042722475.1 Streptomyces sp. NPDC127092
ACCGCCGCCGCGAACGGAGCGATCTTCGCCTCCGCCAGCGCACGGACCGACTCCCGGAGCATCTCGTGCTCCTCCGGCAGGCGATACAGATCGAAACCGGCGGATCCTGCCACGCTCATCCACTCCCACGCTTTGCTAACTACCGTTAAGTAACCCAAATGGTAGGGCGTGACCCGGCCTCGATCCAGGCCCCGACTATGCTCGGGCAGGCATTCCGCCCGACCTCGACTCCTCACTGGAGACCGCATGGCCCTGAAGATCACCGTGATCGGCACCGGCTACCTCGGCGCCACCCACGCCGCGGCCATGGCGGAGCTCGGCTTCGAGGTCCTCGGGCTCGACGTCGTACCCGAGAAGATCGAGATGCTGGCCGCCGGGCGCGTCCCGATGTACGAGCCGGGCCTCGAGGACCTGCTCGCACGGCACGTCGCCGGGATCGAGGGATCCAGCGGGCGGCTGCGCTTCACGACCTCCTGGGAGGAGGTCGGCGCCTTCGGCGACGTCCACTTCGTCTGCGTGAACACGCCGCAGAAGCACGGCGAGTACGCGTGCGACATGAGTTACGTCGACGCCGCCTTCACCTCGCTCGCGGGCGTCGTGCGGCAGGGCGCGCTCGTCGTCGGCAAGTCGACCGTGCCCGTCGGCTCCGCCCGGCGCCTCGCGGGGCTGCTGCCCGAGGGCGTCGAGCTCGCGTGGAACCCGGAGTTCCTGCGCGAGGGCTTCGCGGTGCAGGACACCCTGCATCCGGACCGGATCGTGGTCGGCCTGTCCGAGGGCGCGGGCGGCGAGCGGTCCGAGAAGGTGCTGCGCGAGGTGTACGCGGTGCCGGTCGCCGAGGGCTCGCCGTTCGTGGTGACCGACTACCCGACCGCCGAGCTGGTGAAGACCTCCGCCAACTCCTTCCTGGCCACGAAGATCTCCTTCATCAACGCGATGGCGGAGGTATGCGAGGCGGCCGGCGGCGACGTGGCCAAGCTCGCCGAGGCCATCGGGCACGACGAGCGGATCGGCAGCAAGTTCCTGCGGGCCGGCATCGGCTTCGGCGGCGGCTGCCTCCCGAAGGACATCCGGGCCTTCATGGCGCGCGCCGGTGAGCTGGGCGCCGACCAGGCCCTGACCTTCCTGCGCGAGATCGACTCCATCAACATGCGGCGCCGCGCGTCCATGGTGGAGATGGCCCGCGAGGCGCTGGGCGGCGGCTTCCTCGGCAAGCGGGTCGCCGTGCTCGGCGCGACGTTCAAGCCGGACTCGGACGACGTCCGCGACTCGCCCGCGCTGAACGTGGCCGGCCAGATCCACCTCCAGGGCGGCCAGGTCACCGTCTACGACCCGAAGGGCATGGACAACGCCCGCCGGCTCTTCCCGACGCTCGGCTACGCGCCCACCGCGCTCGACGCGGTGCGCGGCGCGGACGTGGTGCTGCACCTCACCGAGTGGCGCGAGTTCCGCGACGCGCTGGACCCGTCGGAGCTGGCCTCGGTGGTCTCCTCGCCCGTCATCCTCGACGGCCGCAACGCCCTCGACCCCCTGCGCTGGCGCGAGGCCGGCTGGTCCTACCGCGCGATGGGCCGCCCGCGCGCCTGACGCGACGCGGCCCCGCGCGGGCCGCGCGCCGGGTGGGCGCGGCCCGCGCGGGGCGTGCGTCAGGCCGCCTTCGGGCGGTACGCCCGGGCCCGGAACTCCGTCTCGCGCAGCGCGCGGGTGGCGTTGCCGTGGGCCAGGGCCACCAGGTCCTGGGCCTGCCAGTCACGGCGCAGCAGCTCCGCGAAGAGCGGGGCGTAGCCGACGGCCGGGGCCGTGGTGTGGGACAGGCCGCAGGACCGGGGGCCCGCGAGGGCCCGGAGGCGGTCCAGGCCGTCGGCCGTGGCGGACGCGTCGGGGGTGACCGGCACCATGCAGACGCCGCCCTTCCCGCCGAGCAGGCCCAGCACGTCGTCCGGCAGGGCGTCCGGTTCCGCGCGGGTGAGGAGCACCGGGGCCCGGCTCACCGCGAGGGCCTGGCGGACGGTGTCCGGGTCGGCGCCCGCGAGGTCCAGGACCAGGCCGAGCCGGTTCATCTCCCGTACCGCCTCGCGGGCGAAGCGGTCGTAGCGGGTGAGGCTGACCGCCCGTACGCCGAGCGCGTGGTACGCCCGGAGGGCGGCGAGCGAGCCGCCGACGGCCGCCCAGCTCACCGGGCCGAGCAGCACGGCGACCCGGCCGCAGTTGCGGGCGTGGGCCATCTCCGCGGTGGTGTGCGCGAGGCGCAGGTGCTCCGGGCAGGCCGCCACGAGGGCCCGGACCGCGTCGATCCTGCGCAGGGTGCCGAGCACGCCGTCGTCGGCGTCCACGCGCAGGGACCAGAACTGTGCTCCCGCCTCTGCCGCCCGTACCGGAGGAAGGTCCTCCGGGTCCGGATCCGGGTCGGTGACGTGAGGCGGATCCGTGTGCCCCTCGACGACCGGCTGCGCGGCGAGCAGCGCGCGCGCACGGGTCGACTCGTCGAGGGGCCGGGGATGTCCGGGGGGATCGGTGTCGCCCGCCGAGGCGGCACGGGCGAAGGTGAAGGTCGTGGTGGGATCGTCGAGCAGATCTGCCATGGGTGACTCACTCCGTACTACTAGGCAGTACGGCAACCGTGCCACCGCCCTTCGCCGCGGGCACGGCGGACTACGCCGTCCAGGCGACGCCCGGGAACGGCGAAGAGGGGCCCACCGGGTGGACCCCTCCGTGACGGCGCGTCAGCCTGCCGGTGCGGCCTAGGGCCTGTCCGACCCTGATCCGCCAAACAAGCCCTACGCGTTCAGGGTGTCGATCGTCGCGATCGACGCGCCCCGCAGGGTCTGCTGCTCGCGCGCCACCGCCTCCGCGTCGCGCAGCACCCGGACCGCGTTGGACCAGGTCAGCTTCGCCAGGTCGGCGTGCGACCAGCCGCGGGTGAGCAGCTCCGCGATCAGGTTCGGGTAGCCGGCGACGTCGTCCAGGCCGGCCGGTGTGAAGGCCGTGCCGTCGTAGTCGCCGCCGATGCCGATGTGGTCGATGCCGGCGACCTCGCGCATGTGGTCGAGGTGGTCGGCGACCGTGGCGGCGGTTGCGATCGGGCGCGGGTTGTCCGCCTCGAAGGCGCGGTGGATCGCCATCGCCTCCGGCGTGGTGGCGAGGTGGTGCATGCCGTGGGCGCGCATGTTCTCGTCGGCGCGGGCCGTCCACTCGACGGCCGCGGGCAGGATGAACTTCGGCACGAAGGTCGCCATCGCCACGCCGCCGTTGGCGGGCAGCCGCTCCAGGACGTCGTCCGGGATGTTGCGCGGGTGGTCGCAGACCGCGCGGGACGAGGAGTGCGAGAAGATCACCGGCGCGGCCGTGGCGTCCAGCGCGTCGCGCATGGTCGTCGCGGCGACGTGCGAGAGGTCGACCAGCATGCCGGTGCGGTTCATCTCGCGGACGACCTCGCGGCCGAAGGCGGTGAGCCCGCCGTGCCGCGGCTCGTCGGTGGCCGAGTCCGCCCAGTCGTTGTTCTCGTTGTGGGTGAGCGTCATGTACCGCACGCCCAGCGTGTGCAGGGCGCGCAGCGTGGCCAGCGAGTTGTTGATCGAGTGACCGCCCTCGGCGCCCTTGAGGGAGGCGATCCGGCCCTCCTCGCGGGCCTTCTCGATGTCGTCGGCGGTCAGCGCGGGCGCGAGGTCCGCCGCGTACCGCTCGATCAGCCGGTCGACGGCGTCGATCTGCTCCAGGGTGGCGCTGACCGCGTGGTCCCCGGCCAGCCGGCCCGGCACGTACACCGACCAGAACTGGGCGCCGACCCCGCCGGCGCGCAGCCGGGCGAGGTCGGTGTGCAGGGAGGCCGAGCGGTCGCCCGCGATGTCGAGCTTGTCCAGGTCGTAGCCGCACTGCTCGCGCAGCGCCCACGGCAGGTCGTTGTGGCCGTCGACGACGGGGGCGGAGGCGAGGAGTTCGCGCGCCTCCGCCAGTCGGCCGGCCGCCGCGGTCACTGGGCGAACCCGAAGGAGCCCGAGCCCTCGACCTTCTGCCGCAGTCGCCGGCCCTTCTCCGTGGCCTGGTCGTTGAGCTCCTGCTGGAACTCCTTCATCCGGCCGAGCAGTTCCGGGTCGTGCGCGGCGAGGATGCGGGCCGCGAGCAGGCCCGCGTTGCGGGCGCCGGCGACCGAGACGGTCGCGACCGGCACGCCGGCCGGCATCTGCACGATGGAGAGCAGCGAGTCCATGCCGTCGAGGTACTTCAGCGGCACCGGCACGCCGATCACCGGCAGCGGGGTGACGGAGGCGAGCATGCCCGGCAGGTGGGCGGCGCCGCCCGCGCCCGCGATGATCGCCTTCAGGCCGCGGTCGGCGGCGTCCTCGCCGTACGCGATCATCTCGCGCGGCATGCGGTGCGCGGAGAGGACGTTCACCTCGTAGGCGATCTCGAACTCGTCGAGGGCCTGGGCCGCGGCCTCCATGACGGTCCAGTCCGAGTCGGACCCCATCGCGATGCCGACGAGCGGGGTCGAAGCAGCCGGGTTACTCAACGATCGTTCCTCGCAGGTAGTCGGCGGCGTGACGGGCGCGCTCCAGCACGTCGTCCAGGTCGTCGCCGTAGGTGTTGACGTGGCCCACCTTGCGGCCGGGCTTCACGTCCTTGCCGTACATGTGGATCTTGAGCTGCGGGTCCCTGGCCATGCAGTGCAGGTACCCCTGGTACATGTCCGGGTAGTCGCCACCCAGAACATTGCACATCACGGTCCACCTCGCCCGCGGGCGGGGGTCTCCCAGCGGGAGGTCGAGCACGGCCCGGACGTGGTTGGCGAACTGCGAGGTGACCGCGCCGTCCTGGGTCCAGTGGCCGGAGTTGTGCGGGCGCATGGCGAGCTCGTTGACGAGGATCCGGCCGTCGCGGGTCTGGAACAGCTCGACGGCCAGGTGGCCGACGACGTCCAGCTCCTTCGCGATCCGCAGGGCCAGCTCCTGGGCCTGCCCGGCGAGCTCGTCGTCCAGGTCGGGCGCGGGCGCGATCACGGTGTCGCAGACCCCGTCGACCTGACGGGACTCGACCACCGGGTACGCGACGGCCTGGCCGTGCGGGGACCGGACGATGTTCGCGGCGAGCTCGCGCGCGAAGTCGACCTTCTCCTCGGCGAGCACCGCGACACCGGCCTTGAAGGCGTCCTCGGCGTCGGCCTCCGACCGGACGAACCAGACGCCCTTGCCGTCGTAGCCGCCGCGCACGGTCTTCAGGATGATCGGGAAGCCCCCGACCTCGGCGGCGAAGACCGCCGCGTCGGCCGGGTCCGCCACGATGCGGTGCCGCGGGCTGGGTACGCCGATCTCGTCGAGCCTGGCCCGCATCACCCCCTTGTCCTGGGCGTGCGCGAGGGCCGAACGGCCGGGCCGGACGACGACGCCGTCCGCCTCCAGGGCCGCCAGGTGCTCCGCGGGCACGTGCTCGTGATCGAAGGTGATCACGTCGCAGCCGCGCGCGAAGTCACGCAGCGTGGCCAGGTCGCGATAGTCGCCGATGACGACTTCGCTCACCACCTGGGCCGCCGAGTCCTGCGGGGTGTCACTGAGGAGCTTGAACTTGATGCCGAGCGGGATGCCAGCCTCGTGTGTCATACGAGCGAGCTGACCGCCGCCGACCATGCCGACTACCGGGAACGTCACCCTCTTAGGGTATCCGCACAATTTCCGGTGCCCCGTCCGGCTGTGTTTTGTCACAGTCGGGGTGGGGTCGCACACGGATCGCGCACATCCCGGGCGGTCGAGGGGGCGGCTGGTTAGCATGGCTGGGTTGACGCCGTCCGTGGCGTCGGCGGAACACATCCGGAACGGACGGGACAGAGCCATCACGATGAGCGAACCCGGCGCGCTGCGCATGCGAGTGGACCGGCTCGTCCGCGAGGTCGCCAAGTTCGGCGTGGTCGGCGGGCTGGGCGTCCTGGTGAATCTGGGCGTCTTCAACCTGGTGCGCCACGTCACCGAGCTTCCGGTGGTGCGGGCCAGCATCATCGCCACGGTCGTGGCGATCCTCTTCAACTACGTGGGGTTCCGCTACTTCACGTACCGTGACCGCGACAAGTCCGGCCGCACGAAGGAAATGGCGCTGTTCCTGCTGTTCAGCGTCGTCGGCATGGTCATCGAGAACGGCGTCCTGTACACGGCGACGTACGGCTTCGGCTGGGACACGCCGCTGCAGAGCAACTTCTTCAAGTTCTTCGGCATCGGCGTCGCGACCCTGTTCCGCTTCTGGTCCTACCGGACCTGGGTGTTCCGCGCACTGCCGGCGAAGGAGGCGGTGCAGGCCGCCGAATCGTTCCTGGAGCAGGCGCCCCGCCAGGCCGCCCGCAAGCAGCCCGACCGGGTCTGACGCACTCCTGTCACCGGACCGGGCGCTCCGGTTCCGGTTCCGTACGGCTCCTGACCTCGCGGCCCAGGAAGAGCGCGAACACCGGCGGCTGCTGCTGGAGCAGCTCCAGACGCCCGCCGTCCGCCTCCGCGAGGTCCCGGGCGACCGCCAGGCCGATGCCCGTGGAGCTGCGCCCGCTGACCGCCCGCTCGAAGATCCGCGCCCCGAGGTCCGCGGGCACGCCCGGGCCCTCGTCGGTGACCTCGATGACCGACTGGTTGCCGGTGACGCGGGTGCGCAGGGCGACGGTGCCGCCGCCGTGCATGAGCGAGTTCTCGATCAGTGCCGCCAGGACCTGGGCGACCGCGCCCGGGGTGCCGACGGCCCGCATGCCCTGCTTCCCCGAGCGGACGATGGCCCGGCCCGCGCTGCGGTAGGCGGGCCGCCACTCCTCCAGCTGCTGCTTGATGACCTCGTCGAGGTCGAAGGCGACGGCGGAGCCGCTCCGCGGGTCGCGCGAGTTGGTGAGCAGCCGCTCGACGACGTCGGTGAGCCGCTCGACCTGCGTGAGCGCGATCGTCGCCTCCTCCCTGACCGTGTCGAGGTCGTCGGCGACGGCGACCTCCTCCAGGCGCATGGAGAGCGCCGTCAGGGGCGTACGGAGCTGGTGGGAGGCGTCGGCGGCGAGCCGGCGCTCCGCGGTGAGCATCCGCGCGATCCGCTCCGCCGAGGCGTCGAGGACGTCCGCGACCCGGTCCAGCTCGGGCACTCCGTACCGCCGGTGCCGGGGACGCGGGTCGCCGGAGCCCAGCCGCTCGGCGGTCTCGGCGAGGTCGGTGAGCGGCGAGGCGAGCTTGTTCGCCTGCCGTACGGCGAGCAGCACGGCCGCCACGACGCAGAGCAGGGCCACCGCGGCGATGATCATCAGGGTGCGGCCGACCTCGTCGGTGACGACGGAACGGCTCTCCTCGACGACCACGGTCTCGCCGCGCTCGCCCTCGGCGAGGCCGCGGATGACGCTGCCGGTGGGGCGGGTGCCGATCTCGACGGGCGCGCGGCCGGGGACGCGGACCAGGGCGTAGCGCTTGGCGCCGCTCAGGTCGGCCAGGACGCCGGCGTCGACGGGCTCGCCGCCGATCAGCCGGCTGTCGACGATGGAGGCGATCCGCAGCGCCTCGGAGTCCACGCTCTCCTGGGCGCTGCTGGAGATCGTGCGGGTCTCGACGATCACCAGCGAGACGCCGAAGACGGCGATGACGACGAGCACCACGGCGAGCGTGGAGTTGATCAGACGGCGGCGCACGGAGGAGTCGGCCTAGCTCTTCTCGAAGCGGAAGCCGACGCCGCGGACGGTGGCGATGTAGCGCGGGTTCGCCGCGTCGTCGCCGAGCTTCTTGCGGAGCCAGGAGATGTGCATGTCGAGGGTCTTGGTGGAGGACCACCACGTGGTGTCCCAGACCTCGCGCATCAGCTGGTCACGGGTGACCACCCGGCCGGCGTCGCGGACCAGGACCCGCAGGAGGTCGAACTCCTTCGCGGTGAGCTGGAGCTCCTCGTCGCCCATCCAGGCCCGGTGCGACTCGACGTCGATCCGCACGCCGTGGGTGGCGGGGGCGGCGGCGGGCTCGGTGGCGCCGCGCCGCAGCAGGGCCCGGACCCGGGCGAGCAGCTCGGCGAGGCGGAAGGGCTTGGTGACGTAGTCGTCGGCGCCGGCGTCGAGGCCGACGACCGTGTCCACCTCGTCGGCGCGGGCGGTGAGCACCAGGATCGGCACCGTGTGGCCGTCGGCGCGCAGCCGGCGGGCGACCTCGAGGCCGTCCATGCCGGGCAGGCCCAGGTCGAGCACGACCAGGTCGACGCCGCCCTGGAGTCCGGCGTCGAGCGCGGTCGGTCCGTCCTCGCGGACCTCGACCTCGTATCCCTCCCGCCGCAGCGCGCGGGCCAGCGGTTCCGAGATGGATGCGTCGTCCTCGGCGAGCAGTACACGGGTCATGAGGTGATGGTAGTCCGCACGGACACGGCGCCGGGGCGGGATCCGGCGGCGCCGGGGGCGGGGGACGCGAGCCTGCGTCGGCCCCTTTGGATCTTGGCCCGTAATTTGCTCATGACCTTGGAATGACGGAAGTTGGTTCCGTCAGAGCCTGTGATCCATCTCTCAAGTCCTTCCATATCCGGCACTGTCGTGTCGTATGGTGTCGAGAGTTCTGTAGCGGTAAACGGGGACCTTTGACCGTGTTCGACACGTCAAGGGTCTCTTTTCTGCACGAGGCCGCCATCGGCAGTCTTGAGGACAGTGAACGACCTGTGGGCCGGGTCCCGCGCGAAGATGCGCCGGGGCGTGGATCCCGGAAGGGTGCGACCGCACCCCGCCGGTGCCGGCCTCCCCCACCGGGCGCATCCCGCTCACGAAGCGCGCGTCCCGACAGAGCAAGGATCGACATGGCGTCCAGCCTGACGACGGCTTCTCCCGGAACCCCGGGTTCCGAGAAGACGTTCTTCGGCCACCCTCGGGGCCTGGCCACTCTCTTCATGACCGAGATGTGGGAGCGCTTCTCCTGGTACGGAATGCGCGGCATCCTCGTCCTCTACCTGGTCGCGGGTGTGCTCGACGGTCCTCTCGAAGGACGTGAGGCGCTGGCCGCCTCCATCTACGGCGTCTACAACGCGGTGGTCTACATGGCCGCCATGCCCGGCGGCTGGGTCGCCGACCGCCTGTGGGGCGCCCGCAAGGCCGTCCTCGTCGGCGGCATCGTCATCGCCCTGGGTCACTACACCCTCGCGATCCCCTCGGACACGGCGTTCTTCGTGGGCCTCGCGCTCATCGCCGCCGGTACGGGTCTGCTGAAGCCGAACATCTCGGCCATGGTCGGCGGCCTGTACGAGGGCCAGCCGAGCGCCCGCCGCGACGCCGGCTTCACGCTCTTCTACATGTCGATCAACATCGGCGGCATGGCCGCCCCGCTGGTCGTCGGCTACCTCGGCGAGAACGTCAACTGGCACCTCGGCTTCGCCGTCGCCGGTATCGGCATGACCCTCGCCGTCGTCCAGTACGTCCTGGGCTCGCGTCACCTCGGTGACGTCGGCAAGGAGCCGGGCACCCCGGCCACCCCCGAGGAGAAGCGCAGCGCGCTCCGCAAGGTCCTCCTCTGGGGCGGAGTCGCCGTCGCCGCCCTGCTGGCCGACATCGCGCTCGGCACGTACGACATCGAGCACATCGTGAACGTGCTCGCGATCCTCGGCATCATCGTGCCGGTCGTCTACTTCGTCGCCATGTACCGCAACCCGGCGCTGAAGACCGAGGACAAGCCGAAGATCAAGGCGTTCGTGTGGTTCTTCGCCACCGCCGTGCTGTTCTGGATGATCTACGACCAGTCCGGCTCGCTGCTCACGCTGTTCGCCGACAACAAGACGGACCGCATGATCCTGGGCTGGGAGTTCCCGGCGTCCTGGTACCAGTCCGTCAACCCGGCGATGGTCATCGTGCTGGCGCCGCTCTTCGCCGCGCTGTGGGTCCGGCTCGCCAAGCGCAACCGTGAGCCCAGCGCCCCGATGAAGTTCGCCCTCGCGATGCTCCTCATCGGCGGATCGTTCGCCATCATGGGTCTCGCGGGTGCCGCCGCGGCCAACAGCGAGACCGGCAAGGTCACCGTCTTCTGGCTGCTGAGCGTCTACCTCGTCCAGACCCTCGGCGAGATGTGCCTCTCGCCGGTCGGCCTGTCGCTGTCGACGAAGCTGGCTCCGAAGCAGTTCGTCGGCCAGATCATGGGTCTGTGGTTCCTCGCCACCGCGACGGGCAACGCCCTCAACGGCTGGACCACCAAGCTCAACGAGCCGCTGGGCGACGCGCTGTACTACTCGCTCTGGGCCGTGGTGGCCATCGCCGCGGGCCTGGCCTTCATGACCGCGGGCAAGAAGATCCGCGCTCTCATGGGCGACGTGCGCTGACGTCCTGACGGACTCCCTGTGCGAAGGGCCTGGGGCCGGAACCCCCCCCCGCGGCCGGGCCAGGACCCCCTCCTCCGCCCGGCCCGTTTTCCCCGCGTCCCGGTCTCCGCATGTCCTGGGTCTT
>NZ_JBHXFE010000011.1:10400-84592 GCF_042722475.1 Streptomyces sp. NPDC127092
CGTCGCCGTGGGCTGGGCTTCCGGGACAGGGGGAAAGAAGATCCGCGCTTCCGGGGGAGATGTGTGTGGACTCCCTAAAGGACTCCTGGTGAGAGGGCCCGGCCCCGGCACCCCTCTCGGGTGCCGGGCCAGGCCCTTCGTCGTCAGCTGGTCCGGTCGTCAGCGCGTCCGGTCGTCAGCGCGTCTGGGCGCTGAAGCCGCGCAGGAAGTTCTTCGTACCGCACCGGACGTTGGACTTCTGGCCCGGCCCGACCCACGGACCGTAGAGCGTCCAGGTCATGACGTGCTCGCGCGCCCCCTGCACCTGGTCGCACTTGATGACGACCCGGTGCTGCTTGACGGCCTTGCCGCTGCCCGACTTGCAGGTCGAGTACGCCGTGGGCCGGCCCAGCTTGTCCATGCTCGCGTACGCCTTGCAGGTGTACTTTCCGGCGGCCTGGGCCGGTGCGGCGGCGAGCAGTCCGGTGCCCGCGGCACCCAGCATGACGGCGAGTGCTCCGGACGCGAGCTTCTTCCCCCAGCGCATGTGCGTTCCTTTCCTCGTGCCGAGCCCTTCGTGAGGGCCCGGCACGTCGTTCACCTGCTGGTCGAGCAGGTCGTGCGTGTCCAGGCGTTCGCTCGGGCGAACACCTGGAGACAACCATTCACGCTCGGGGCGACACAAGGACTACCGAGGGTAATGAGTAGACGCTGAGTACCGCCTCCCATGGGCCGCTCCGTCCCGCTACCTACGGAGCCGCGCCCACGGGGTGAACGTGAACACCGCGCCGCCGAGCAGGATCACCGTGCCCGCGACCAGGGCGAGGGCGCGCAGGGCGCCGCCGTCCTCGGCACCGGTCTCGGCGAGCCCGCCGCCCGAACCTCCGCCGGACGTGATGGTCGACGAGCCGCCGGCCGCGCCGCCGGCCTGCTTCTCGGTGTCGAGCGTGAGCGAGGCCTGCACGGAGCCCTTGACCTCGCACGGGATGACGATCGGCGAGCCGCCGAGCGTCACGCTGATCGTCAGCTTGCCGGGGCTCAGGGTGGCCTTGCCGGACGCGCCCGGCTTGTACGTGCCGGTCATGTCGGTCAGGTCGACCGGCTTGCCCGCCTCCAGCGGTTCGGGGTTGGGCGCGCCGGTGACGGTGACCGTGCCGCTGTCGGCACCGCCGATCCTCACGGCCATGGAGGGCTTGAGCGCGCCCTTGGGGAGGGCGGCCGGGCTGTTCATGACGCCCTTGGCGGTCCTGACCGTGAGGTCGTAGGAGCCGCCGTTCTTCCTGGCGTTGATGGTGACCTTGGAGGCGATGGACGCGGGGCCGGGGGCCTGGCAGGCGAAATTCACGGCGACTTCCTTGCCGGGGAAGTCGGTCTGCCCGCCGCCACCGCCGGAGGTGGCGGTGCCGCCGGAGGTGGTGGTGCCGCCGGAGGTCGTGCTGCCGCCGGAAGTGGTGGTGCCGCCGGTGGTCGTCGTACCGCCCGCGGTGGTCGTCGTACCGCCGGATGTCGTCGTACCACCGCCGGACGTCGACGTACCGCCGGATGTCGACGTGCCGCCGGACGTCGACGTACCGCCGGACGTCGACGTACCGCCCGATGTCGACGTGCCGCCGGACGTCGTCGTGCCGCCGCTGGAGGAACCGCCGCCGTCCGTCACCTTGATCGTGGCGCCGACCGCGACCGTCTCCTTCGGCGAGCACTTCGTGTCCGTCGACATCGGCTTGGACACGTTGATCGTGTACTTGTCGGGCGTCAGCGTGATCTCGCCCGCCTTCTCCAGCTTCAGCCTGCCCTTCATGTCCGGCAGGACCATCGGGCTGTTCTTCGGGATCGGCGGGTTCTGCCGCGGGCCCTCCATCGCCAGCGTGCCGCTCGCCGCGCCGCCCAGCTTGACGACGCCGGTCGGCTTCACCGTGTCCTTCTCCAGGTCGAGGATGTCCGGGTTCTTGGAGGCGGCCTGGACCGTCTTCCAGACCACCTCCACCTCGTCACCGACCTTGGCCTCGGCGGGCGCGGTGATCTGCACCTTGGTGGTGCCCTGCACCGGCGGGAGGCCGGAGATGGAGGGCGGGATGCACTCGGTCTTGTACGAGACCTCCGCCGCCATGGCGGGGCCGGCGGCCAGCAGGATTCCCGCGCCGCCGAGCATCAGCGCGACGCCGGCCGCGCTGATCCTCCGTGTCGTGCGTGTCGTCCTCACGACTGTCCCTTCGTCGTCGGGCTGTTCTCTGACGGTGCGGAATCGGGGGTGAACCACGGCAGGACCGCGGTCGGTTCGTCGGCGGACGGCGCCGCCGGTACGGGTACGGGCGCCCCGCCCGGTGAGCGCCCCGGTTCACCGGGCGTGCGGCGGGATGTCCGGCGGGGCCGGTGCGGCCCGTGCGCGCCCTGCGGGCGGACCCGGTCGACGACCGCCATGCCGATGCGGAAGACGGCGGCCGGGACGACGAGCGCGAGGAGCACCCAGAAGAGCGTGACGCCGTACGGGCGGCCGACGCCCCAGGGCTGCTCGACCAGGACCTTCCCGCCGTGGCGCACGGACACCTGGTAGTCGCCGTGGGCGCCCGCCGTCAGCTCGACCGGCAGCCTCACCAGCGCCTTGCGGCCGGGCTCGATGGTGCCGCGCCACTGGCGTTCCTCGTACTGCGGCGCGAACACCCCGTGGCTGGTGCCGACTTCGAAGACCGGGTCCTTGACCGCAGTCTGCCCGAGGTTCCCGAGGGTGACGACGATCTCGCGGCGCGCGGGCGCGCCGAACCAGACCAGGACGCCGCTCGAACCCTCCAGCCGGGCGGAGGTGAGTACGACGAGCCGGCCGCTGCCGGCGTCCTCGGGCAGTGGCTCGGTGGGGTGCCCGGCGACGGTGAACTCGACGTCCACGGTGTCCTGTTGGCCGGTCACTCCGGCCACGTGGACGACGCAGGGGCAGGGCTCGGGCGGTTCGGCGACCGGCAGCTTCTGGCTGAAGGCACCCTTGGCGTCGACGGTGGCGGCGCGGCCGTCGGTGTTGGCGCAGGAGTTGGTGCCGCCGATGACGCCCTTGCCGGGCGCGGCCTGCCCGCAGATCAGCAGCATGAGCAGCGCGCCGGGCTTCCAGCCGGTGCCGCTCACGGTGATCTCGCCGCCCTTGCCGCCCTCGCCCTGCGAGAGCGCGACGGTGGGGCCCGCCGCGGCGACGGCCGGGGTGGCGGACGGCAGGGCGACGAGCAAGGCGGTGAGCAGTGCGGTGAGTAGTGCCGTGAGCGGTGCGGTGAGCGGTGCGGTGAGCGGTGCGGTGAGCGGTGCGCCCACGGCTGCGGTCACGGCTGTACGTGGTGCCGTACGCGGGTACGTCATCGTCTCCTCCGTATCGCGTACGTGGCCGAGCCCGCCGTCGCGAGGAGGACGGCCGCCAGGGCGCCGACGCCCGCCGCGGAGGCGAAGGCGGCGTCCGCGCGGGCGGTCGCCGGTGCCGCGCCGGGGGCGCCGGCCGTCAGGTGCACGGTGACCGAGTCGAGCAAGGGCGGGTCGGGCCAGGGTTCGGTGCGGGTGACGCGTTCGCCGGGCCGCAGGACGAGCGGAAGGGCGTGTTCGGGGCGGTCGAGCACGGTGCCGAAGAGGCCCTCGGCGCGGACGGCGAGGCGCGGGGCGAGCACGGTGTTGCCACGGTTGACCAGGGTGTAGCGCAGGGTGCCCGAGCGCCCGACAGCGACGTCCTCGACGGTGAGCGCGGCGAGCCGCGGCCCGCTGACCCGCAGGTGGAGCGGGACGGTGGTCTCGCGTCCGCCCGCGCTTGCCCGTACTTCGCCGCGATGGTCACCGGGCGGGGTGTCGGCGGTGACGGTGACGGCGAAGGGCACGTCGGCCCGCGTCCTCGCGGGCACGGTCACCGTCCGCACGGCGAAGGCGACGGCCGCGCCCTGTCCGGTGAGCCGGACGGTGAGCGGTTCGGCGCCGGGATTGGTGACCGAAAGGGTGTCCTGGAGCACGCTGCCGACCGGGCCCTCCAGGTAGACGTACGGCCGCCCGGCGGCGGGCACGGCACTCCAGCGGGCCGGGGCGGGTGGCGCCATGGCCTGACGGCCCTGCTGCGTGTCGGGAAGTCGGACGTGCTGGGCGGGGGGTGCGGCCTGTGGGGCCCGCTGGGCCGGAGGTGCGGCCTGCGGGGGCCGCTGGGCCGGAGGTGCGGCCTCCGGCTGGGCCTGTGGCGCCTTCCAGGCGTGGGCCGAGGCGGGTGAGGCGGCCGCCGGCAGGGCGGCCGAGAGCAGCACGAGGAGCGCGGCGGCGGCGCGGCTGGGCGCGGGCCGAAGGAGACCGCCCGCGCCGGCCCGGCCACCGCCTCCGCCCCCTCCGCCGGCCCCGCTGCCTCCGCTGCCGCCGCCGGGGCCACCGACACCGCCGCGCCGAAGGCCGCACCGGAAGAGCCCCGCCCCGCCCGCGTCGCCGCGCCCAAGCCCGTACCGGAAGGGCGCCGCCCCGTCCGCGTCACCAAGCCGAGGCCCGTTCCCGGCCCGTGCCGCCCGCATCAGCGTGCCGTGTGCCGTGCCGTGCGACGGGTGAGCCAGAGCACCCCGGCCGTGCCGGTGAGCAGCACGGTGCCGCCGAGGGTGCCGAGTGCGGCGGCCGAGTCGAGCGGGCCGGTCTTGGGCAGCCGGCCGCCGCCCGACTGCGTCGTACCGCCCGAGGAGTCGTCGGAGCCGCCGGAACCGCCGCCCGCCGCGGCCGTCACGTCGAGTTCGAGCGAGGGCTTGGGGTTGTTGGAGGGCTTGCAGACGGCCGCGTCCATGCCGAGAGCGTGGACGGTGAGCGTGCCCGCCGTGAAGGTGACCCTGCCACTCTTCTTCGGCGTGTACGTGCCGGTCAACTGCCCGATCTTGATGGGAGTGTTGGGCGGAATGGCGGCCGAGTTGGGCACGCCCTTGACCTGGACCTTCCCGCTGTCGGCGCCACCGACGACGAGTTCGGCGCGGGGCGTCATGACGCCCTTGGGCAGTTCGATCGGGCTGTCGGAGACGCCCTTGTCGAAGGACATCGTGATCCTGTACGAGCTGCCGTTCTTCTCGGCCTTGATGTCGACGGGCGAGACCGCGCTCTTGGGGCCGATCTTGGTCTCGCAGGCGTAGTCGACGTCGACGACGGCGGCGTGGGCGGCGGGCGCGGACAGCAGGACGGCCGAGCCCGCCACCGCGATCGCCACCGTCAGCCCACGGGCCGTTCTCCTCGGGTCCGGCACCTCGAACACCCCTCACCGCAAGGTTGCTGACGGTATATCAGATTGGCCGTCAAGGTACGCCGGGGGCCTTGTAGAGGGAAGAGAGAAGGATGTGAAAGTCCTACGGGGCGTTCGGGCGGGATGCGCGGGCGCCCTACGCGGGTGCGGCGAGTTCCGCCCAGACCGTCTTGCCGGGGGCGCCGGGCACGCGGTCGATGCCCCAGGCGCGGCAGAGCCGCTGGACGATGAACATGCCGTGGCCGCCCGGCCGCCCGGCGCGGTGCGGGGTGCGCGGGGCGGGCTGGCCGGCGCCGCGGTCGACGACCTCGAGGCGCAGCACGCCGGCGAGGCGCAGCACGCGGAGGCTCTCCGGGCCCTCGGCGTGCAGGCAGGCGTTGGTGACGAGTTCGGAGACGACGAGGAGGACGTCCTCGGCGGCGGCCCTGCGGTCGGCGGTCGCGGCCGGCAGCCAGCCCCAGTCGTGCAGCGCCTGCCGGGTGAAGTCACGCGCGAGCGGAACGGTGCCACTGGCCGCCCCGAGGGCGAGGGTGCGGACCTCGGGGTCGCCGGAGGCGGTCTCCTTCAACGCTTCACCTCACCGATTCAGCCGGTTCAACCGTTTGACGAGTTTGACGGGTTCAGGACACAGGGTGGCGGGGGCGGGCCTGGTAGGCCGGGCGCCGGACGGCCCCGGGGGGCGGACTCGACCACTCAACCACTCGCCCCCTCAGCCATTCAGCCGTTCGGCCGTTCAGCAATTCGGCCGTTCAGCAATTCACCATTCAACCGTTCAACCATCCAGCCACTCGACCCACTCAGCCGGGAAGGGCCGAGTCGAGCGAGTCGTGGATGGTGAAGACGGCGTCCGCTCCGGTGATCTCGAAGACCCTGGCCACCGGGGGCCGCATCGCCACCAGATGAACCCCGCCGCCGGCGGCGTCGGCTCTGAGCCGGGCGCCGAGCAGGACGTTCAGTCCGGTCGAGTCGCAGAACTCGAGGCGTGAGCAGTCGAGTACGAGGCGTGTCCGGCCCTCGTCGAGCGCGTGGTCGAGTGGCGCACGCAACAGTTCGGCGGTGTGGTGATCGAGCTCACCCACAGGGGTGAGCACCTCGCTCGCCCCCACGGTCCGGACCTCGACCCGGAACCGCCCGGGTGCGCTGCCGATGTGCTGGCGGTACATGCGTCGAACCATACAAGCGCACCCGCGTGCGCCGCACACAAGCTCCACCCCATACCGTAATGAACCGGACAATTGCCACTTGCAACCATCGGGGTCGAACCGGTAGGGCTAGAAGGACACCTTCCACTTGGCCGGCTTTGGAGGCGCCGCAAACCGCAGCGAGACAACGATGGAGGAGACCATGTCCCCCCGGCTCGACGTACCGGACCAGACGGCCCAGGACCTCGCGGAACTCCCGCGGATCCCGCACGCCGACGAGATCGCGCCGCACGACGCGCGCGCCCTGTCGAAGACCCTCTTCGCCCGCCTCGGCGACCTGGAGGAGGGCACGCACGAGTACGCGTACGTCCGCAACACCCTGATCGAACTCAACCTGGCCCTGGTCAAGTTCGCCGCCTCTCGGTTCCGCACCCGCAGCGAACCGATGGAGGACATCGTCCAGGTCGGCACCATCGGCCTCATCAAGGCGATCGACCGCTTCGAACTGGCGCGGGGCGTCGAGTTCCCCACCTTCGCGATGCCGACGATCATCGGCGAGATCAAGCGCTTCTTCCGCGACACCTCGTGGTCGGTGCACGTCCCGCGCAGGCTCCAGGAGCTCCGCCTCGACCTGGCCAAGGCCGGCGACGAACTCGCCCAGCGCCTCGACCGGGCGCCCACCGTCGAGGAGCTCGCCCGCGAGCTGGGCATCCGTACCGAAGAGGTCGTCGAGGGCATGACCGCGGCCAACGCGTACACCGCGAGCTCGCTCGACGCCCCGCCCGAGGAGACCGACGCGGACGGCGCGACCCTCGCCGACCGGCTCGGCTACGAGGACCACGGCATCGAGGGCATCGAATACGTCGAGTCGCTCAAGCCGATGATCGCGTCGCTTCCGGCGCGCGAGCGCCGCATACTGTCGCTGCGCTTCACGGCCGGGCTCACCCAGTCGGAGATCGGCGAGGAGCTGGGCATCTCGCAGATGCACGTGTCGCGGCTGCTGTCCCGTACGCTGGCGCGGCTGCGCAAGGGCCTGACGGCCGAGGAGTGAGGCCGGACAGGGTGGGGGCGCCGTGAACGACATGCCCGTCGGGACCGGCGCGCTGCTCGGTACGGGCCGGTCGGCCGACGTGTACGCCCTCGCCGGACCGGACGAGGGCCGGGTGCTGCGCCGCTACCGCGACGGCGGTGACGCGGAGCCCGAGGCCAGGATCATGCGCGACCTCGCGCGGCGCGGCTATCCCGTGCCGCGGGTCGCCCGCGCGTCGGGCCCGGACCTGGTCATGGAGCGCCTGCACGGCCCGACGCTGCTGGAGTCGGCGGCCGCGGGCGCCGTCACTCCCGAGGCCGCGGGCGCGCTCCTCGCCGACCTGCTCCACCGCCTCGGCACCACACCGTGGATCCACCTGGACCTCCACCCCGGCAACGTCGTCCTCGCACCGAAGGGCCCCGTCGTCATCGACTGGCGCACCGCCCGCGAGGGCCCGCCGGGCCTGGACCGCGCGATGTCCGCCCTCCTCCTCGCGGAGGCGGCCCTCTCCGCCGCCCCGTACGCGGAAGGCGCCCGCACGGCCCTGACAACCCTCCTCACCCACCTGACCACCCCGGTCACGCCGCACCTCCCCGAGGCAACCACCCTCCGCACGGCGGACCCGAACCTGTCCCCGTCGGAACGCACGGCCGTACCGACGGCCGGCCACCTGGTCACGACCCTGGCCCCGTAGCCCAAGCCCGCCAAAACAGCCGACCTGCACGTCACCCGGCACTTCGCCCGGCCGCATCAGCTTCGGGGCGTCGGGTCCGCAGAGGTCACAGCGTGCCCACGCACGCCTCGTTGCCCTCCGGGTCCGCGAGGACCCAGTGGGACGGGGCGTGGGCGTCGGTGACGAGGGTGCCGCCGGCTGAGAGGGCGGCGGCGATGCGGGTCTCGGCCTGGTCGTGGGGGACCCAGACGTCGACGTGGACGCGGTTGCGCTGGGGGCGCGGGGTGTCCATCTGCTGGAAGTAGAAGGCGGCGTTGCGGCGGCGGAGGTCGATGAGGTCCTCCGGGCTGCCCGCGCGGTGCTCGTAGCCGAGGAGGGCGCGCCAGAAGGGCGTGACCTTGTCGATGGACAGGGCGTCCACGGTGACCTGGACCGTGCTCAGGGCGGAGGGGTCCGGGACCAGGCCGTGGTCCGCCGCCAGGCGGGAGATGCGCTGCGCCAGGGCGGGGTCGTGCTCCGTCAGGCCGTACAGCTCGTCCGTCGCCGTGACCAGGCGGACCGTGACCCCGTCCGGGCGGACGTCCACGTCCGGGGCGCGGTCCGCCGTCTCCGGCAGGGCGGCGAGCTCGGCGACGAAGCGGGCGCCCGCGGCGAAGGTGCCGGTGCGGAAGTACGCACAGGCGCCCTCGCCGAGGACCCGCCAGTCGTCGAGGCCGGGAGTCTCGCGGAAGCGGCTCGGGCGGATCTTCTGGGGCCGAGGAGACTGAGGGGGCTGAGGGGGCGTCTGCATGCGCGCCAACCTAGCCGCGGCTTCAGACCGTTCGCAGGCCCTTTCGCCAGACCTCCGCGACCAGCGGAACACCCGGGCGGTACGCCAGGTGCACGTGCGACGGCGCGTCGAGGATCATCAGGTCCGCGCGGGCGCCCACGCTCAGGCGGCCGACGTCCGTGCGGCGCAGGGCCGCCGCACCGCCCGCTGTGGCGGACCAGACGGCCTCGTCCGGCGTCATCCGCATGTCGCGGACCGCGAGCGCGATGCAGAAGGGCACGGAGGACGTGAAGGACGAGCCCGGGTTGCAGTCCGTGGACAGGGCGACGGTCACGCCCGCGTCCAGGAGGCGGCGCGCGTCCGGCCACTGCGCCCGCGTCGAGAACTCCGCGCCCGGGAGAAGGGTGGCGACCGTCGACGAGTTGGCCAGCGCGTCGACGTCCTCGTCCGTCAGGTGCGTGCAGTGGTCCGCGCTCGCCGCGTCCAGCTCCACCGCCAGCTGCACACCGGGGCCGTACGAGAGCTGGTTCGCGTGGACGCGGGCCTGCAGGCCCTTCGCCTGCCCGGCGGTGAGGACCGCGCGGGCCTGGTCGCCGTCGAAGGCGCCCTTCTCGCAGAACACGTCGACCCAACGGGCGTACGGGGCGCAGGCGTCCAGCATCTCGCCGGTCACCAGGTCCACGTACCCGGCCGGGTCGTCGGCGTAGTCGGGCGGCACGATGTGCGCGCCGAGGTACGTGACCTCGTCGGTGTGCTCGGCGGCGACGCGCAGCGCGCGGGCCTCGTCCTCGACCGTCAGGCCGTAGCCGGACTTGGTCTCGAAAGTGGTCGTGCCCTGGCGCAGCGCCTCGTACATGTAGCGGGCGACGTTGGCGGAGAGCTCGGCGTCGGACGCGGCGCGCGTGGCCGCGACCGTCGTGCGGATGCCGCCCGCCTGGTACGGCTGGCCGGACATCCGCGCGTGGAACTCGGCGGTCCGGTCGCCCGCGAAGACCAGGTGCGAGTGGGAGTCGACGAAGCCGGGGACGACCGCCCGGCCGCCGGCGTCGACCCGGTTGTCAGTGGCGGGTGCTTTGCTTGATTCACCGACCCAGACGACACGGTCGCCTTCGATGACGACGGCCGCGTCCTGGATCAGGCCGAGAGGAGTTCCATCACCGAGGGAGGGGTCGTTGGTGACGAGACTGGCGATGTTGACGATGGCGGTGGCGGTCGTCGCCACGGCGCTGTTCGCGCTCGTGGGGGCGGAGGTCGCCGCGGGGTTGTTCCTCGCCGCCGGGCCCGTGTTCATCTTGAGAGATCTCTCCTTCAGCCGCGCAGGGCGGCGATCGAGTCCGCGAGGGCGCGGCCGGCGTCCGGTACGGAGGAGTGGACCCCGTCCCGTACGACGTGACGCCCGCCCACGACCGTGTGCCGCACGTCCGCGGCCGACGCTGCGAATACCGCCGTCTCGGCTGCCAGACGCGGTGCCGGCCCCGCTGTCCTGACGGAGTCCAGGGCGATCGTCGTGAAGTCGGCGAGCGCGCCGGTCTCCAGGGTGCCCGCGTCCTGCCAGCCGAGGGCCGCGTGGCCGTCCGCGGTCGCCGCGCGCAGCAGTGCCGCGGCGGTCCAGTGGCCGCGGGTGCGGGTGCGCAGGCGCTCGTCGAGTTCCATCGCGCGGGCCTCTTCCAGGAGGTCGACGACCGCGTGGCTGTCGCTGCCGAGGGAGAGGGGGGATCCGGCGCGCTGGAGGGCGACGGCGGGGCCGATGCCGTCCGCGAGGTCCCGTTCCGTCGTGGGGCACATGCAGGTGCCGGTCGTGGTGGAGCCGATCAGCGCGATGTCGGCGTCCGTCATGTGCGTGTTGTGGACGCCCGTGGTCCGCGCGCCCAGGACGCCGTGGTCGGCGAGGAGCTGGGTCGGCGTGCGGCCGTGGGCGGCGAGGCAGGCCTCGTTCTCGGCGGTCTGCTCGGAGAGGTGGACGTGGAGCGGGGCCTGACGGTCCTGCGCCCAGCCGGCCACCGTCGACAGCTGGTCGGCCGGGACGGCCCGTACGGAGTGGACGGCCGCACCGATCCGGACGCCCTCGCGCTCCTTCAGGAGCGACACCCGCTCCGCCCACGCGTCGGCGGTGCCGTCGCTGAAGCGGAGCTGGTGCGGCTCCGGTGCCGCGCCGAAGCCGGACGAGAGGTAGGCCGTGTCGAGGAGGGTGATCCGGATGCCGGCTTCCGCGGCGGCCGCGATGAGGGCCTCGCCCATGGCGTTGGGGTCGGCGTACGGGGCGCCGCCGGGCGCGTGGTGCAGGTAGTGGAACTCGCCGACGGAGGTGATGCCGGCCAGGGCCATCTCCGCGTACACGGCGCGCGCGAGGGCGAAGTAGCTGTCGGGGGTGAGGCGCTGGGCGACCGTGTACATGACCTCGCGCCAGGTCCAGAAGGTGCCGGAGCCGACCTGGACGGTGCCGCGCAGGGCCCGGTGGAAGGCGTGCGAGTGTGCGTTCGCCAGGCCGGGGAGGGTGAAGCCGCGCAGCACCTCGGCGCCGGGCGGCGGGGTGTCGACGCCGGTCCGTAGGGCCGCGATGCGGCCGTCGGAGACGTCGAGCACGACGCCCGGCTCGACGTTCGTGCCGAGCCAGGCGTGCTCGAGCCAGTACGTCGTGGTCACCTGCACGCCAGTCCTTCCAGTACGTCGGCGAGTGCGCGGACGCCCGCCACGCAGTCGTCCTCGGCCGCGAACTCGGCCGGGGAGTGCGAGACGCCCGTGGGGTTCCGTACGAACAGCATGGCGGTCGGGATCGAGGCGGACAGGATTCCCGCGTCGTGTCCCGCGCCGGTCCCGAGGACCGGGACCTTGTCGCCGGTCGTCTCGCCCAGGATCCGCCCCATCTCCTCCCGCAGCGCGTGCCCGAACTCGACGACCGGGGTGAAGGACTCGCGGACGACGGCGAGGTCGACGCCCTGGCGCACGGCGTGGTCGCGGGCGGCGGTCTCGATGCCGGCGACGACGGCGTCCAGGGACTCCTGGTCGGCGGCGCGCGCGTCGAGCCAGCCGCGCACGAGCGAGGGGATGGCGTTGACGCCGTTGGGCTCGACGGCGATCTTGCCGAAGGTGGCGACGGCGCCCGCGAGTTCGGCCTCGCGGCGGGCGGCGAGCACGGTCTCGGCGTACGGCAGCATCGGGTCGCGCCGGTCGACGAGCCGGGTGGTGCCCGCGTGGTTGGCCTCGCCGTGGAAGTCGTACCGCCAGCGGCCGTGCGGCCAGATGGCGGAGGCGATGCCGACGGCGTCGCCGGACAGGTCCAGGGCGCGGCCCTGCTCGACGTGCAGTTCGACGAAGGCGCCGATGCGGGCGAGCCGCTCGTGGTCCGGGCCGATGGCCTCGGGGTCGTAGCCGGCGGCCTCCATGGCCTGCGGGAGGCTGATGCCGTCGGCGTCGCGCAGTTCGAAGGCCTTCTCCTTGGTCAGCTGCCCGGAGGTGAGCCGGGAGCCGACGCAGGCGAGCCCGAAGCGGGCGCCTTCCTCGTCACCGAAGTTGACGATGGCGAGGGGCCGCCGGAACGAGACGCCGCGGGCGCGGAGTTCGTCGAGGGCGGCGAAGGCGGAGACGACGCCGAGCGGGCCGTCGAAGGCGCCGCCGTCGGGGACGGAGTCCAGGTGGGAGCCGGTGACGACGGCGTCACCGGCGGTGGGGTCGCCGAGCCAGGCCCACTGGTTGCCGTTGCGGTCGGTCTCGACGTCGAGGCGGCGGGCCTCCGCCTGCATGCGGAACCAGAGCCGGCAGTCGGCGTCGGCGCCGGTCCAGGCGTAGCGGCGGTATCCGCCCGAGGCGTCGCTGCGGCCGGTGGGCCGCAGCGACGTCCACATGGCGTGGAAGGACGTGCTCACGCGTCGTCGCCCTCGCGCATCGGGACGCGGACGCCCTTCTCGTCGGCGACCCGCTCGGCGATGTCGTAGCCGGCGTCGACGTGGCGGATGACGCCCATGCCGGGGTCGTTCGTCAGCACGCGGCGGATCTTCTCGCCGGCGAGCTTGGTGCCGTCGGCCACCGAGACCTGGCCGGCGTGGATGGAGCGGCCCATGCCGACGCCGCCGCCGTGGTGGATCGACACCCAGGAGGCGCCGGAGGCGACGTTGACCATGGCGTTGAGCAGCGGCCAGTCGGCGATGGCGTCGGAGCCGTCGAGCATGGCCTCGGTCTCGCGGTACGGGGAGGCCACGGAGCCGCAGTCGAGGTGGTCGCGGCCGATGGCGAGGGGCGCGGCGAGGGTGCCGTCGGCGACCATGTCGTTGAACATGGCGCCGGCCTTGTCGCGCTCGCCCTGGCCGAGCCAGCAGATGCGGGCGGGCAGGCCCTGGAAGTGGACGCGCTCGCCGGCCATCTTGATCCAGCGGTGCAGGGACTCGTTCTCGGGGAAGAGGTCGAGGATCGCCTTGTCGGTCTTGGCGATGTCGGAGGCCTCGCCGGACAGGGCGGCCCAGCGGAACGGGCCCTTGCCCTCGCAGAACAGCGGGCGGATGTAGGCGGGGACGAAGCCGGGGAAGGCGAAGGCGCGGTCGTAGCCGGCCAGCTGGGCCTCGCCGCGGATGGAGTTGCCGTAGTCGAAGACCTCGGCGCCGGCGTCCATGAAGCCGACCATGGCCTCGACGTGCTTCGCCATGGACTCGCGCGACCGCTGGGTGAAGCCGGCCGGGTCCTTGGCGGCCGCGTCGGCCATGTCCTCGAAGGCGACGCCGACGGGCAGGTAGGACAGCGGGTCGTGGGCGGAGGTCTGGTCCGTGACGATGTCGATCGGCGCGCCCTCGGCGAGCATCTGCGGGAGCAGCTCGGCGGCGTTGCCGAGGAGGCCGATGGAGAGCGGGCGGCGGGCGTCGCGGGCCTCGGTGGCGAGCTGGAGGGCGTGGGCCAGGTTGTCGGCCTTCACGTCGAGGTAGCGGTGCTCGATGCGGCGCTCGATGGCGCGCGGGTCGCAGTCGATGCAGATGGCGACGCCGTCGTTCATGGTGACGGCGAGCGGCTGGGCGCCGCCCATGCCGCCGAGGCCGGCGGTGAGGGTGATCGTGCCGGCGAGGCTGCCGCCGAACTTCTTCGCGGCGACGGCGGCGAAGGTCTCGTAGGTGCCCTGGAGGATGCCCTGGGTGCCGATGTAGATCCAGGAGCCGGCCGTCATCTGGCCGTACATGGTGAGGCCGAGCTGCTCCAGGCGGCGGAACTCCTCCCAGTTGGCCCAGTCGCCGACGAGGTTGGAGTTGGCGATGAGGACGCGCGGGGCCCACTCGTGGGTCTGCATGACGCCGACCGGGCGGCCGGACTGGACGAGCATGGTCTCGTCCGCCTTGAGGGTCTTCAGGGTGCGGACCATGGCGTCGAAGGAGCGCCAGTCGCGGGCGGCCTTGCCGGTGCCGCCGTAGACGACGAGCTTGTCGGGGTGCTCGGCGACCTCGGGGTCGAGGTTGTTCTGCAGCATCCGGAGGGCGGCCTCCTGCTGCCATCCCAGGGCGCTCAGTTCCGTACCGCGCGGGGCCCGTACGGGGCGGGGTCCTGACATGGCGATGCCTCCTCGGCTCGTCGGCTATTCATTCAGGTATTCACATCCTGAGCGACTGAATAGTCTTAGTCAACAGCTGCGGGGCGGACCCGCCCGGTGGTGGGATGAAGGCATGACTTCGACCCGTCGGGAGCACGCTCGCGACCAGGCCGTCCGCGCCGCCGTCGAGCAAGGCCTCCTGTCCGCCGCCGAACCCGTCGTCGCCCTCCTCGACACCGCCGGAATCCGCGCCTCCGCCGCCGCCCTGACCAGCGCCTTCGCCGCCGTCACCGACGCACCGGTGCTGCACGCCTTCGCCGTCAAGGCCTGCCCGCTCGTGCCCGTGCTCCGCCTGCTGCACGAGGCGGGCCTCGGCGTCGAGGTCGCGAGCCCCGGCGAACTGGCCCTGGCCCGCGCCGCCGGCGTGCCGCCCGCCCGCACCGTCCTCGACTCCCCCGCCAAGACGCCCGCCGAGCTGCGCCAGGCCCTCGCGCTCGGCATCGCGGTCAACGCCGACAACCTCCAGGAACTGGCCAGGATCGACGCCCTGGTCGCCTCCGCGCCCACCGCCTCGCCGCTCGGCGTCCGGGTCAACCCCCAGGTCGGCGCCGGGACCATCGGCGCGCTGTCCACCGCGACCGCCACCTCCAAGTTCGGCGTGGCCCTGCGCGACCCGGGGGCCCGGGAGGCGGTCGTCCAGGCCTATCTGGACCGCCCCTGGCTCACCCGCCTGCACACCCACACCGGCTCCCAGGGCATCCCGCTCGCCCTGATGGCCCAAGGCGTACGGGAGGCGTACGAGCTCGCCGAGGAGATCAACACCAAGGCCGGCCGGCAGCAGATCGACACCGTCGACATCGGCGGCGGGCTGCCGGTCAACTTCGCCTCCGACGAGGAGACCCCCACCCACGCCGAGTACGCGGCGCTGCTCGCCTCGACCGTGCCCGGCCTGCTCGACGGGCGGTACGCCCTGGTCACCGAGTTCGGCCGCTCGCTGCTCGCCAAGCACGGCACCGTCCTGGCGCGCGTCGAGTACACCAAGACCTCCGGCGGCCGCCCCATCGCCGTCACCCACGCCGGCGTCCAGGTCGCCACCCGCACCGTCTACGCCCCCGAGTCCTGGCCGCTGCGGATCCTCGGCTACGACTCCGAGGGCCGGCCCCGCACCGGCGAGCCCCTCGTCCAGGACGTGGCGGGCCCCGCCTGCTTCGCCGGCGACCTGCTCTGCACCGGCCAGGCCCTGCCGCTGCTGCGCCCCGGCGACATCGTGGCCGTACCGGACACCGGCGCGTACTACTTCGCCCACCACTACGCGTACAACAGCCTGCCCCGGCCCGCCGTGCACGGATTCACCCCGACGGACGCGGGCGGCGTCGCCTTCACCACCGTCCGCCGGGCCCAGACGCTCGACGAGATCGTGGCCGAATCGGGCGGCGAACATCCCGACGCGCTCGTGCGGCAGCCGCTGCGGGAGTCCGTCCCCGGTGCTCCCATGGAGCCATGACAGCAACCACGACGGTGGTCGTCGAACGCCGGGTCGCCGCCTCCCCCGGCCGGGTCTGGGAATCGATCACCGACCTGCGGAACATGCCGCGGGTGCTCTCCGGCGTCGAGAAGGTCGAGGTGCTCACCGAGGGCGGCTTCGCGGTGGGCACCCGCTGGCGCGAGACCCGCCGGATGATGGGCAAGGCCGCCACGGAGGAGATGACCGTGACCGTCTGCGAGCCCACCGAGCGGTACGTCACCGTCGCCGACTCCCACGGCATGCACTACGCCTCCGAGCTCACCCTCACCCCCGAGGGGCCCGCGGCCTCCGCCACCGCGACCACCCTCCGCATGACCTTCACCGCCCGCCCCGCCCACGACCGCACCCCCGGCCTGTTCACCCGGCTGGTCAGCCGCCTGGGCGCACGGGCGGTGGCGAAGGCCCTCGGCAAGGACCTGGACGAGATCGCGCGGGCGATCGAGAGCAGCGGCTGAGCGGGGCCGGAGCGACGGCCGAGCACTCCTGACGAGCAATCCTGACGAGCAGCAGTCCTGGCGCGTAGTCCTGACGGGCAGTCCTGACGAGCAGTCCTGACAAATTCCTCTGGAAAATGCCAGAACTCCCGCCGACGATCACGACGTTGAGTAGCGTCACCGTTACTGCCGTACGTCCGCACGCCGCATCGGGAGGGGATCACGCGTGCCCGGAATCGACGAGTGCCTGCTGGAGGCCATGGGCCTGCCGGGGGCACGCGGGGCCTGGCTGGTCGACTGGACCAGCGGTCTGGCCCTCGGGGCGGCGGGCGAGTCCCCGGTCGGCGACCACGAGACGACCGCCGCCGAGAGCGCCGAACTGGCGCGGGCCGCGGCCGAGTTCGAGTCCCCGGCCGTCGAGGGCGCCCCACCGGACCCCGCCGTCCCGCCCGTCGAGGACCTGATCGTCACCACCCGCGCCGGCTACCACGTGATCCGCTTCGTCGAGACCGCCTTCGACAGCAGCGTCTTCCTCCACCTCTGGCTCGACCGGAGCACCGGCAACCTCGCCCTCGCCCGCATCCGGCTCGGCGACCTCGCCCAGCGGCTGGTGCTCGGATGAACGCCACCGCCACGCCCGTCTCCCCGATGCTCACCCGCCTCGCCGCCGAGAAGGCCACCGGCGCCCTGCTGCGCGACCACGGCACGCTCTACCTCGTCGACGGCCGCGTCGTGCACGCGGAGAGCCCCGACTCCCCCGGCGTCGACGTCCTGCTCACCGCCGCCGGGCGGCTGCCACGCGAGGGCTGGGACGAGGCCGTCGACCGGGCCGGGGCACGCGGCGCGGTCGGCCGCTTCCTGGTCGACAGCGGCCGGCTGCACGACGGGGAGCTGGAGATATGCCACCTCGGCGCCGTCTTCGACGCGGCCTTCTTCGCCCTCGCGCCCGCCAGCGGCCCCACCCGCTTCCGGTACGGGGTGGGGCACTGGTTCGGCACGGTACGGCCGGTCGACACCGGGGCCGTCGAGCGCGAGACGCTGCGCCGCCGCGAACTCCTCGACAGCGTGTGGCCCTACCCCGCCGTCGACCGCGCGCCCGTGGTGCCCCGGCCGGCCGCCCCCGGCCAGCCGGTCGGCGCCCGCGGGCGGGCGCTGCTCGCGGCGGCCGACGGGGTCCGCACCCCGGCGGACCTCGCCCGGCTGCTCGGCCGGCCCGCGTTCCACACCCTGCTCGACGTCCGGCGGCTCGCCGCGGCCGGCCTGGTCGAGACCCCGTACGAGGCACCGCCGCCGGCCCCGCCCTCCGTCCCCGCGTGGGTGGGCGAGGCGGTCGCCACCCCCGACCCCGACATCGCCCTGCTTCGCCGGCTCCGCGACGCCCTGGAGGCAGCTCTGTGATGAGGCGTGCCCTGCGCCTGCGCGCCGAGAGGAGACAAATGATGACCGCAGAAGCCGAGGTGCTCGTCGAGCTGAGACGGCTGCGGGCCCGGCTGCCGCAGCTCACCGGGGCCCTGACGGCCAGCGCCGACGGCCTGGTCCTGGCCCAGGACGCGGTGGACGGTGAGGCGGAGAGCGTGGCGGCACTGACGGCCGCCGCGCTGGGCGTCGGGCAGCGGCTCGCCGACACCACCGGACAGGGCGGCTTCCGCGAGCTCCTGGTCCGCGGCGAACACGGCTACGTGGCGACGTACGCGGCGGGCGGCTCGGCCGTCCTGACCCTGCTCGCCGAACCCCGCATCAACGTCGGCCGGCTCCACCTGGAAGCCCGCCGGTCCAGCGCACGGATAGGCGAACTCGTCGACGGCGCCCTGGAACGCAGAGACCCGAACTGACCGGATTCCCCTCTCACGAAGGAAACAGCATGGCGAACACCGAGACCTCCCTGAAGGAAGCGGCCCAGATCGAAGGCGCGATCGGCGCCGCCCTCGTCGACTACTCGAGCGGCATGGCCCTCGGCATGATCGGCGGCGGCAAGGAACTCGACCTGAACGTGGCGGCGGCCGGCAACACGGACGTGGTCCGCGCCAAGGTCCGCACGATGGAGATGCTGGGCCTCAACGAGGAGATCGAGGACATCCTGATCACCCTGGGCAGCCAGTACCACCTGATCCGCCTGCTCAAGACCCGGGGCTCGGCCGGCCTCTTCCTCTACCTGGCCCTCGACAAGAACCGCGCCAACCTGGCGATGGCCCGCCACCAGCTCAAGAAGATCGAGGCGGAGCTCGAGGTCTAGACGGCCTAGTCGACGAACAGGCCCCGCGCCGCCGCCTTCACGTCGAACTCCTCCAGGCGGGCCTGGGCGTCCGGCAGTTCGTCCGCCATCGCCTCCAGGAGCACCCGGCCGAGCAGCATCGGCGCGCAGGCCGTGTCGAAGGCGAGGCCGGTGCCGACGGCGGCCGGGATGAGCAGGTCGCTGTGGGCGGCGACGGGTGCGAACGCGGACTCGGCGACGGTCACCACCGTGAGGCCCGCCGAGCGGGCGTACGCGAGCGCGTCGACGACCTCGCGCGGGTGCCGGGGCAGCGCGAAGCACAGCAGCGCCGAGGCCCCGGCCCGTACGGCCGCGTCGAGGCGGTCGTCGAGCATCGAGCCGCCCTCGTCGAGCAGCCGTACGTCGGGGTGGACCTTGCCCGCGAAGTACGCGAAGCCCCGGGCCTGCGAGGAGGCCGCCCGCAGCCCCAGCACGGGCAGCGGGCGCGAGGCGGCGAGCAGCCGTCCGGCCTGCTCGACGGGCGCGGGGTCGGCGAGCAGTTCGGCGAGGTGCCTCAGGTTCTCGATCTCGCCGAGCACCGCCTGCTGGTACTCGTTGTGCGCGGCGTGCTCCTCGGCGACCGCGGGCACGCTTTCCCTCAGGTGCCTGCGGAGCGCCGGGTAGCCGTCGAAGCCCAGGGCCACGGCGAAGCGGGTGACGGAGGGCTGGCTCACGCCGGCGAGCTCGGCCAGCTCGACGCTGGACAGGAACGGCACGTCGGCGGCGCGGCGCACCATGCAGTGCGCGATCCGCCGCTGGGTCGGCGTGAGCCGATGCCCTTCGAAGAGCGCCTGCAGCCGTCCGGCCGGGCTGTCGCTCATGCCTGCCGTCCCCCTTCCACCCGTCTGCCTATTCATCCACCTGGAACTCTGCATGAACATATGCAGACAGGCAAGGGACGGCTGGGGACGCCGGGGAAGAGGAGGTTGCGCGGGGACCGCCGCACCCCCGTTTCCGGGGGGCGGGACGACGGCGGTCCCCGCGAGGGACACGGGCCCGGGTCAGGGCCGGTCCGCGTCCGCGGCGTGCGAGGAGTTCCGGGAGCCGCTCCGGAGGTCCGTGACGCCGACGAGGACTACTGTGCCGGTGCCTTGTTAAGCGGGTGCTGCGGGTACGTGTCGCGCTCGTACCGATTGCGCGAACGCGTACCCGCCGCCGCTCCCGCGGGGGCTGACCGGCCGTCAGTGCTGCTTCGGGCCGCCGCTCGCGGCCAGGAAGGCCAGCAGGTCCTGGCGGCTGACCACGTCGGTGGGCTTGCCCTCGACCAGCACGATCGCCGCGTCCGCGTCGCCGAGCACCGCCATCAGGTCCGCGACCGGCTCGCCCGAGCCGACCTGCGGCAGCGGGGAGGACATGTGGTCCTCCAGCGGGTCCTCCAGGGACGCCTTCTGGGTGAACAGCGCGCTCAGCAGCTCGCGCTCGACGACCGAGCCGATGACCTCGGCGGCCATCACGTCGGGGTGGCCGGCGCCCGGCTTCACGATCGGCATCTGGGAGACGCCGTACTCGCGCAGCACCTCGATGGCCTGGCCGACGGTCTCGTCCGGGTGCATGTGGACGAGCGAGGGCATGCCGCCCGACTTGTGGCGGAGCACGTCGGCGACGGTCGCGGAGGTGGTGTCCTCCAGGAAGCCGTAGTCGGCCATCCACTCGTCGTTGAAGATCTTGGAGAGGTAGCCGCGGCCGGAGTCCGGCAGCAGGACCACCACGACGTCGTCGGGGCCGAGCTCCCGGGCGACCTCGAGGGCGGCGACGACCGCCATGCCGCAGGAGCCGCCGACGAGCAGGCCCTCCTCCTTGGCGAGGCGGCGGGTCATCTGGAAGGAGTCCTTGTCGGAGACCGCGACGATGCGGTCGGCGACGTTGCGGTCGTAGGCGGTGGGCCAGAAGTCCTCGCCGACGCCCTCGACCAGGTACGGGCGGCCGGAGCCGCCGGAGTAGACCGAGCCCTCCGGGTCGGCGCCGATGACCTGGACCTTGCCGCCGGAGGCGTCCTTCAGGTAGTTGCCGGTGCCGGAGATGGTGCCGCCGGTGCCGACGCCCGCGACGAAGTGGGTGATCTTCCCCTCCGTCTGCTCCCACAGCTCGGGACCGGTGGTCTCGTAGTGCGAGCGCGGGTTGTTCGGGTTGGAGTACTGGTCGGGCTTCCAGGCGCCCGGCGTCTCACGGACGAGGCGGTCCGACACGTTGTAGTACGAGTCCGGGTGCTCCGGGTCGACGGCCGTCGGGCAGACGACGACCTCGGCACCGTAGGCCCGCAGGACGTTGATCTTGTCCGTGGACACCTTGTCGGGGCACACGAAAATGCACTTGTAGCCCTTCTGCTGGGCCACGATCGCCAGGCCGACGCCGGTGTTGCCGGACGTGGGCTCGACGATGGTGCCGCCGGGCTTGAGCGCGCCGCTCTCCTCGGCCGCCTCGATCATGCGCAGGGCGATGCGGTCCTTGACCGAGCCGCCGGGGTTGAAGTACTCGACCTTGGCCAGGACGGTCGCCTGAATGCCGGCCGTCACACTGTTGAGCTTCACCAGCGGGGTGTTGCCGACGAGGCTGATCATCGAGTCGTGGAATTGCACCGTAGTCTCCGGGGTCTCCGTAATGGTCCTGCCAGCGTATTCCGTGGGATGCGTAGTCGGAGCCGGTTACGGGGCAGTGAGTAACCGAGACGGCTCGAAGGAGGTGGCGGCCCGATGTCCAGAGCGCGGGTGGCGCGGCGGATCGCGGCGGGAGCGGCGTACGGCGGCGGGAGCATCGGACTGCTCGGCGTGGCCGCCGTCGGGGTGCTCCTGGCGGAGGTCGCCCTGGCCAAGAAGTCGGTGGGGGGCGGCGTGGCACCGCTGCCGCCGGGCGCGGACGGGCGCTACGGGCAGTCCTACGGCTCCGGCGGCGCGGGCGGCGGGCCGGGCGGCTCGGGCGGGCCGGGCGGGGCCGTAGGAGCCGGGGGCTCCGGGGCCTCCGGGAGCTCCGGGCAGCACGGGGCCGGGCAGCACGGGGGCGGGCGGCACGGCTCCGAGGCGCCGCTGCGGCTGGCCCTTCTGGGTGATTCCACGGCGGCCGGCCAGGGCGTCCGCCGCGCCGGGCAGACGCCGGGCGCGCTCATCGCCTCCGGGCTCGCGGCGGTGGCCGAGCGGCCGGTGGACCTGCGCAACGTGGCACTGTCCGGCGCGCGCTCGGACGACCTCGAACGACAGGTCTCGCTGCTGCTCGCCGCCCCGACCGGACCGCCGGACGTGTGCGTGATCATGATCGGCGCCAACGACGTCACGCACCGGATGCCGGCCACCCAGTCGGTGCGCTGCCTCGCGGCGGCGGTCCGGCGGCTGCGGACGGCCGGCGCCGAGGTGGTGGTCGGCACCTGCCCGGATCTCGGCACGATCGAGCCCGTCTACCAGCCGCTGCGCTGGCTCGCCCGGCGGGCCTCGCGGCAGCTCGCGGCGGCGCAGACGATCGTGGTGATCGAGCAGGGCGGCCGGACGGTGTCGCTGGGCGACCTGCTCGGGCCGGAGTTCGCCGCGAACCCGCGCGAGATGTTCGGGGTGGACAACTTCCACCCCTCGGCGGAGGGCTACGCGACGGCCGCGATGGCGGTCCTGCCGACCGTGTGCGCGGCGCTCGGGCTGTGGCCGGAGGCCGACCGGATCGACGTGGCCCGGCGCGAGAACATGCTGCCGGTGGCGAAGGCGGCGGCCGAGGCGGCGAAGGAGGCCGGTACGGAGGTCACGGGGGCGCGGGCGCCGTGGGCGCTGCTGAAGCACCGGCGGCGTCGGCGGCTGCCGGTGCCGGACGCCGGTGCGGGTGCGCTGGAGGGCGAGGCGTCCGACGACGTGCCGCTGTCGCGGGAGCCGTGAGGTCGGACGGGGCGGGGCGGTGCGGCTGGGCCGTGGTCCTTCGGGGGCCGGGACCTCCGCGGGTGCGGGGGTGTCCGGACTGCCACCTACCCTTCGCTTCGCTCGTGGAGGAGGCCGAAACGTCCGGACACCCCCACCCCCGCTCCGGTCCCGGCCCCCTCCCCGCCGTCGTCGGCCTCGGGTCCCTTTCGGTCGCACACTTGGGTGGGGGCCTCCGCTCGGGTTGCTGAGCGAGCGCTTAGAAAAGAGGTCCGCATCACATCGTCGGGGCGGTGACCCGCGCGGTACGTACGGGTAACTTCCCTTTCTGTCCGCCCACCCAGCACCTCCTGGAGCCGTGATGCCCGAAGCAGTCATCGTCTCGACCGCCCGCTCGCCGATCGGCCGGGCCTTCAAGGGCTCCCTGAAGGACCTGCGTCCCGACGACCTGACCGCCACGATCATCCAGGCCGCCCTCGCCAAGGTGCCCGAGCTGGACCCGCGCGACATCGACGACCTGATGCTCGGCTGCGGTCTGCCCGGCGGCGAGCAGGGCAACAACCTGGGCCGCATCGTGGCCGTGCAGATGGGGATGGACCACCTGCCGGGCTGCACCGTCACCCGGTACTGCTCCTCGTCGCTGCAGACCTCGCGCATGGCGCTGCACGCGATCAAGGCCGGCGAGGGCGACGTCTTCATCTCGGCCGGTGTCGAGATGGTCTCCCGGTTCGTGAAGGGCAACTCCGACTCGCTGCCCGACACGCACAACCCGCTCTTCGCCGAGGCCGAGGCCCGTACCGCCGCCGTCGCCGAGTCCGAGGGCTCCACCTGGCACGACCCGCGCGAGGACGGCCTGGTCCCCGACGCGTACATCGCCATGGGTCAGACGGCCGAGAACCTGGCCCGCTGGAAGGGCGTCACGCGCCAGGAGATGGACGAGTTCGGCGTGCGCTCGCAGAACCTCGCCGAGCAGGCCATCAAGAACGGCTTCTGGGAGCGGGAGATCACTCCGGTCACGCTGCCGGACGGCACGGTCGTCTCCAAGGACGACGGCCCGCGCGCGGGCGTGACCATGGAGGGCGTCTCCGGGCTCAAGCCGGTCTTCCGGCCCGACGGACTCGTCACCGCCGGCAACTGCTGCCCGCTGAACGACGGTGCCGCGGCCGTCGTGATCATGTCCGACACCAAGGCGCGCGAGCTGGGTCTGACCCCGCTGGCCCGGATCGTCTCCACCGGCGTCTCCGGACTCTCGCCCGAGATCATGGGCCTCGGGCCGGTCGAGGCGTCGAAGCAGGCGCTGCGGCGGGCCGGTCTCACCACGAGCGACATCGACCTGGTCGAGATCAACGAGGCCTTCGCCGCGCAGGTCATCCCGTCCTACCGGGACCTGGGCTTCGACCTCGACAAGGTCAACGTGAACGGTGGCGCCATCGCCGTCGGCCACCCGTTCGGCATGACCGGCGCCCGCATCACCGGCACGCTCATCAACAGCCTCCAGTTCCACGACAAGCAGTTCGGTCTGGAGACCATGTGCGTCGGCGGTGGGCAGGGCATGGCCATGGTCATCGAGCGGCTGTCCTGATCCCGTCGGGAGCCCTCGCTAACCGCGCCGCGTCCAAGCCGTGACCGAATCTCCCCCAGGATGTGACATACATCCCGGGGGAGAGTTCTTTTCCCAGGTCACAGGGGTATCGGGACTAAACACCAGGCACAAATACCTGTCCATTTCGTGACGTAATGCACTGACAGGCGGCGCCACCCCACGACACTCTGATGTAGGAAGTCGGGGGATCGACTCGGAATCGGGAGTACGTCAGTGAGCGCACTGTCTCTTGCCCTGCTGGTGACCACCGCCGCTGCCACGGCCGTGGGCGCCGCCGCTCTGCACTCGGCCCACGCTCTCCGTAAGCAGATCACCGCGCTGCGTGGCGAACTCGCCGCGGCCCAGGGCGTGTCCGTCCCCGCGGCCCGGCAGTCGGACGCCGCCGAGATACGGGCCGCGGTCGCCGAGGCGCTGGCCGAGGAGCGCGAGCGGGAGCTCGCCGAGGCGCGGGCCTTCTGGGCCGCGCAGGAGGCACGCGACGCCGCCGACGCCCCGTCCCTGCTGGGCGGTCCGGTCGCGCCCGCCGAGGAGGGCCCGTACTTCGTCCCGCGCCAGGCCGACTTCGTGGGCCTGGAGGCGATGGCCCTGGAGGCCATGGAGGCGGAGGCCGCCGCGCTCGACGGCCGCGAGACCGCCGCACAGGACCCGCTGGACGTGTTCGACACCTTCGACGCCCTGGAGGAGTTCCCTGAGCTCACCGGCGCCGGTGAGTACACCGAGGACTCCCCCGAGCTGGCCGCGGCGCGCCGCCGCCACCCCTCGCACCCGGACTTCGTGCCGGTCCGCACTCCCGTGGTCACCGACCACGAGCGCACAGTGGCCCGTCTCGAGGAGCTCGCCGACACCGGCACGGCGCTGACCGACGTCCGCCCCGGCCCGCTGGGCACGCTGGACGTGTACGTCTTCGCCGACGGCACCACGCTCTGTATGACCCCGGGCCACCGGGAGACGGCCGAGCGCCTCGCCGAGGCCCTGCGCGCCGGCCACACCCCGGTGCTGCTCGGCGGCTCGGGCGTGTCCGGCGCCTACGCCCTGACCTTCTCGTGCGGCGACGCGGCCGAGGACAACGTCTACATCCTCGCCGACCGCGTCATCGCCAGCCTCTAGGGCCTGCAGGCGGGTTCACAGGCCCGAGCGGGCCTCCGCCTCCCGTACCAGTCTCACGGCCTCGTCGAGGTCGCCCTCCGGGGCGTCCGCCGGGGCCGTTCGCATGCTTTCGGCCAGATCCGCGGCGGCGACCGCGAGTTGGTCCGCGACCGCGAAGACGCCGGCGTCCGGCATGATCCGCGGCTCCCCGCCGGGGTTCTCCAGGCGCTGCGCCCGGGTGGCCAACTCCCTGGCCAGGGCCAGGCCTTCGGCTGCCGCGCCGCGCAGGAGGCGGCTCTGCGGGGCGGCCCGCAGCCGGTCGGCGAAGCGCTCGGCTGCGGCGGTCAGTTCGGTCGTATCGCGCACTCCGCGACCCTACGCGCCGCCCGGGGACCATTGCCAACGGGCGAACGCTCGGGCACGGTGACGTGAAGGAGCACAGGCACAACGCGTCCGGAGGCGCCGATGTCCCACGCATTCTCCGAGGAGACCCACCGCAACCTGCTCGCCCGTATCCCCCGATGCACCGGTCGTGAGATCTCCGACTGGTTGCGGGCCGTCGAGGAGGGCCCGTCCCTCATCCGCTTCGAGGAGAAGGTCAGCTGGCTGCGCGGCGAGCACGGTCTCGCCTACGGCCACGCGAAGGCGATCATCCACGAGTACGACCTGCGGAGGGCCGCCCGCCGCATGACCTGACGGTCACTTCCCGACGTGACGGCCGAGGAAGTCGCGGACCAGTTCCGCGATCTCCTCGCCGTGCGTCTCCAGGGCGAAGTGCCCGGCGTCGAGCAGGTGGATCTCCGCGTCCGGCAGGTCGCGGGCGAAGGCCTCGGCACCGGCCGGGCCGAAGATCTCGTCGCCCCGGCCCCAGGCCGCCAGCAGCGGCGGCCGGTGGGTGCGGAAGTACTCCTGGAAGGCCGGGTAGCCGTCCAGGTTGAACTGGTAGTCCCAGAAGAGCTGGAGCTGGATCTCCTGGTTGCCGGGCCGGTCGAGGCCGGCCTGGTCCAGGGTCCAGGTCTCCGGGCCGATCCGGTCGAGCCGGTCGGCCGGGACGCCGTGGGTGTACTGCCAGCGGGTGGCCTCGGGGGTCAGCAGCGCGCGGACGCCCTCCTCGTTGGCCTCCCGGTCCTTGGCGTGCGCGAAGAGCACGTCCCAGAAGGGCGTGAAGCCCTCCAGGTAGGCGTTGCCGCTCTGGGTGACGATCGCGGTGACCCGCTGGGGGTGCCGGGAGGCGATGCGCAGGCCGATGGGCGCGCCGTAGTCCTGGACGTAGAGCGCGAAGCGGTCGAGGCCGAGCTGGTCGAGGAGCTTCAGGGTGATGTCGGTGAGCTTCTCGAAGCTGTAGTCGAAGCCGTCCACGGCGGGCGCGGCGGAGGCGCCGAAGCCGATGTGGTCGGGCGCGATCAGGTGGTACGCGTCGGCGAGCTCGGCCATCAGTCCCCGGTACATGTGCGAGCTGCTCGGGAAGCCGTGCAGCAGCACCAGGGTGGGCCGGGACGGGTCTCCGGCCTCGCGGTAGAAGACCTCCAGGCCGTCGACGGTCGTGGTGCGGGAGCGCAGGGCGAAGCTGGACATGGGACCTCCCCGTTCGAGGGAGAACGAGCGTTCTCCCGATGCCTTGTAGAGTAGGAGAACGATGGTTCTCATGCAAGCCCGCTATCCCGAGGAGTGGTCGGTATGGACGCGGAGACCGCGGAGCTGAGGCTCCTGGAGACGGCCGAGGCCCTCTTCGACGAGAAGGGCGTCCAGGCCGTCGGCATGGACGCCATCCGCAGCGCCTCGGGCGTCTCCCTGAAGCGCCTCTACCAGCTGTTCCCGTCCAAGGACCACCTGGTCTGGGCGGTGCTCAAGCGCCGCGACAGCGCCGTGCGCGAGGCCATCGCCGCCCATGGCGCCACCCACGCCACCAGCCCGTACCAGCGGGCCCTCGCGGTCTTCGACTACCTCGGCGACTGGTTCGCGGACCCCGGCTTCCGCGGCTGCGCCTTCATCAACACCTTCGGCGAGATGGGCGGCATCTCCCCCGACATCGCGGACATCGCCCGCGGCCACAAGCAGGCCCTGCGGGACTACTTCGCCGAACAGACCGCCGCCCTGAACGCCCCGCCCGCCCTCGCCGACCAGCTGGCCCTGCTCGCCAACGGCGCCATGGCCGTCGCCGGCATCAACGGCACCTCCGAGCCCGCCGCCCACGCCAAGGACGCCGCCCGGGTGCTCCTGGACGCCCACGTGGACTGATCCGGGCCGGAACCCCCGGAAAAGCGGAAGGGCCCGCCCGGCTGCTGCCGGACGGGCCCTTCGCGTGTCACGCGAGGTGTCACACGGTGCGTCAGTCGTCGCCCTGGAGGATCGACAGCAGGCGCAGGAACTCCATGTAGATCCACACGAGGGTCAGCGTGAGGCCGAAGGCCGCCAGCCACGCCTCCTCGCGCGGAGCGCCGTACGTGATGCCGTCCTCGACCTGCTTGAAGTCGAGGGCCAGGAAGCAGGCGCCCAGGATGATGCCGATGACGCCGAACATGATGCCGAGGCCGCCGCTGCGGAAGCCCAGGCCGTCACCGCCGCCGAACACGGCGAACAGCAGGTTGACCGCCATCAGCAGCACGAAGCCGATCGCGGCCGCCATCACGAAGCCGTAGAAGCGGCGGGTGACGCGGATCCAGCGCATCTTGTACGCGATCAGCACGCCGGCGAAGACCGCCATGGTGCCGAGCACGGCCTGCGCGACGACGCCGTCGGCGATGTACGTCGAGACGGCCGCCGAGATCACGCCGAGGAAGACGCCCTCGAACGCCGCGTACGCCAGGATCAGCGCCGGCGAGGCCTTGCGCTTGAAGGACTGGACGAGCGACAGGACCAGGGCCACGAGACCCGCGCCGACGGCGATGCCGTAGGACTTGCCCAGGTTCGCCGGGTCGACCGGCAGCAGCAGCCAGGACAGGACGGCGGTGACGACGACCGTGCCGAGCGTGATCGCCGTACGGCTGACCACGTCGTCCATCGTCATCACGTTGCCGCGGACCTGCTGCGGCGCGCCGGGCTGGGTGTCCTGCGGCGCGTAGGGGTTGGTCGCGTACGGGTTGGCCTCACCCTGCGCGTAGGGGTTGCCGGTCGCGTACGGGTTGGTTCCGACGGCGGGGCCCCCGGCCTGCGGCTGCTGCGCGTTGAAGCCGGCGTAGCCGTTGTCGCGGCTGAACCCCCGTCGCGAGAAGACCGGGTTGCTGCTCCTCATCTCACTCCTCCATGGCCGCACTGCGCGGCCTTGCGTCAAGAGTAATGCGAGGGCAAAAGAAACCCCCTCGTGCTGGGGGAGGATCTTTATACGATCGTGTCGAGCGGGCGTCGAGGAGTGCCCGGAACCGGATTCGAACCGGTACGGCCTGTAGGCCAGCGAGGTTTAAGCTCGCCGTGTCTGCATTCCACCATCCGGGCGTGGCGCGAACCTCCGCGTTGGCACAGGAGCCTATCGGGGCACGTCGCCCGTTCAGCGGAACGCCGGTCCGATGTTGTCTTATTTTATTGACACCTGAGGGTGCGTCAGCGCAGGTGAGGGGCGTCGGGGCGAAGCCTGACCGGGGTCGCGGCCGCAAAGACGTCAGGGGTGGATTGACGAAAACTCGCCGCAGGTTCGTACGGACTTCGTCACCTTCGCCCCATCAGGCCCCGCGGACCCCCGGCGGCAGGATCGGGAGGCCCCGGCGGACGGCCGGGGGGGCTCCGGACCGCGGCTCCGCCTCAGGGTCGGCCGTCATACCTCAGGAGGACGGCGGGCCCGGGCGTCCGACTCCAGGCTGCCCCGGGAACGGGTACGTGGACGGACGACCCGCGCCGGAACGAACGACACGATGGAGTGGTTCCCGATCAACCGCAGTGACAGGAGTCGCCGTCGTGACCACCACCCCCACCGTGCACCGCGCCACCGCGGTGGCCGCCCACGCCACCGACCTGACGAAGGTCTACGGTCAGGGTGAGACCCAGGTGGTCGCACTCGACCGGGTCACCGTGGGCTTCGGCCGCGGCGAGTTCACCGCGATCATGGGCCCCTCCGGCTCCGGCAAGTCGACCCTCATGCACTGCGTGGCCGGGCTCGACTCCTTCTCCTCCGGCTCCGTCCGGATCGGCGACACCGAGCTCGGCACCCTGAAGGACAAGCAGCTCACCCAGCTGCGCCGGGACAAGATCGGCTTCATCTTCCAGGCGTTCAACCTGCTGCCGACGCTCACCGCGCTCGAGAACATCACGCTGCCGATGGACATCGCGGGCCGCAAGCCCGACAAGCAGTGGGTGCAGCAGGTCATCGACATGATCGGCCTCTCCGGCCGGCTCAGCCACCGCCCCGCCCAGCTCTCCGGCGGCCAGCAGCAGCGCGTGGCCGTGGCCCGCGCGCTCGCCTCCAAGCCGGAGATCATCTTCGGTGACGAGCCGACCGGAAACCTCGACTCGCGCTCCGGCGCCGAGGTCCTCGGCTTCCTGCGCAACTCGGTGCGCGAGCTCGGCCAGACCGTGGTGATGGTGACCCACGACCCGGTCGCCGCCTCCTACGCGGACCGCGTGATCTTCCTGGCGGACGGCCGGATCGTCGACGAGATGCTCCACCCGACGGCGGACGGCGTGCTCGACCGCATGAAGGCCTTCGACGCCAAGGGCCGCACGAGCTGAGGCCACCGGCCCCGAGCCCGCCTCACCTCCTACGGGGCTCCGCCCCGCCCCGTCGGCCCGCGCCGACCCGCCCTCTTCCTCCCAGGACTCCACAGCCATGTTCCGTACCGCCCTGCGCAACGTGCTCGCGCACAAGGCCAGGCTGCTGATGACCGTCCTCGCCGTGATGCTCGGCGTGGCCTTCGTGTCCGGCACCCTCGTCTTCACCGACACCCTCTCCCAGGCCTTCCGCAACCAGTCGGCCAAGAGCTACGACGACATCGCCGTCGCCGTCAGCGCGGCGCCGAACCAGAACGACCCGAACGCGACGCCCGGCCTGTCCGAGCAGACCCGGCAGAAGATCGCCGCGCTCGACGGCGTCGCCGACGCCACCGGCCGCGTCAACGGCTTCGCCGGCGTGCCGGACAAGGACGGCAAGCTGATCGGCGCCGGCTGGTCCAACAAGGGCACCAACTTCGCCCCCGGCAAGGACGGCAAGGACTCCGCGTACGCCTTCGTCTCCGGCGCGGGCCCCGTGAAGGACGACGAGATCGCGCTCGACAAGGACACCGCCGACAAGGGCGGCTACCACGTCGGCGACCGGGTCCGGGTGGCCACCAACGGCCCCGTCGAGACCTACACCCTCGCCGGCGTCTTCACCACCGAGGACGGCGCCGTGAACGCCGGCGGCAGCCTCGTGCTGTTCGACACCGACGTCGCCCAGAAGCTGTTCCTGCGGCCCGGCCACTTCATGGACATCAACGTCAGCGCCGAGCCGGGCGCCGACGCCGACAAGATCCTCGCGGCCGTGAAGCCGGTCGTCGGCGACAAGGCCGACGCCCAGACCGGCCAGGAGCTCGCCGACCAGCAGGCCAAGGACATCGAGGCGGGCCTCGGCGCGCTCAACCAGATGCTGCTCGGCTTCGCCGCCATCGCGCTCTTCGTCGGCGTCTTCCTGATCTCCAACACCTTCACCATGCTGGTCGCCCAGCGCACCAAGGAGCTCGCGCTGATGCGGGCCGTGGGCGCCTCGCGCAAGCAGATCACCCGCTCCGTGCTCGCGGAGGCCGGTCTGGTCGGCCTGGTCGCCTCGGCCGTCGGCTTCGTGCTCGGCATCGGGCTCGCCGCCGGGCTGCGCTACGGCATGAACGCCTTCGGCCTGAAGGTCCCCGCCGGCGACCTGGTCATCGGCACGACCCCGCTGGTCTCGGCGCTCGCCGTCGGCGTCCTCGTCACCATGCTGGCCGCGTTCCTGCCGGGCCGCCGGGCCGCGAAGATCCCGCCGGTCGCCGCGATGAGCAGCGTCCACGCGGTCGCCACGACGAAGTCCCTCGTCGTGCGCAACACCATCGGCGCGATCGTCACCGCCCTCGGCCTGGGCGCCATCGCCCTCGGCGCCTCCCAGGGCGGCGAGGAGGGGCGGATGATGATCGCCGGAGGCGCGTTCCTCGCCCTCATCGGTGTGATCGTGCTGATCCCGCTGCTGTCCCGCCCGGTGATCGCGCTGGCCCAGCCGGTCCTGAAGGCCTTCGGCGTGGCCGGCACCCTGGCAGGCCAGAACGCGGTCCGCAACCCGCGCCGCACCGGCGCCACCGCCTCCGCGCTGGCCATCGGTCTCACCCTGGTCACCGGTCTCTCGGTGCTCGGCGCCACGGTCGGCTCGGCCGTGGACCGGATGACGACCGACCAGATCAAGGCCGACTACATGATCACCATGGCGAGCGGCGAGGGCCTCAGCCAGGCCGCGCTGGACGCCGTGCGCAAGACCCCGGGCGCCGTCGCGGTCTCCCCGCAGCAGGCCGGCTGGGTCCAGGTGAAGGGCGACTTCAAGTCCGTCTCCGGCGTCACCCCCGGCGACGTCGAGAAGGTGCTCAACCTCCACGTCGTGAACGGCTCGCTCGGCACGCTCGCCGAGGGCCAGGTCGCGGTCGACGACAAGACGGCCGAGAAGCAGGGCTGGAAGGTCGGCTCGACGCTGCCGGTCGAGTACGCCGACAAGAAGAAGGACGAGCTGAAGGTCGGCGCGGTCTACGAGGCCAGCGAGTTCGTCTCGCCGATGGTCATGGACGCGAAGGTCCTCGGCGCGCACGACACCAAGCCGTACATCCGCGAGATCTACGTGAAGATGGACGGCGGCCCGTCGGCCGCGGCCGAGAAGGCCGTGGTGACGTCGCTCGGCGACAACCCGGCCGTGACGGTCATGGACAAGAAGGACATGCGCGACCAGTTCGGCGGCGTCATCAACATGATGCTGAACATCATGTACGGCCTGCTGGCGATGGCCCTGATCATCGCGGTCCTCGGTGTCGTCAACACCCTCGCGATGTCGGTCTTCGAGCGGCAGCAGGAGATCGGCATGCTGCGGGCGATCGGTCTCGACCGGCGCCGGGTGAAGCGGATGGTCCGTCTGGAGGCCGTGGTCATCTCGCTGTTCGGCGCGGTGGTCGGCATCGGGCTCGGCTCCTTCCTGGGCTGGGCGATCGGCGAGACGCTGAAGCACAGCCTGCCGGACTACGCGCTGGTCCTGCCGTGGGGCCGGATCGGGATCTTCCTGCTCCTCGCCGGACTGGTCGGCGTCCTGGCCGCCATGTGGCCGGCGCGCAGCGCGGCGAAGCTGAACATGCTGGCCGCGATCAAGGCCGAGTAGGTCTCCGTACGACGCGGACAGCGCGTACGGCACGTACGGCACGTACGCAACGAAGGGCCGGGTTCCCGTGGGAACCCGGCCCTTCGGCGTTCCTCCGCGTCAGCTGCCCGCGCAGTACGACATCAGGTACTGGTGGTTGGTCTTGTACAGGCCGAAGAGCGCCGCGTTGTCGATCTTCAGCAGCGTCTCGTCGTTGGCCCGCAGCGCCGGGTAGGTGTAGTTGTGGCTGCCGGTCCACACCAGCTTCCGGCCGGCCACGCCGTCGTACGTGCCCTCGACGAGCAGGTACTTGGAGTGCAGGCCCGCCTTGGCGACGCCGGTGCCCCGGTCCTCGTAGCACTGGACGCGCTGGGTGAGCTTGCCGGAGATCACCGACTCGACGCCCGCGCTCATCGAGCCCGGAGCGCCGTCGTGGGCGAGGATCACCGAGCAGCCGGCGTTCTTCAGGGCGACGAGCTTGCTCGCGACCTCGTCGCGGGTGAAGAGGTTGGCGGCCATGCGGACCTGGGTGCCGCCGGCGCAGCTGACGTTGTCGAGGATCAGCTTCACCGTGTCGGTGCTCGCGTCGGAGTCGTACGAGCTGCCGGCGGCCTCCTGGCGCGGGAAGAAGTACGCCTTGTACGGGCCGGTGGGGCTGGTCGGGGTCTTGTAGTAGTGGCTCAGGCCGCCGGTCGAGGAGCCGTGGTGCAGCAGGTCGGCGAAGTAGGCCTGGTAGATGCCGTAGAGGCCGCTGTCGACGATGGTGACGGCGTTGTTGAAGAGGTCGGTGCGCTGGACGCCGGTCATGTTGGCGGAGGTCTGGACGACGACGTCGTCCGCGCCGCCGGTGCTGGAGAACAGCCAGAACTTGTTGTGGTTGATGGCGCCGTCGGTGTCGCCGGGCAGCTGCCGGGATCCTATGCAGCCGCGGCCGGCCGGGCAGGCGAAGACCCAGGAGCCCTGGGTGCGGTCGGTGCCGAGACGGGTCACGAGCCGGTCGTACTCGCCGCCGGCCATGGTGGCGGAGGTGTGGTCGACGATCACCCTGACGTTCACGCCACGGGTCTTCGCGGCGCCGAGGGCGTCGGTGACGCTGTCGTCGGTGAAGGTGTAGAGCCCGGCGGTGATGGTGGAGCCCGCCGGGGCCCGGCCGATGAGGTCGGTGATGTGGTCACGGACCCGGTTCTGGGCGGTGGCGTCGCCCGACGGGTCGTTGAAGGTGGCGGTGGTGGTGACCGGGGCCTCGGCGGCGCCCGCGGGCGACGGGACGGCGAGCAGGCCGACGGCGGCGGCCACCGCGAGCAGGAGACGGCCGGGGCGGCTGGGACGGCTGGTACGGCGCAAGAGTTCCCCCTCGGAACGAGCAGAACGGCATATGCATGACAAACCGGACCCGAAGGAGCGGGGTGTCGGTGCACACCGACACCCCGCCTACCCGGAACGCCAAGTTCCGAACGTATCAACGCCCTTGGGAATCAGCCTTCCCGGGACTCTGCAGGGACTCCTCAGTCCTCCCGGGGCTCGGTCCACTCCCGCGACCGCAACGGCAGCCCACTCGTCCCCGCCTCCGGCGTCCGCACCGCGAGGAACTGGTTGACGCCGATCCGGTTGCGCTCGAAGGACACCGCCGAGGCCGCCATGTACAGCCGCCAGATCCGCGCCCGGCCCGGCGAGGTCAGCCGGACCGCCTTCTCCCATTCCCGCTCCAGGTTCGCCACCCAGCGGCGCAGCGTCAGCGCGTAGTGCTCGCGGATCGCCTCCACGTCGCGCACTTCGAAGCCGGCGTCCTCAAGGGTCGTCAGAGTGCGGCCCATCGGAGCGAGTTCGCCGTCCGGGAACACGTACGCGTCGATGAAGGCGTCCACCTGGTACGCCTCCTCGTCGGGCTCCGGGCGCCTGGCGATCTGGTGGTTGAGCAGCCGCCCGCCCGGCTTGAGGAGCCGGTACAGCACGTCCGCGTACTCCCGGTAGCGCTCCGCGCCCACGTGCTCGGCCATGCCGATCGAGGAGATCGCGTCGAACGGGCCGTCCTGGACGTCCCGGTAGTCCTGGACCCGGATCTCGATCCGGTCCGTCAGACCCTCGTCCGCGATCCGCTTGCGGGCGAACGCCGCCTGCTCGCGCGACAGCGTGATGCCGACGACCCGCGCCCCGTACTCCCGCGCCGCGTGGATCGCCATCGAGCCCCAGCCGCAGCCCACGTCGAGCAGCCGGTCGCCCTCCTTCAGGTGCAGCTTGCGGGCGATCAGGTCCAGCTTGTCGCGCTGGGCCTCCTCCAGGGTCCCGCCGTCGGTCCAGTACGCGCACGAGTAGACCATCGAGGGGCCGAGCACCAGCTCGTAGAAGTCGTTGCCCACGTCGTAGTGGTGGCTGATCGCCTGCTTGTCCCGGCGCCTGGTGTGCCGGGCGCCGCTGCGGCCGCGCATCTCCTCCACCGGCGGCTTCGGAGGCGGGAAGGGACCCGCCAGCCTGAGCAGGGCCCTGGCCGCCGCACGCACCTTCGGGTCGCTCACGGTCTCCAGGGCGCCGCGCGACTCCTGGCCGCGCTCCCAGATGAACCCGGCGAGCCGGTCCAGGACTTCGTAGAGATCGCCCTCGACGTCGATCTCGCCCGCCACCCAGGCGCGCGCGAGGCCCAGCTCGCCCGGCTTCCACAGCAGTCGGCGCAGGGCGCGGCGCTCGCGCACGATCAGGACGGGGCCGTCGGCTGGGCCGGCTTCGCTGCCGTCCCAGGCCCGCAGCCGCACCGGGAGCTTCGCTCCCAGGACGTCCTCGGCCAGGGCGGTCAGCCGCGACGCGGCGTCGGCCATGGTGCAACACCTCCGTGATCTCGTGCCCCAGAAATGCGTGTCACCAGGAGAACACCGTCCGTGGCCGAAGCCATGCCAGCGCGTGGGTAAACGCTGGGAAAAACACGCGAAGGGCCGTCCGCACCACGGATGGCGGACGGCCCTTTTACGGCCTGCGCGTACTGCTCGTACTGCTGGTACTGCTGGGTGTTGCTGGTACTGCTGGGTGTTGCTCGTACTGCGAGGTGGTGCGGTCCTGCGGGTGTTACGAGGCCTTGGCCTTCTCCTGCGCCGGGGCGGCCGGCGCCGGGGCGGGCTTGGCCGCCTCGTAGAACTCCTCGCGCGGCGACTCGATGGCACCGAGGGAGACGACCTCGCGCTTGAGGAACATGCCCAGGGTCCAGTCGGCGAAGATGCGGATCTTGCGGTTCCAGGTCGGCATCGCCATGCCGTGGTAGCCACGGTGCATGTACCAGGCGAGACGGCCCTTGAGCTTGATCTTGGTCTTGCCCATGACGATCATCGCGACGCCCTTGTGGAGGCCGAGACCCGCGACCGCGCCCTTGTTGGAGTGCGCGTACTCCTTCTGCGGGAAGCCGCGCATGCCGGCCACGACGTTGTCGCCGAGGACCTTGGCCTGACGCAGGGCGTGCTGGGCGTTCGGCGGGCACCAGGCGTTCTCGACACCGGCGCGGCGCGAGGCCATGTCCGGGACCTGGGCGTTGTCGCCCGCGGCCCACACGTAGTCGAGGCCGTTGACCTGGAGCTTCTCGTTGCAGTCCACGTGGCCGCGGGGGCCGAGCGGCAGACCGAAGCGGGCGAGCGCCGGGTTCGGCTTCACACCGGCGGTCCACACGATCGTGTTGGAGTCGACCTCGAGGCCGTTCTTCAGCACGACGTGGCCGTCGACGCAGGAGTCCATCGAGGTCTGGAGGTAGATCTCGATGCCGCGGCTCTCGAGGTGCTCCTTGCCGTACTGGCCGAGCTTCGGGCCGACCTCGGGAAGGATCTTGTCGGCGGCGTCGACCAGGATGAAGCGCATGTCCTCGCGCTTCACGTTCTGGTAGTACTTCGACGCGTCGCGGGCCATGTCCTCGACCTCGCCGATGGTCTCCGCGCCGGCGAAGCCGCCGCCCACGAAGACGAAGGTCAGCGCCTTGCGGCGGACCTCCTCGTCGGTGGTCGAGTCGGCCTTGTCGAGCTGCTCGAGGACGTGGTTGCGCAGGCCGATGGCCTCCTCGATGCCCTTCATGCCGATGCCCTGCTCGGCGAGGCCGGGGATCGGGAAGGTGCGGGAGACGGCACCCATCGCGATGACCAGGTAGTCGAACGGCAGCTCGTACGCCTCGCCGACGAGCGGCGCGATCGTGGCGACCTTGCGGTCCTGGTCGATGGTGGTGACCCGGCCGGTGAGCACCTCCGCTCCGCGCACGACGCGTCGCAGCGGGACGACGACGTGGCGCGGCGAGATGCTGCCGGCGGCGGCTTCGGGGAGGAAGGGCTGGTAGGTCATGTACGACCGCGGGTCGACGACCGTGACGGTCGCCTCCGCGTAGCGCATCTTCTTGAGGATGCGCCGAGCTGCGTACAGGCCTACGTACCCGCCGCCTACTACGAGGATCCTGGGACGCTCCGTGGTGCTCATGCATCCGAGTATCCACCCCTCCCAGGGGGGTCGCTCGTGCGCCCCTTCACAAGGATGCGAGGGACCTCTGCTACACTCCGCGGCCCACGTGACCCAGGTCATGGTCCAGCAAAGGAACCACCGGGTACGGGAGAACGTTGTTCACCCCTTGTGAACTGGCCTGGAGAGCCTTCCTTAACGCTGAACCGCAAGGCACGTTCACACGATGGAAACATCGAGCGAATCGGCCTCCGCGCCTGCGAAAGGGCCCTGAGGAGCCCCTCGGAGGGACCAACGACCCTCCGCGGGCGCCATCAGGGCCCTTTCTCTTGTGAAGAACTTCACGAACCTTTTCGACGCGCCCCCGTCCGCCGCCGTTCACGGGGGCTCATAGGCGCCCGCTATGCGACGGATAGGGCGATCCCATCGAGGATGTCGTGCTCGCTGACCACGACCTCGGCAGCGCCGGTGCGCTCCATGATCTCGGCCAGGACCAGGGCTCCTGCGATGATCACGTCGACCCGGCCGGGGTGGATCACCGGGATCGCGGCGCGCTCGTCGTGCGTGGACGCGAGCAGCCGGGACACCACCTCGTCGACCTTCGCGCGGGAGATCCGCGCGTGGTGGATCTTCGTGGAGTCGTACTCCTCCAGACCCAGCGCGATCGCGGCGACCGTGGTGACCGAGCCGGCCAGACCGACCAGGGTCTCGGCCTCGGCGATCGGCACGGTCTCGGCCGCCAGGTCCATCGCCGCCCGGACGTCGGCGCGGATCGCGGCGATCTCCTCGGCGGTCGGCGGGTCGTGCCGGACGTGCCGCTCGGTGAGCCGTACGCAGCCGATGTCGACGGAGCGGGCGGCCTCGACGTGCTTGTTGCCGACCACGAACTCGGTCGAGCCGCCGCCGATGTCCACGACCAGACGGCGGTCGTCGCCGTGCAGTTCGCCGGTGGCGCCGGTGAAGGAGAACTCGGCCTCCTGGTCGCCGGTGATGACCTCGGGCTCGACGCCCAGGATCTCCACGACTCCGTTGACGAAGTCCTCGCGGTTCTCGGCGTCGCGGGAGGCGGAGGTGGCGACGAAGCGCAGCCGGTGCGCCCCCAGCTCCTCGATGACCTCCGCGTACGCGCGGCAGGCGGCGAAGGTCCGCTCCAGGGCCTCCGGCGCGAGCCGGCCGGTCCTGTCCACGCCCTGGCCGAGCCGCACGATCGTCATCCGCCGGTCCAGCTCGATGAGTTCGCCGGTCTCCGGGTGGACGTCGGCGACGAGGAGGCGGATGGAGTTCGTACCGCAGTCGATTCCGGCGACCCGGGTCACTTCCGCTCCTCGTCCTCGTCGGCGCAGGGGGTGACGCAGGGGCCCTTCGCCCACCACTCCGGCAGCATCGCCAGCGCCTCGTCGCCGAACGGGTTCACGCCCGGGCCCGCGGCCAGCGAGTGGCCGACGAGCACGTGCAGGCACTTGACCCGGTCGGGCATGCCGCCGGCGCTCGGGAAGCCCTCCAAGACCTCGATGGCGTCGCGACGCGCGATGTAGTCCTCGTGCGCGGCCCGGTAGGCGGCGGCGAGCTCCGGGTCGGTGGCGAGCCGGGCCTGCATCTCCTTCATGACCCCGTTGGCCTCCAGCGTGCCGATCGCGGAGGCGGCGCGCGGGCAGGTCAGGTAGTACGTGGTCGGGAACGGCGTGCCGTCGGGGAGCCGGGGCGCGGTCTCGACGACGTCCGGGTTGCCGCACGGGCAGCGGTGCGCGATGGCGCGCAGGCCGCGCGGCGGCCGTCCGAGCTGCGCCTCGAACGCGGCGACGTCCGCGGCGGTGGGCTCGGTGCGTTCGGTCTGCGGAGGGGGCGTTTCCATGTCTGCCTTGCTGAGGAAGTGGAGGGTTACGGGCGGTCGGCGCGGTCCACGCCGTCCCACAGGTTGTCGTACCAGGGGCGGTCCGACGCGCCCTGCTCGGTGCGGGGCCGCTGCTCGGCCTCGGGGTCGTTCACGGTGAAGCCGGTCTCGCCGGGCATCACGTAGTGCAGGTGCTCGCGGGCGAGGCGGCGGACGTAGGCCGGGTCCTGGAGGCGGGCCTTCTCGTCCCGCAGCTCCTCGACCCGCTGCGCCGCCTCGGCGGCCCTGCGCTCCTGCTCGGCGATCTCGCCCTGCTGGGAGACGTACTGCCGCATGGGGTAGGCGAGGGCCACCACGAGCGAGCAGACGACGAGCGCGAGGAAGGCCGCGCGGCCGGTGAGCCGGGAGCGGCGGGCCTGGCGGCGGGTCTGGGAGCGGTAGACACGGGCGGCGGTCTGCTCGCCGAGCAGCCTGATCCGGGTCGCGGTCGAGAACCGGTCCCGGTCCTTCACGGCCATGTCCAGTGCCTCCCCTGATCACACGTGCGTCCCCGCACACGGTACGGGACCGAGTGCGGGGACGCTTCGCTTCGCTACGCCTTTGCTACCTGTTTGATTCTTCGGATGCAAAGCCCGTAACTACGTCGTCAGGGCAGGTCAGCCCTTGAAGCGCGGGAAGGCGGAGCGACCCGCGTACACCGCGGCGTCGTCGAGGATCTCCTCGATGCGCAGCAGCTGGTTGTACTTGGCGACGCGCTCGGAGCGGGCCGGGGCGCCGGTCTTGATCTGGCCGCAGTTGGTGGCGACGGCCAGGTCGGCGATGGTGACGTCCTCGGTCTCGCCGGAGCGGTGGGACATCATGCACTTGAAGCCGTTGCGCTGGGCGAGCTCGACGGCGTCCAGGGTCTCGGTCAGCGAGCCGATCTGGTTGACCTTGACCAGGAGGGCGTTGGCGGAGCCCTCCTCGATGCCGCGGGCGAGGCGCTCCGGGTTGGTGACGAACAGGTCGTCGCCGACCAGCTGGACCTTGGAGCCGAGCTTCTCGGTGATGGTCTTCCAGCCGGCCCAGTCGTCCTCGAACAGCGGGTCCTCGATGGAGACCAGCGGGTACGCGGAGACGAGCTCCTCGTAGTACTCGGTCATCTCGGCGGCCGAGCGGGACTTGCCCTCGAACTCGTACGAGCCGTCCTTGTAGAACTCGGAGGCGGCGACGTCGAGCGCGAGCGCGATGTCCTTGCCGGGCACGTAGCCGGCCTGCTTGATGGCCTCGAGGATGAGGTCGAGAGCCTCGCGGTTGGAGCCCAGGTTCGGGGCGAAGCCGCCCTCGTCGCCGAGGCCGGTGGACAGGCCCTTGGTCTTCAGGACGGACTTGAGGGTGTGGTAGACCTCGGTGCCCCAGCGCAGGGCCTCGGAGAAGGACTCCGCGCCGATCGGCGCGATCATGAACTCCTGGATGTCCACGTTGGAGTCGGCGTGCGAGCCGCCGTTCAGGATGTTCATCATCGGAACGGGCAGCAGGTGCGCGTTCGGGCCGCCGAGGTAGCGGAACAGCGGCAGGTCGGAGGCCTCGGAGGCGGCGTGCGCGACGGCGAGGGAGACGCCGAGGATGGCGTTGGCGCCGAGCGAGGACTTGTCCGGGGTGGCGTCCAGGTCGAACATCGCCTGGTCGATCAGGCGCTGCTCGGTGGCGTCGTAGCCGACGAGCTCCGGGCCGATCTGCTCGATGACGGCGAGAACGGCCTTCTCCACGCCCTTGCCCTGGTAACGGTTGGGGTCACCGTCGCGGAGCTCGAGGGCCTCGAACGCACCGGTGGAGGCACCGGACGGGACGGCAGCACGGCCGGTGCTGCCGTCGTCGAGGCCGACCTCGACCTCGACCGTGGGGTTGCCTCGGGAGTCCAGGATTTCCCGGGCTACGACGACGTCGATGGACGGCACGAGCATCTCCTTCTGGGATGTGACGCTGGTTGTGACGCATGCGGCAAGGTCTCGTACGCCTTGCGACACGAGCCTAACCGGCTCGGGGGCTCCGGCCAGCCGGGCGCCCGCCCCCTGGGACGAAAAAGGACCCAAGGGCATGCATCTGGGGGCGAAAGACCTCTTACCTACTCACGAGTAGGGTGCGGGGCAGAGGAAACCCCGGCCCGGAGCGCACGGGGGAAGGGCACTCCGGACCGGGGTGGTCACTCACCGCGGGAGGGTCGGCAGGCTCACTTGAGGTGGAGCTGCTGGCCCGGGTAGATCAGGTCGGCGTCCTCGACGACGTCCTTGTTCAGCTCGAAGAGCTTGGCCCAGCCGCCCTTGACGCCGTGCGCCTGGGCGATCTTGCTGAGGGTGTCGCCGGCGACGACCTTGTACTCGCCGTCACCCTTCTTGACCTTCTTGCCGGTCGGCGTGGTGACGGTCTTCTTGGCGTCGGCCTTCTTCGGAGCGGTCTGCTTGGGGGCGGACTGCTTCGGGGCCTGGCGCTGCTCGCTGCGGGTCGTCGGCTGCTCGGTGGAGCGCTGCGGAGTGGTGCTCTCGGCGGAGCCGCCGCTGTACGTGGCGCTGGAGAGGCCCACGCCACAGCTCGGCCACGCACCCTTGCCCTGGCCCGCGAGGACCTTCTCGGCGATGGCGATCTGCTGCGACTTGGAGGCCTGGTCGGCGGTGGGGGCGTAGGCGGTGCCGCCGTACGCGGCCCAGGTGGAGGCCGAGAACTGCAGGCCGCCGTAGTAGCCGTTGCCGGTGTTGATGGACCAGTTGCCGCCGGACTCGCACTGGGCGACGGCGTCCCACTCGGAGGCCGTGGCGGCCGAGGCGGTGCCGGCGGCCATCAGCGGGGCCGCGACGGCGACGCCGGCGGCACCGGCGAGCGCGATGGCGCGGGTGGCCTTGGAGGAACGGCGGTGTTTGCCCTTGCCGGAAAGCAGCATGGAAGTTCTCCTCACCGACGCCTGCGAGGTGAGCTGTCGGGTTCGGGCGAGTGAGCTGCCCGGCCGCGTGTCCTGGCACGCGGCTTCACCCCAAGCCGGTCTTCGGCCGTCTGTCTCAACGGCCGGGGCCGGCACTTACCTTGGGTCCCCCGCTCCTGCCTTCGGCGCTTGCGCGACGACTGTTCCCTCCGTCCGGCGGCAGGATTCGGCGTACCGGTCGGCGGGGCCCGCGGTGGCGAGCGGTCACGACCGTAGACACACACCCGGGAGAAGTTCAAAGGGCATCAACCCGGGAAAATCGCCCCTACTTGCACCCCGTCAGGAGGCGTTTACGCAGGTGAGGGGCGACGCCGGCAAACTTTGCGGTCGCGACACGCCAGTTCGAGAAGAGAGACCCATGTCTCACTTACACAGAACGGACATTCAGCCCCGAACTACCCCTTGCCCACGAGCTCGTCGAGCTCCAACTCAAGGCTCTGACCAGGGATGATGAGGTCGGGGTCGGATCCGACGGTCTTCTTGTTGGCGTCATAGAGGGCGGTCCAGCCGCCGGCGAGGCCGTTCTCCTGCGCAATGCCCGACAGGCTGTCACCCGGCTTGACGGTGTATTCGTCCGCCTTGTCCGTGTTGTCGGTATCCGCCGAACCCTCGGCACCCTCACCGGTCTTGTCGGCCGCGGTCGGGTCCGGGGCCGCGTGGCGTCCGGATTCGGGCGAGGTGTCCGTCATGCCCGGTTCTTCTGTCGCGGCGTCACCCCGGTGCTTGCCGGTGCCGGGAGCGGTGGTCGCGTCCGGCGTTCCCGAGGTGCCCGGCGTGACCGACGTGTCGGACGTTCCCGGCGTTACGGGCGTACCGGGCGTCGCGGGAGTCGCGGGCGTGGTCGTGGTGCCGGCCGAGGGAGTGCCGGACGCCGGGCTCGTCGGGGTGGCGGGCGTCGCCGGAGCGGTGGTCGAGGCCGAGGGCTCCGGAGTGGTCCCGGCGGAGCCGGCGGGCAGGCCGTCGGTGCGGTTCGACTCGGGGCGGGGGCCCGTGGACTCCTTGGCGGGCGTGCCGGGGCCGGGGTCGACGCCGGGCGCCTTGCCGTCGTTGGTCAGTCCGGCGATCGGGGCGCAGGTGGCCCACTGGTTGTCGCCGGCCGCGAGCGCCTTGTCCGCGACGGCGATCTGCTGGGCGCGGCTCGCGAGGTCCGCGCTCGGCGCGTAGGCGAGGCCGCCGTGGCGCTCCCAGCTCTCCTGGGTGAACTGGAGTCCGCCGTAGAGCCCGTTGCCGAAGTTGGCGCTCCAGGCCCCGCCCGACTCGCACTCGGCGACGCGGTCCCACGTGGCGGCGTCGGCGGCGGAGGCGGAACCCGTGGCGAGCAGCGGCAACGCCAGGGCCGAGCCGGTCACACCCGCGGCGACGACGATGGCGGGGGCCTGGCGGGGTCTGCGGTGTCGTCCGTTTCCGGAGCGCATGCGGAATGCCCTTTCGCGTGACAGCTGAGACTGCGGGTGAAAGTAGCGGCATTCGAACGTGAGTCACAAGCTGATGCAGCGCAGATCACGTAAACATCACAGTATTGACGGGATGTCAGTCAGGGGGCGGGGGAGAATTCCACCGGAAGCGTGCGAAGTCCGCGCATGATGAGCCCGCCGCGCCAGCGCAGTTCCGCCGGATCGGCGCCAAGTCGCAGATCGGGCAGGCGGGTCAGGAGCGTCGCGAGCGCGGTCTGCCCCTCCAGGCGCGCCAACGGCGCTCCCAGGCAGTAGTGGATGCCGTGCCCGTACCCGAGGTGCTGGTTGTCCCGCCGCGCGAGGTCCAGGGTGTCCGGCCCGTCGAACCGCGCCGGATCCCGGTCCGCCGCGGCGAGCACCACGAGCACCGGATCGCCGGCCGGGATCTCCTGCCCGCCGACGGTCAGCGCCTCGGTCGCGAAGCGCCAGGTCGCGAGCTCCACCGGCCCGTCGTACCGCAGCAGCTCCTCGACGCCGGTCTCCAGGAGCCCGGTCTCCCCGGCCGCCAGCGAGTCCTGGAGCCGGGCCCGCTGCCCGGGGTTGCGCAGCAGCGCGTACACCCCGTTGCCGATGAGGTTCACGGTGGTCTCGAAGCCGGCGAAGAGGAGGATGAACGCCATGGCGGCGGCCTCGTTCTCGGTGAGGTGCTCGCCGTGGTCGGAGGCGCGGATCAGCCCGGAGATGAGGTCGTCGCCGGGCTCCTCCCGCTTCTTGTGGATGAGCTCGGCGAGATAGCCGCGCATCTTCTTGACCGAGCGCGCCACGCCGCCGCGCGGCCCGCCGCCGTGCCGGATCATCATCCCGGCCCAGTCCCGGAAGTCGTCCTGGTCCTCGCGGGGCACGCCGAGCAGGTCGCAGATCGCGTAGATGGGCAGCGGGAAGGCGAACTCGTGGATGAGGTCCGCGCTCCCCCGCGCGGCGAAGCCGTCGATGAGGTGGTCCGTCAGCTCCTGCACGCGCGGCGCGAACTCCGCCACCCGGCGCGGCGTGAAGGCCTTCGAGACCAGCCGCCGCAGCCGGGTGTGGTCCGGCGGGTCGATGTTGAGCAGATGCGTCATCAGCTCGGCCTTGCGCTCGCCCGGAATGCCCGTCTTGCCCTTGGCGTGCGCGGGCTCGTCGTGGTGCGCCGGGTTCTTCGAGAGCCGCTGGTCGGCCAGTGCCTGCCGGGCGTCCCCGTACCGCGTCACCAGCCACGCCTCGACCCCGCTGGGCAGGGTGGCCTTGTGCACGGGCGCGTGCTCGCGCAGCCAGGCGTAGGCCGGGTACGGGTCGGTGGCGAACTCCCAGGTGAAGAGCTCGGGGGCGGGCGGTACGGAGGGGGTGCCGGAGGTGCTGCTCACCTTCCGACCGTACAAGGCGGGCGGGCGGACCGGCTCAGCGGTAGGCGGCGAGGAAGACGCGGACGCCCTCGGTGGCGTAGCGCTCCAGGTCGGTGTCGTCGTGCTGGGCGCTGCCGTGGAACATCGCCTTGTTCACCGGGATCCACAGCAGCAGACCGGCGAAGTGGTGGGCGGCGAGGAGCGGGTCGTCGATCCTGAGCAGTCCCGCGTCGGCGAGCCGCCGGAAGGTGTCCGCGAGGTTGGCGAGGACCCGCTCGAAGCCCCGCTCGTACCAGGTGGCGCCGAGCTCGGGGAACTGGTCGGCGTTGGCGATGATCAGCCGCCGCAGCTGGAGCACGTGCGTCTGGGTGAGGGTGACGGTGAACCGTCGGGCCAGCCGGAGCAGGCCGTCCTCCAGGCCCGCCGCGTCGACGGGGATGTCCGCCACCGCGTCGATCATGCCGTCGATGCCGTCGGTGGTGGCCAAGACGATCTCGGCGAACAGCTTCTCCTTGTCGGCGAAGTGCTTGTAGACCGTCTGCTTCGACACCGCCGCCAGCCTGGCGATGTCGTCCATGCTCGTCCCCGCGTATCCCCTGGACAGGAACACCTCGGTGGCGGCCTCCAGGATCGACTGGTGCTTGCGCGCCGATCGGGCGTCCATCCCCGGCTCCCCTCTGTCTTCTTTCGTCGTCGTCCCCGCACCCGAAAGAGTACTGGACCGACCAGTACTCGCGCGGGTACTGTACTGTCCAGTTCCCAAGATCTCCGGGGGAAGGGATCCTCTATGTCCGTCAGCACGCCTTTCGCGACCGTCACCTCCGCCGATGGCACCCGCATCGCCTACGAGCGCCGGGGCACCGGGCCCGCCGTCGTCCTCGTCGGCGGCGCCTTCATGACCCGCGGCGACTCCGCCGAGCTCGCGGAGCTGCTCGCCGAACGCTTCACCGTCGTCACGTACGACCGCCGGGGGCGCGGGGACAGCGGCGACAGTGCGCCGTACGAGGTGGGGCGCGAGGTGGAGGACCTGGACGCGCTGATCCAGGGGCCGGCCGGCGGCTCGGCCATGCTCTTCGGCATGTCCTCCGGCGCCGTCCTCGCCCTGGAGGCCACCGCCCGGGGCAGCACCGTCTCCCGACTCGCCCTGTACGAGCCGCCGTTCGTCACCGACGACAGCCGCCCGCCGCTGCCCGCCGACTACGTCGAGCACCTGACGGAGCTGGTGGCGAAGGAGGCGTACGGGGACGCCGTCGCCCACTTCATGACGGCGGCGGTCGGACTCCCTGACGAAGTCGTCGCGGGCATGCGCCAGGCCCCGTTCTGGGCGGCCATGGAGGCCGTCGCCCGCACCCTCCCCTACGACGGGCGGATCATGGGCGACACCATGTCCGGCCGGCCCCTGCCGGTCGGGCGCTGGGCGTCGGTGACCGTGCCCGTCCTCGTCGGCAGCGGCGACGCGGGAGCGCCCCACATGCTGACCGGAGCGCGGGAGCTCGCCGCGTCGGCCGGCAACTACACCCTGCGGGTCTTCCCCGGCGAGGAGCACGCGATATCCCCGCAGGTCCTGGCCCCGGCCCTCGCCGACTTCTTCAGCGCGCCGACGACGGCAGACGAGGAGCACGCCGGCAGCTGAAGGTGACACATGTGGGGCAGCGCCGGGATGCCGCGTCCGCAGGTGAAGTACCAAGACCGCCCGCGCGGTGACGCTGAGTGGCTTAGATTCACCGCGTGGATGCCCATTTGCTCAGAAGTACGTTCGCGGTCGTCGAGAGACGGGCCGAGCACGCCGTCACCTTCTTCTACTCGCACCTCTTCTGGCACAACCCGGGCGTCCGCGAGCTGTTCCCGCAGGACCTGGCGCCGCAGCGGGACCGGCTGTTCGCCGCGCTGACCCATGTCGTGACGCACCTGGAGGACCCGGGCCTGGCGGGCTACCTCGGGCAGCTGGGCCGCGACCACCGCAAGTTCCTGGCCACTCCCGCGCTCTACAGCGCGGTCGGCGCCAGCCTGCTCGCCGCCTTCGCGCACACCGCCGGCGCCGCCTGGACCGTCGAGGCGGAGAAGGCGTGGACCGAGGCCTACGGGTTCGTCGCCGACCTGATGAAGGCCGGGGCCGACGAGTCCGTCGCGGACGGCGAACCCGCCTGGTGGGACGCCGACGTCGTGGGCCACGAGCGGTACGGGGCCGACCTCACGCTGCTCACCCTGCGGCCCCGCCGCCCCTACCCGTACGCCGCCGGGCAGTACGTGAGCGTCAGCACGCTCCACGTGCCGCGGGTCTGGCGCACCTACTCCCTCGCCAACGCGCCCCGCCCCGACGGCACGCTCGACCTGCACGTCAGCCGGATCCGGGGCGGGCTGATGAGCACCGCCCTCACCGAGCAGCTGCGGGTCGGCGAGACCCTGCGCCTGTCCGCGCCGGGCGGCGCGCTGACCGCCCGTACCCCGCCCGGCAAACCCCGCACCTACATAGCGGGCGGCACCGGCTGGGCGCCGGTGCGGGCGCTGCTCGAAGAGGCGGCGGAGGACGAACCGCGCCTGGAAGGACGGCTGTTCCTGGTCGCCCGCGCCAAGGAGTACCTGTACGGGCGGGCCGACGTGGACCGTCTCACCGAGCTGATCCCCGGCCTCCACGTCACCTACATCACCGCCGCTCCCGGCCGGCCCCGCGACCAGGCCACCGACCGGCTCGTGCAGGCGCTGCGCGCCGCCGTGCACTGGCCCGCCCACGACGTCTACCTCGCCGGCCCGCCCGGTCTCCTCACCGAGGTCACCGAGGAACTGACCGACCTCGGCACCGACCCGGACCGGATCTTCCACGACCGGCTGCCGGCCGTGGGCCGCTTCTCCACCCGCCCGGGCACCCGGGCCGAGTGGCTGCTCGAACCGCCACAGCTCCACTGGCACAACCCCGAGGCCCGCGCCCCGCGCGAGCCGTACGCCTGACCCACTGTCCGCGAAGCGGCAGAGGGGGCGGCATGTCCGGCCCTGATCCGCCGGACAGGCCCTACGCCCGGTCCACGCCCTCCGCCGTGCGGATCGCGTCGCGGTAGAGGCGGCCCGCCGCGCGCAGGGCGGCTTCCGGGTCGACGCCCGCGGCCTCCGCGCGTACCGCGAGGGCGAGGAGTTCGTAGCCGATGCCCTCGCCGGCGGGCGGAGGGACGTCGAGGCCGGCCGTGCGGACGCGGCCCGCGAGCTTCGCCGCGAGCGCGAGGCCCGGCTGGCCGAGCGGCACGCCGTCGGTCACCGACTCCCGCTGCTTCTCGGCGGCCTTGGTGCGCTGCCAGTGCTCCTTGACGTCCTCCGGGGTCTCGGCGGTCGCGTCGCCGAAGACGTGCGGGTGGCGGTGGATCAGCTTCTCCACGATCGTCGCGGCCACGTCGTCGACCGAGAACGGCTCCTCCGCGGCCTCCTGCGCGATCCGGGCGTGGAAGACCACCTGGAGCAGCACGTCGCCGAGCTCCTCGCGCAGCGCCTCCCGGTCGCCGTCCTCGATGGCCTCGACCAGCTCGTAGGCCTCCTCGATGCCGTACTTCGCGAGGTCCTCGTGGGTCTGCCGCGAGGACCACGGGCACTCGCGGCGGATCCGGTCCATGACCTGCACGAGGTCGAGGAGCCGGGCGCCCGGCAGGTCGTACGAGCCGGGCAGCAGCTCCAGGTCCGGCATCGCGAACCGGCCGGACCCGGCCATCCGCGCGAGCCCGTCGGTGAGCGCCGCATCGCCCTCGCCCGACGGCAGCACGACGACCGTGCGGCCTCCGGCGCACGCCTCGACCAGCTCCTGTGCGGAGGGCCGCAGCACTTCGACGGCGACCGCGGCCTCCCGCAGGTACGGCAGCTGCGGGTGGTCCGCGTCCGGGCACAGCACCCGGTCCGCCGTGCGCAGCGCCTGCCAGGCGGGCCAGGAGAGCAGTCCGGGCGCCACCCGGTGGCTGGCGGTGAGCAGGACGATGCGGCCGGTGCCGGAGGGCTCGGTGATGCCGGGGGTGCCGGAGTCGGAGGTGTCAGCGTTCACCTCTCGAACCTACCTCGGCTCAGGCACCGGCCTCCGGGGCGGTCTGGCTGATCTGCCGCACCCACGGCGCCGTGTACGTGGCCAGCTGGATCTTCTCGTCGTCCCAGCTGCCGTAGCGCGGGTTCACGTCGATCCGGAGCGCCTTGGACGCCTGGCTGAAGGCCTCCGTGAGCTTCTTCTGGCCCTCGGGGGTGTTGCTGACGCCCAGCTTCGCGGCGATCTTGTTCATCAGGACGGCCCGGCGGGCCACGTCGTCGACCTGGTCGGGCGCCACGCCCCGCTGCTGGAGCAGCGCGGCGCGCAGCTGCTGCTCGCCGCCGCTCTGGCGGACGAACTCGCCGCGCGCCTGCTGGATCTCGCCGCGGCTCACGGTGATCCCGTTGTCCTCGGCGACCTTCGCGGCCACCCGGTCGAAGATCATGTCGTGCAGCTTCTGGCGGCTGAGGTCGCCGGTCTCCCGGATCAGCTGGGCCGCGTTCGGCGAGGCCTGCTGGGCCGACCGCACGTCCTCGACCTGGGCCTGGAGGCTGGAGACCTCGATCCGCTGCCCGCCGACGACGGCCGCCGCGCCCGGGTGGGCGTCACTGCCGCAGGCGGTGAGCAGCGGGGCCGCGGCGAGCAGGGCGGCGGCGGAGACGGAGAGCGCAGTGCGGCGGTGCAAAGGAGCCTCCCGGCGTGGGTCGTGCGTCAGTGGGACGACCGTGCGGTGATCGATGTTAGGCAGTCGCCGTGGCCCGGGCCACTACTTGGCGGCGACTGTTTCGGTCAACGACTCACGTGTTCGGGTGGTGTCGGGTCCCAGCATGATCGTCCGGGAGAGCAGAAACGTCACGGGGATCGCGGCCGCCGCGGCGATCAGCGGCGCGTAACGGCTGTCGAAGTCCAGGAGGTCCACCAGGACGTAGACGCCGACGGTCGTGATGACGAAGTTCGCCGCGTTGGTGAGCGGGAAGAGCAGGAACTTCCGCCAGGTCGGGCGGGTGCGGTAGGTGAAGTAGGAGGTGAGGAAGAAGGAGCCGACCATGGAGAGCGCGAAGGCGAGGACGTGCGCGGCCAGGTACGGCAGCCACAGCCCGAGCAGGAGGTAGAGCCCGTAGTACGTACCGGTGTTGACCACGCCGACGAGGGCGAAGCGCAGCACCTGCCAGGCGGTCGTCATCGACGGATGAGCTCCTCGTCGCGGGGTCCGGGCGCGGTCGCGGGCGCGGACCCGGCCGCGGCCGCGGGCCCGGCTGCGGACGCGGACGCGGGAACCCGCGTGTTCGTCGCCTTCACCAGGTAGTGCGGGCGCCGCTTCACCTCGTAGTAGATACGGCCGACGTACTCGCCCACCAGTCCCAGCATCACCATCTGGACGCCGGCGAGCGCGGTGACCGTCACGAGCAGGGTGACGTAGCCGGGCGTCTCCACGCCGTTCACCAGGGCGACACCGACGATCCAGGCGGCGTACGCGAATGCCACGGCGACCAGGACCATGCCGAGATAGACGGCGGCCCTGAGCGGCTTGTTGTTGAACGAGAGAAGGCCGTCGAGGCCGTAGTTGAGCAGCTTTCCGAACGTCCATTTCGAACGGCCCTGCTCACGGACCGCATTCTCGTACTCGAAGGTCGTCGTCCGGAATCCGACCCAGGCGAACAGGCCCTTCGAGAAACGGTTGTATTCGGTCAGCTCGAGAATCGAGTCGACCGTGCGGCGGGAAAGCAGCCGGAAGTCGCCGACGCCGTCGACCAGCTCGACGTCCACCAGGCGGTTGATCGCCCAGTAGTACGCCCGGGCGGTCAGGGTGCGGGTGACCCGGTCGCCGGTGCGGGTGCGCCGGGCGATGACCTGGTCGTATCCCTCGGCGTGCAGCGTGAGCATGCGGTGCACGAGCTCCGGCGGGTGCTGGAGGTCGGCGTCCATGATGACGACGGCGTCGCCGGCCGCGTGCCGGAGGCCGGCCAGCATGGCGGCCTCCTTGCCGAAGTTGCGGCTGAAGGAGACGTAGCGCGCCCGGGAATCGCCGGCGGCGATCTCCTCCAGGAGGGGCAGCGTTCGGTCACGACTTCCGTCGTCCACGTAAACGATCTCGAATTCCCCGTCGAAACGGGAGAGTTCGGCCGTCACCTGGTCGTGGAAGCGACCGATGATCTCTTCTTCGTTGAAGCACGGGACCACGATCGAGAGCAGCACGCACGACACGACAACCGGTCCGGATGTCGCCGCCGGATTCCACCGGTGACGTCGAGGCGACCATTGAATGAACTGCCCGGCGTCGCGGACGATTTCGCGCATTCGGATGCGATATTCGGGAGACGATGAAGATCCCGAAACCGCGTGTCCCCGGGTGGGCCGCCGGGCGTACCGCCACACGGGCCGCCGCGCGGGCCGCCGGCCGGGCTCCCCTGCTGGCGGCGCTGCTCACCGCCCTCGCCATGTGCGCGGGGGACGCCGTCGCCCGCACCTTCCCGTTCGGGCCGCACCGGCGCAGCGTGAACGACCTGGGCAACCAGTTCCTGCCGTTCCACGCCCGTCTGTGGGACCTGCTGCACGGCCGGGCCGACGGGGGGCTGCTCCTGAACTGGCAATCGGGCTGGGGCACCAGCTTCCTGCCCGACCTCGGCACCTACCTGACCAGCCCCTTCGCCCCGCTGGTCGCGCTCGCGCCGCGCGCGGACCTCGCGTACGCGCTCTACGCGGTCACCGTCCTCAAGACGGCGGCCGCGGCGGCCGCCATGGCGTTCACGCTGCCGCGGATGCGGCCGGCCGCCGATCCGCGGATGCGGTGGGGCGCGGGACTGCTCGGCGCCGCGTACGGGCTGTGCGGCTGGGCGCTCTTGGAGGCCGTCTACAACCCCATGTGGATGGACGGCCTGATCGCCTTCCCGCTGCTCTGCCTGGTGGGCGTGTGGGTACGGGAGGGACGGCGCCCGCTGCTCGGGCCGCTGGTGGTCGCGCTCTGCTGGACCGCGAACTTCTACACCGCCTACATGGCGACCCTCGGAGCGGCCCTGGTGCTGGTCGTGACGGCGCCGCGCTGGCGGGTGGTCGTGCGGGGCGCGGTGACCGTGCTCCTGGGCGTGGGGCTCGCCGCGCCGGTGCTGGCGCCGGTGTTCCTCGGGACGCGGTACGCCTATCCGGGCGTCGTCCGGGACTTCGTACCGGCGGACGGCGCGGACCTGGCGGCCCGGCTGATGCCCGCCACGTACGGCTTCTCGACGCCGGCGCTCTTCGTGTTCACGGCGGTGCCGGTGCTCGCCGCGTCCCTGCTGTTCCGGCGGATGTGGCTGTGGCCGGCGGTGGTCGCCGGGGTCGCGCTGTCGCTGCAGTGGGGCCCGACGCACCTGGTGTGGCACGTCTTCGCGACGCCGAACGGCAGCCCGTACCGCCAGACCTTCGTCCTGACGGGCGTGCTGGTCCTGGCGGCCTGGGCCGCGCTCGCCGACGGGCCGCCGGACCGGCGGTCGCTGCTCGGCGGCGTGGCCGTGGTGGGCGTGCCCGCCCTCGCGGCCCTCGGCAGCGACCAGGTGACGCCCTGGGGCCTCGCGCTGTTCGCGGCGGGCCTCGCCGTCGTCCTCGTACGGCACCGGCGGCTCGCGCTTCCGCTGCTCGCCGCGGTCCTCGTGGCGCAGGCCTCGGCGACGACGGCGTGGGGCGACAAGGAACGGCTCGCGCGGCTCGACGACTACCCGGCGTGGAGCGCGGCCGACTCCCGGCGGGCCGCCGCGCTCGACGGGGCCGACGGCTGGCCCGCGTACCGCACCGACTCCGGCCGCCCGCAGACCACCGGCAACGAGCCGATGATGCTGGGCGGCCAGGGCGGCTCCTACTACAGCAGCCTCACGCCCGAGGTCCTCACGCGCACGATGGCCGCGCTCGGCGTCGGCTGGACCTCCCGCGGCCGCAACCTGCAGAGCCTGGACAACCCGGTGACCGACGCCCTGTTCGCGGTCGGCGCGCGGCTGCGGGACGGCGAGGCGGTCCGCACGGGCCCGGCACTGCCGCTGGTGACGGTACGGCCGCCGGGACCGGCCCCGGTGTACGGCGCCTCGCCCTTCCGCAACCAGGAACTCCTGCTGGGCGCCCGGGTGTACGAGCCGCCGGCGGCGGACGGCGCCTGCCGGGTCGGCACCGAGGTGTTCTTCTGGTCGCCCGACTTCACGGGCACGGCACGCCTGGGCGACCGCACGGTCAGGCTCCGCGGGCAGCTCCTGAAGTGGCGGGCGGCCCTGGTGTCGCTGGGCGTCCAGAAGGTCCCGGGCCTGCGCGCCGAGGTCCCGCCGAAGGGCGAGCTGGCCTGCCTGGACCACACGCGCCTGCGCACCGCCGTCACCGCCCTGCGGGCCACCGCCCCGACCGCCGTCGACGTCACCGGCACCGGCTTCCGCGCCACCCTCCGCCCCGGCACGGCCGGCACGGTCGTCCTGTCCGCCCCGAGGATCCCCGGCTGGCGCTGCGACGGGCGCCCGGCGGGCTCGTACGGCGGCCTGGTGTCGGCGCCGGTGACGGCGGACCGGCACGAGATCTCCTGCGACTTCCGCCCGCCGGGCCTGCGCCTGGGCCTGGCGACGGCGGTCGCGTCGCTGCTGACGCCGGCCGGGTGGGTGCTGTGGGACCGGCGGCGGCGTCGGCGGTCCGCCGGACCGGGCGACCCGGACACCCCGAACACGCGTGTGACGCAGGTCACGTCCAGCCGTGTCACAGTCCCTCCGGCCGTCTCGTCATAGGGGTGTAGCGACGATGACAACGGCACACAAGGAGCCCCTCATGGAACCCCGCCTCAACCCCTTCGCCAGCGCGGTCTCCGGCAAGCTCATCAAGCACCTCGCGGCGGCCGGCAACGCCCTGAACGAGGCCGGCCTTCCGGCGTCGACCCAGGAGCTGGTGAAGATCCGCGCCAGCCAGATCAACGGCTGCGCCTTCTGCCTCGACATGCACACCAAGGAGGCGGAGGCGGCCGGCGAGACCACGCAGCGGCTGATCATGGTCGGCGCCTGGCGCGAGGCCAAGGTGTTCACCGAGGCCGAGCGCGCCGCCCTCGAACTGGCCGAGCTCGGCACCCGCATCGCCGACGGCAGCGGCATCCCGGACGACGTCTGGCAGAACGCGGCGAAGTACTACGACGAGGACCAGCTGCTCGCCCTCGTCGGACTCATCGCCCTCATCAACGCGTTCAACCGCATGAACGTCATGCTCCAGATGCCCGGCGGCGACTACAAGGTCGGCCAGTTCGGCTGACCGGCGCCCCCGCCCCGGACCCCCTCCTGCTCCACCCCGTGCTCCTCCGCCAGATGACGGCGGAGGAGCACGTTCGCGTCCGCCTCCCCGCTGCCGTCGTAGCGCAGCCACGCCCGGCGCCGCCGGTCCGCCAGACCGTCACACTCCGCACACCCCGGTACGGGCACGGGCGGCGCCGGAAGCTCCACGTCCAGGAACGCCACGGCCGCGGCCCGCGCCCGCTCGTTCACCGCGCGCACGCCCGCGCTGAGGCGCTCGTCCTGCGTCGCGGGCCTGAGGTGGGCGGGATCGGCCTGCCATTCCCGCCCGCCGCCGAGGTGACGGAGCATCGCGTGGGGCCCGGCGTGGCCCCGGAACTCCCCTACCACACAAGCAACTTCGTCGTACACAAAATCGCCGCACTCCATGACAACCGCTCCAGGTGTTGGACTACCCTCCGTGATGGGGCATGTCGAGAATGGACCCGGGGCAGGTTGGGGAGGCCGGATTGGCGGCCGTTGTTCCCCGTCGTTGATCCGGTAATTCCACACCTTCCAGGAGAGGTGCGTGTGTGCGATGCCGCCGAGACGGGTGATCACGGGCCGCAGCCAGGAGCCGAGGAAGCGGTTCGCGGAGGAACTGAAGAAGCTGCGGCTGGAACGGAAGCTGAGCTACCGGGCGTTGGGGGGCGCGCTGGGCTGGGACGCGACGCTGTTCTCGAAGATGGAGAAGGGCGAGACGATCGGCGGCCCGGAGGTCGTCCAGGCGCTGGACACGTATTACGGGTTGCCGGGGCTGTTACTGGCGCTGTGGGAGCTCGCGGCGGGGGACCAATCGCAGTTCAAGGCGAAATATCGCCAGTACTTTGCCTTGGAGGCAGAGGCAGTCAGCGTCTGGAACCACGCGGCCAGCGTGTTCCCGGGCCTGCTCCAGACCGAGGCCTACGCACGCACGCTGATGGAGACAGGCACACTTGAGGGCGCCGATCTGACACGCCATGTCGAGGCACGTCTAGGGCGCCAGGAGCGCCTGAGGGGAGCCGACGCCCTTGGCTTCCGCACGGTCCTGCCAGAGGCCGTGCTGCGCAGGCCGCTGCCGGATCAGGCACATTGGCAGGAGCAACTGGAACATCTGCTCACGATGGGCGACAGCCGGAACGTCACCATCCAGGTGGTACCGCACTCCGCCGGGTTGTACGCGCTGAACGGCACCGATGTGACGTTCCTGAGGCTCGCGGACGGCCGCGTGGTGGCCTGGCTGGAGACCAGCTTTTCCGGAAGCCTGATCGAGGGAACGGCCGACGTGGACCTGTTGCAGCTCCGCTACGATCGAGCTCGGGATCTGGCCCTTTCCCCGGTGGATTCACGGAAGTTCATCATGCGTACGTTGGAGGAAGCACAGTGCGAGCCCTCGATCTGAGCACCGTCACTTGGCGCAAGAGCTCGTACAGCAACGATGACGCCGGCGCCTGCCTGGAGGTCGCCGACGGCCTCCCCCTCGTCCCCGTCCGCGACAGCAAGAACCCCGCCGGCCCCGCCCTCCTCTTCGCGGCCGGCGCCTGGTCCGCCTTCGTCGCCGACGTGAAGGCCACGGCGTAGCATCGAAGAGAGACAGCGGTCCTCCCTGGAGGAGGTGGCAGCCCATGCCCGAGATCGCTGGAATCGGGCACGTCACTCTCACCGTGAGCGACGTGAAGCGCAGCGCCGAGTTCTACAACCGCCTGCTCGACACGCAGACGGTGCTCGACGTCGAGGACGAGTTCGGGCCCTTCGTGGCCGTCGCCTCCCCCGTCATGGTCATCGGGTTCCGTACGCACGAGGCGACGAACCCGTCGGACGCCTTCGATCCGAGCCGGGTCGGCCTCGACCACCTGGCCTTCCACGTCGCCGACCGGGCGGCGATCGAGGCGTGGGAGTCCCGGCTGGACGAGCAGGAGATCGGGCACTCGGGCGTCTTCGAGGACCCCGCCGGGGGGATTCATCTCAACTTCAAGGATCCGGACACCATCGCCCTGGAGTTCTACCTTCCGGCGCCGCAGGGCTAGGGGTGTTTCGCGATGGAAAGTTTCAGCCTGCTGGAGCCGTACGAGATCGCCGACGAGACGTTCGTCATCCCCTGGGCCCTCGAGGCCCCGCCGGTCGGTCACTTCCCGATGAATTCGATGGTGATACGGGGAGCCGAGCCGGTCCTGGTGGACACCGGTGCGCCCGCGGTGCGCTCCCAGTGGCTGGAGGCGGCCTGGTCCGTCGTGGATCCCCTGGACGTGCGGTGGATCTTCCTGACCCACGACGACCGCGACCACGCGGGCAACCTGCTGGCGGTCCTGGCGGAGTGCCCGAACGCGACCCTGCTGACGACGTGGTTCTCCATCGGCCGCATGGCCGAGGAGTGGGAGACGCCCGTCAACCGGTGCCGCTTCATGACGGACGGTGACACGATCGACGCGGGCGACCGCACCTTGGTCGCCAAGCGGCCGCCGCTGTTCGACAACCCCACGACCCGGGCCCTCTTCGACCGGAAGACCGGCGTCCTGTGGTCCGTCGACACCTTCGCCACGAACGTGCCGGCTCCCATGCCCGAGACGGCGGCGCTGTCGCCGGACGAGTTCCGCGACGGCCAGCTGTTCGGCGGGCGCCTGGTCTCCCCCTGGGTCGCCCTGCTGGACGCGGAGAAGTTCGGGGCGGTCGTCAGCGGCTTCCAGGAACTGGACGCCCAGGTCATCGCCGGCTGCCACTGCCCGGTCCTCCGCGGCCCCCACATCCCCGAGGCCTACGACCTCCTCCGTCGGCTCCCGGAGGTCCCGCCGTGGACGGAGTTCACCCAGGACGACCTGGACCAGTGGATGGCGGCCGCCGAGAGCTCGGTTCCGCCGGAGCAGCCGCGGCCGTCGGGGACGTGAGCGGCGCCGCCCCGGGCGCGCGGCGTGCGCGTGTGACGCGGGTACGCGGAAGGGGCCGGTCCCGACGGGCCGGCCCCTTTCACGTACGGCTGCTTACTTGGCCGCGACCTCTTCGAGGCAGAGGACGAACTTGTCCGAGCCCAGCTGCTGCGCGAGCGCCGAGTACTTGGTCTGGTCGCACTTGTTCAGGTCGAACGTGTCCTCGTGCACGGCGGCGACCTTGTACAGGTCGGCCTTGCCGGAGTCGCAGCCCTGGGTCTCGACCTCGGGGGCGTTCTCCGGGCCGGTCACGATCACGCACTCGCCGACCTTGGCGTGCACCGGGGCGTCACCGGTCAGGTACGGGACACCGAACTTCCAGGCGACGGCGACGATCACCAGGACGACGAAGCCGCCGACCTTCTTCAGCAGACCGCCACCCTTCTTCTGCGGGGCGGGCTCGGGCGCGGGCTGCCCGGGCGCGGCGGCGAACGGGTCGGACGGCGGAGGCGTGGTCATGAAGGATCCTTGGAAGGCGTGGACATGATCGAACGCGCACGTTACACCGCGCAAAATGACCAAATCGGACCAATGCTTTCCGTTAGCGAATCCGGTACGGAGTCGTGATGCTGCCGACCCGTCAGAAGCCGCGTCCCATCTGCTGCTGACGCTCCAACACCCGCCGCAAATCGGTCGCAAGCGGGTGATAGGGGCCGTGGGTGCGCTCCACGTCGTACAGCAGCGCGCCCAACTGGGACGCCGCGCCCGTGTGGTCGCCCGTCGCGAGCAGCAACAGCCCGATCCGGTGCCGGATGTCGAAGGCCCGGGCGTCCTGCTCGTGGTACGGCAGGAGCGCGCGGAACTCCGCGAGCGCGGCGGCCGGGTCACCCAGCTGCTCCAGGCACAGGGCCGCGTCGTAGCGGTACTGGAGCGTCTGCGGGTCCGCCGGGCCGGCCTCCGCCGCGCGGTCCTCGGCGAGCCGGCGCAGCTCGGGCAGGGCACGGCGGTACTGGCCGTCGTCCATCAGCGTCGACGCGTACTGCTTGCGCAGGATCCGCACCACCGGCGACCGCTCGCCGTGCTCCGCGGCGGCGGCCGGGAGGATGCCGCCGAGGATGTCCACGGCCTGGGTGAGGGAGCCCTCGCCGAGCAGCCGCTTCACCTCGTCCACGGCCGCGGCCACGTCCGGCCGCGCCGACGCCGGGGCCACCGGAGGCGGAGGCGCCGCCGGGACCCGGGCCGAACGGTCGGGCCAGGGCGCGTGCGGGCGGCGGAACGGACGGGTCGGGTCGAGCGGCCCCGACGGCCCGGCGGCGCCGCGCGCGGGCAGGAGCGGCAGCAGCTCCTCGTACACCTCCTGCGCCCCGGACGGCCGCGCCTGAGGGTCCTTCGCGAGGAGGCGCAGGACGAGCGCTTCGAGGGCCTCGGGCACCTCGGGGCGCAGCCGGCGGACCGGCACGGGCGCCTCGTGGAGGTGCCGGTGCAGCACGCCGAGGGCGGTGGAGCCGGCGAAGGGCACGTTGCCGCTGAGGAGTTCGTGGAGGAGCACGCCCAGCGCGTACAGGTCGGTGTACGGGCCGACGACGCCGCCCATGGCCTGCTCGGGCGCCATGTAGGCGGGGCTGCCGATGGGCGAGCCGGTGTGGGTGAGGCGGGTGGTGTCGGAGTCGAGGACGGACGCCACGCCCAGGTCGAGCACGGTGACCGTGCCGTCCGGGCGGACCATCACGTTCCGCGGCTTGAGGTCGCGGTGCACGATGGGCACCGCGTGCACGGCCTCCAGGACCGCGCACAGCTGGGCGGCGACGGAGACCGCCCACGGCCACGGATAGGGATCGTGCTCGGCGAGGTGGTCGGCGAGGTCGGCGCCTTCCACGTACTGCATGACCAGATACAGGTCGTCGCCGTCGCTGCCCGCGTCGTGCACGGTGACGAGTCCGGGGTGGTCGACCTGGGCGGTGACCCGGCACTCCCGCACGAACCGGCGCCGCAGCTCGTCGGCGGCCGTCGCGGGCCCGCTGATGGCGGCGGGGCTGAGCAGCTTCACGGCGACCCGGCGGTCGAGGCGGCCGTCGTACGCCGTCCAGACCTGGCCCATGCCGCCCTGGCCGATCAGGGTGGCCAGCTCGTACCGCCCGCCGACGACCCGCCCGTTCACTTCCGCTCGTCCTTGCGGAGCAGGTCGCTCAGCTCGTCGAGCTCGGCGCGCACCTGGTGGATGCGCGGGCTCGGCGGGGTGAGGGGCTGCGGCTGGGACTGGGGCTGCTGGACGGGCTGGGGCCGGGCCGCGGGCGGGACCACGGACGGGGGCTGGGTCTGGGGCTGGGGCTGGGGGTAGCCGTAGGCCTGGTGGTGCTGCGGCACGGTCGCCGCGTACGGGTTGTACGGCGGCGGGACCGGCGCCGGCCCGTGCGGGCGGGGGCGCGTGTGGTCGTGCCGGATGTCCACCACCAGGTAGTACGCCGTGAACGCGATCGCGCTGAGCAGCACCATCCCGATGACCAGGTCACCCCGCAGCGACGTGTCGTTCTCGTCCGTCGGCAGCAGGACGAAGGTGGCGACGATCACCGCCACCGACACCGCGAGCAGGACCCAGTCCACCACCCGGCGGGTCAGGAGGCCGATCCGCAGTGCCGTCACCCACGTCAGCATGCCGAGGCTGAGGAGCGGCAGCACGGCGAACAGCACCCGCAGCACGATGACCGAGGTCGGAACGCGCTGCTGCGGCGGCGCGGGCGGCGCCGGATAGCCCTGGCCGTACATTCCTGCTCCTGGTCATCTGATCAGCCGACTGTCGGAGACGAGCGTATACACCGACTCCGGCATCGGCTCCAGGGTTGTACGGAACGGACGGCCAGGGTCCGGTCAGGGTGCGACCGTGCCGTCCGCGAGCCCGTCGTACATGCCCTGCACCAGCTGCTCGCCGAGCCGGCCCGCGAGCCGCAGCGCCTCCTCGAACTCCGCCAGGGCCCTGAACCGGTCTCCGTAGCGCCGCTGTTCGTTCAGCGGCAGCCGGGGCAGCTGGAGGCGGCGGACGTCGAGCCGGGTCGCGGTCGAGGCGTACGAGCTGGCCTGGCGGCTGTTGGCGGTGGCGCGCAGGAAGCCGGCGAGGAACCACGGGTCGAGGGCCGCCGGGTCGGGGCGCAGCAGGTGGACGTTGCGGCCGAGGGCGGCGCCCGCGGTGGCGGCGTCGACGACCCGGGCGACCGAGCCGCCGCCGAGCACCGGCACGACGACGTCGCCAGCGGCGAGCAGCACGGGCTCCTCGGCGGGGCCCTCGGGCGGGGCCTCGGGGAGGGTGCCGGAGGGCGCGTGGCCGGCCAGGACGTCGGTGTCCGTGAGGACCCGGACGGGCGCCTGGGCGGCGGGCCCGGCGGGTGCCGTGCCCGTGCCTCCGGCGCGCAGGGTCAGGGCGCCCGCGCGGGCGAGCTCGCCGACCGTCGTCGCGGTCATGCGGACGCCGGGCGCCGCACCGGGCTCGGCGGCGGGCGGCGGCGTCAGCTCGCGGGTGCGGCGCAGGGTCTCCGTGAGCCGCTCGCGCACCCCGGCCAGCTGCGCCGCGCCCTCGGCGGCGGCGGGCGGCGGCAGATGGCGCGCGGGCGCCAGGTCGACGTCGTCGTCGAGGAGTTCGACGACCGCCACGGAGCGGCTTTCGCCGGGCGTCTCGGGAAGGGTGCCGTCGCGGTCGAAGGGCCGCCACGCGCCCAGGACGGCGCTCTCGACGGCGGGCCAGTCGAGCCGGTCGCGGCCGCTGCCGGAGCCGGGGACGCCGGCGCCCGCGGCGGTCTCGTGCGCGGTGTCGACGAGCAGCAGCTCGCCGGGCGGGCGCTCGCCGGGGACGGGCTTGCGCAGCACCCACAGGTGCAGCGGGATGCCGTACGGCGGGGCCGCGCCGGCCGGCAGGGCGACGACGGCCCGCAGCGCGCCCCGGCGCAGCAGGTCGGCGCGGACGCGGCGGCCGGAGCGGCGGGAGGCGGCGGCGGGCGGCATGAGGAGGACGGCGGTGCCGCCGGGGCGCAGCCGGGCCAGGGCGTGCTGGACCCAGGCCAGTTCGGACTCGGTGCGGGCCGGGAAGCCGTACTCCCAGCGCGGGTCGTAGGCGAGCTCGTCGTGGCCCCAGTTGCGCTCGTTGAACGGCGGGTGGCAGAGCACGGCGTCGGCGGTGAGCGCGGGGAAGGCGTCGGCGCGCAGGGTGTCTCCGGCGAGGACCCGGACGTCGACGCGGCGGGGGCCGGTGGCGTCGGTGGCGAGCGCGAGGCGCAGGGCGGTCAGCGCGGCCAGGTCGGGGTCGGCGTCCTGGCCGTGGAGGGCGGTGACTCCGGGGCCGGCGGCGGGGACGGACCCCGGTGCGGTGGCTGCCGATCCGGTGGATCCGGCCGCGGCGGCCGCGGCCGTGCCGAGGAGCGCGCCGGTGCCGCAGGCGGGGTCGAGGACGGTCGCGGCGGGGCCGGCGAGCGCCGCCATGAGGGCGGCGGGGCCGGGCGGGGTGAGCGTGTACTGGCGGGGGTTGGCGTCCAGGTGGCGGCCGAGCAGGAACTCGAAGGCCTCGCGGGGGCCGGTCTCGGCCGCGAGTTCCGCCACCGCGCGCACGAGCGGGACGGAGCCGGCGAGCTCGCGTGGGCTGGGCGTGCGGACGGCCCGCTCGACGCCGAACCGCTCGGTCAGCGTCTCCTCCAGCGGCACCGGGAGCAGCTCGCCGAGCCGGTCGTCGGGCGCGGCGGCGAGGGCGGGCCAGGCCGCCGCCCGGTCGTGGACGAGGAGGAGCACGCAGCCCGCGTGGACCAGGCCGGTGACGGCGCCGGAGGGGTGGCCCGCGACCTGCTGCCAGACGCGCTCGCGGAGCGGGACCTCGGCGAGCTTGCCCTGGGCGCGCAGCCAGTCCTCGACGTCGGCGAGGGCGAAGGACGGACTGGTCTCGGTGCCGCCGACCGGTTTGGGGAAGTCGGCGTGCCGGCGGCGCCAGTTGCTCACGGCCGCCCGGCCGACTCCCGCGAGGCGGGCGATGCCCGCGGCGGTCACCTCTGCTGCGCTCTCCGGCACCGGCCACTCCTTCTCGTCCCGCCTGGCGTGTGTCACCGATCTTACTGACGAACGCAAGAGCCCTCCCTTCACAGCGTGAGCCGACCCGACTTCTGTGAACCGTGTTGACTCGGTTCACAGCTTCTGCTATCATTGATGCATCGCGCCAGACGAACTCTCTGTCCGGGAGGACACACTCATGTCGCACGACACGCAACTCCCGCACGCCCCGGCTCCGGCGGCCATGCGGAACGGGCTCGGGACCGCGGCCCTGATCCTCGGCATCATCGGCACGCTCTCCGGCCTCATCCCGCTCTTCTTCTGGCTGGCCGGCATCCTCGGCCTGATCGCCCTGGTCCTCGGCCTGGTCGGGAAGGGCCGGGTCAAGCGGGGCGAGGCCAACAACAAGGGAGTCACGCTGACCGGCGCGATCCTGGGCCTCGCGGCCCTGATCCTCTCGGTCGTCGGCGCGGTCATCACCTTCACCGCCGTCAGCGGCGCGGTGGACGAGCTCGAGAAGCTCGACAAGTCGCTCAAGGACTCGGCCCCCAAGAACCCCGGCGGCAAGGCCGCTCAGGGCAAGGCCCTGGAGGCCGGGGACACCGTCGAGTACGAGGACGGCCTGAAGGTCACGGTCTCGGAGCCCAAGGCGTTCACCCCGGACGAGTTCGCCGTCGGCCACACCGAGGGCAACAAGGCGTACCAGGTCACCGTCACCATCGAGAACTCCGGCAAGAAGGCCTGGGACACCGCGGGCACGGCGCCGAAGGCCCGCACTGGCAAGGACGGCGTCGAGGCCGAGCAGATCCTCGGCGACAAGCTCGGCGTGATCTTCGAGGGTTCGGTCCTGCCCGGCAAGAAGGCCACCCAGACCTTCGGCTTCGACACCCCCGCCGCCGCGAAGAGCCTGACCGTCGAGGTCGAGCCGGGCCTGGACCACGACGCCACGCAGTGGGACCTGAAGCTCGGCTGACGCACCCCGCGCCACCCCGCGCCCGCGCCCTCGCCCCTCCCCCTCCCCCGTACCACCCCGATCACTCGGAGCACCCCCATGCCTGCCACCACCCGTCGCCCCCGCCGTCCCCGCCGTACCGCTCTCGCCGCCGCGCTGTGTGCCGCCGTCGCGCTCGGCGCGACCGCCTGCGGTCCCTTCTCCGACGACAAGCCCGAGGCCACCGGCCCGTTCGGGGACATGAGCGCGGCCCAGATCCTGGACAAGGCCGTGGCCACGACGAAGGCCGCCCGCTCCCTGACGGTGGACCTCGACACGAAGACGACGGACGGGCCGCTGAAGGGCTACCTGTCCACCGACGTCCAGGGCCGCTGCACGGGCACGATGACGGTCGGCGCGACGGGCACGGCCGAGCTGATCCGCCCCTCCGAGCCCGCCGACAAGGCCGTCTACCTCCGCTTCGACGAGGCCTTCCTGAAGGAGCAGTCGAAGGGCGAGCCGGCGGACGTCCAGGCCGCGGTGATCAAGCAGCTGAAGGGCCGCTGGGTCAAGACCGACGCCAAGGACCCGGACGCCAAGGACATGCTCGACATGTGCGACCTCAAGAAGCTGATGGCCGACTTCGAGCAGGACAGCGCCGGTGCGGTGGAGGGCGCGGAGACCACGGTCGAGGGCAGGAAGGCGCTCGTCCTGACGCTGGACTACAAGGACGGCGAGAAGGACACGTTCTACGTGGCCACGGAGGGCAAGCCGTACCTGCTGCGGATCGTGACGGCCGGCGGTGACGAGCCGGGCACGGTCTCCTTCTCCGACTTCGACAAGCCGGTCACGGCGAAGGCGCCCGCGAAGAAGGACGTCATCGACGAGAAGAGCCTCGGCTGACGGTCCGCCCCCGGACCGGCACCCGGAGAGGCGAAAGGCGTGAAGGCCCCTGGAGGGGGGCGGCCTTCACGCCTTCTCGCCGTCCGGTCAGATGCGGTGGCGGACCCAGACGTTCGGTTCGACGTACACGCCGTAGCCGCGGGAGGCCTCGCAGTGCACCGGCACCAGCGCGCCGTCGACCTCGACCGGGCCGTCGGTGTCGAACGGCTTGCCGGTCCACGCGCGCCACTGCTCGACGGATCCGCTGACCGTCATCGACGCGGGCGCGACCTTCTCGATCGTGGCGCCCGCCCGGACGTGGACGCGCAGCCACGGGTCGTGCGGCAGTCCGTCCGACTCGCGGGTGCGGAAGGCGTATTCGTGGATGGAGGCCTCCGGCTCCAGGTGCTTGGCGTTGGGGCGCACCGGCGCGACGACCTCGGAGAAGCCGAGGCGGGCGGCGTTGGCGCGCATCGCGGCCAGCATGCGGCCCGAGAGGCCCTTGCCGAGCACGCTCGTGTCCACGGTGATCTCGATCGCGCTGACGGTGTCGGGCCTGCGACCGTGCCGCAGGTCGGAGAACGCCCAGAGCAGGACCTGGTCCCAGCCGGTGTCGGGCAGCTCGCTGCGGCCTTCGGCCTGGAGCGCGAAGGGCACGCTGAGCGCCCGGGCGACGACCTTCCCGTGCGGATTGACGTCGTCCGTGGCGGGCTCGGTGGGCCCGTCCGTGGCGACGAGCACGTACTCGGGGAAGTCGGCCACGATACGGCCCACGTTGGCCCAGCCGACCGGGTCGTACATCATGAACTCCGGCCAGAGGTCCTTCATGCCCCAGAGCGGGCCGGCGAGTTCGGGCCGCTCGGCGAGGGTCGTGATGTGCAGGTCCAGGTCGTCCATGGCAGCGAGGCTACGGCGCCGCACGATCACCGCGGAATCGATTTTCCAGCACCTGCCCCGCCGTCGCCCAGCCCCGCGTCCGCCCAGCGCCTGGGCCGGACCTCAGGGAAGCCGCTGGCCGGGGCAGCCGGCCAGGACCCGCTTCATCGCGTCCCGTTCGCCGGCCGTGACCCACACGCCGTACTTCTTCTTCACGGCGACCTGGCGGGCGACGTAGGTGCAGCGGTAGGCCTTGTTCGGCGGCAGCCAGGTCGCGGCGTCGCCGTCGGACTTGCGGCGGTTGGCCGTGGAGTCCACGGCGAGCAGGTTGAGCGGGTCGTTGGCGAAGCGCAGCCGGGTGCCGGGGTCCCACTTCTGCGCGCCCTTCTGCCAGGCGTCGGAGAGCGCCACGACGTGGTCGATGTCGACCTTGCTGCGGCCCCGTACGTAGTCGACGGAGCGGCCCGTGTACGGGTCGTCGGCGAGCGTGCCGGAGGCGACCTTGCAGCGGCCGTCGGTGAACCGGACGCCGGTCAGGTCGCGGGCCAGTATGTCGTCGCGGGTGCCGCAGCCGTTGCGGTCGACGTCCGACCACGCCCGGCCGAACTTCTCCCGCTCGTAACCGGTCTTCGGCGCCCGCCCCTTGACCGTCAGGGTGTCCACGGCGGCCAGCGCGCTGCCGCCGGCGGCGGGCTTCGGCGGCGCGCCGCTGCCGGTTCCGGACGCACCCGGCTCGGGCGAGCAGGCGGTCGCGACGAGGAGCGCGAGGACGGCGGAGGCGGAGGCGGTGAGGGCTTTCTGATACGTCGACACCCGAGGATCGTAGGACGGGCGCCGCTCGGCCGTTCGCGCCCTTTGGTCCCGAAACGGGCGGGGCGAAGGACCTCACACCACGTCACACCGCCCGCCTTTCGCCGCCGGCGCACCTCGTCGCGCGCGTTGTCCCGCCCGGTTGCCGGGCCGGCTCACACCTTGCCGATGCCCAGCGTGTTCTCGGACGGCAGCAGGCCGGAGCCGACGACGGTGAGCCAGGGGCCGCCGAGCAGTTCGGCGAGCCGGTCGGTGGCCTCGGAGCCGAGCGCGGCCCAGGGCGCGGCGGCGAGTTCGTCCGTACGGCGCTCGACGTCGGCGCGCAGGGCGCGCCCGGCGTCCGTCGCGGTGCCGGCTTCGGCGTCCGCGGCGCCGTCGGGGTGGACCAGGCCGCGGGCGGCGAGGCGTTCGCGGGCGGCGGCCCACTCCGCCGCGCTCCAGCCGCGGCTCGCGAAGGTCGCCTCGGCGGCGGCACCGACGGCGGCGAAGGAGGCCAGGGACTCGACCGGGTCGAGGCCGGCGGCGGCGAGGGCGACGAGGTGCCCGTCGCCGCGCTGCTCGCGCAGGACCGTCGCGGCCTGCCACAGCACCAGGTGCGGGGCCTCGGGCCAGGGCAGCTCGGCATGGGCGGCGGCCAGGGCCCGCCCGGCGAGCGGCGCGGCTTCCGCGGCGCGGCGCGCGAGGGCGGCGGCCTCGGCGAGCTCGGGGCTCGCGAGGACGTCGTCGCCGAGGAGCGTGCGGTACGTGCGGTCGACGGCGCGCAGCCGGGCGGCGAGCACGTCGGCGGGAGCGGCGACGTCCCAGGCGGCGGGGACGTACCGGGCGACCGTCGCGGGGCTGAAGCTGTAGAAGGCCGAGGCGACCCGCTCGGCACCGGCCGGGCCGAGGGCGGCGGCGCGCCAGGCGAAGTAGGAGGGCCAGCGCTCGGAGACGTCGTACCCGAGGGCGGCGGCCTCGTCGAAGGCCTCGGGCGAGTAGTAGAGCACGGCGTGCAGGGGTTCGAGCAGGTGCCACATCTGGCGGACCCGGGCGGGCTCCGGGGCTCCGGCGCCCCCGGCCGGGCCTCCGGCGGCCGGGGTCTCCACGGTCGGGGCTTCCACGCTCCGGCTCTCGACGCTCACGGCCTCCACGGTCGAGGCCTCACCCATCACGGCGTCCATGACGTCTCCCTCAGCTCGTCAGCTCATCTTGTCACTGACTAGATTCCTCCCGCCCACCGAACTTGTCAATGCCTAGATCCCGCGTACGCTGCTGCCATGACCACGGACACGACCGGGAGCGCCGGCGACGCCGGAACGGGCCGGCGCGCCTACCACCACGGCGATCTGCGCCAGGCCGTACTCACCGCCGCGCTCGACGTCATCGCGGGCGAGGGCCCCGGCGCGCTCAGCCTGCGTGACCTCGCGCGCCGCGCCGGCGTCTCGCACGCCGCTCCCGCGCACCACTTCAAGGACCGCACCGGCCTGCTGACCGCGATCGCCACCGAGGGCTACGACCTCCTCGCGCGCACCCTCGCCGACGCCCCCGACCTGCGGGAGCGCGGAGTCCGCTACGTACGCTTCGCCGCCGCGCACCCCGCGCACTTCCAGGTGATGTTCCGGCCGGACCTCTACCGCGCCGACGACGCCGAGCTCCTCGCCGCCAAGGAGCGGGCCTCCGCGGAGCTCCGCGCGGGCGTCACCGACCTCGCGGGCACCACCGCCCGACCCGGCGCCACCGCCGGCCCCGGCACCACCTCCGGCCCCGAGGCCACCGCCGACCCGCGCACCACCGGCATCGCCGCCTGGTCCCTGGCCCACGGCTTCGCGACCCTGCTGCTCACCCACAACCTGGACGAGCCGCTGGCCGACCGCGACCCGGGCGAGGTCTTCCGCACGCTCGCGGGCCTGACGTTCGGCCGCCCGCCCCTCCCCCCGACCTGACCCTCCGCCAACTTTCTTTCTCCGCACGGGAATAGTTGAAGACGGTACGAACTTGACCCCTGTCGTACGCACTGACGACAACGGGGAAGCGACCAGCACATGACCACCGGCACCAACACCAGCACCGGCACCCTCCGGCGAGCGGGCATCGCCCTGCTCGCCACCCTGACCCTCGCCACCGTCCCGGCCACCGCCGCCACGGCCGACACCCCGGCCGCCACGACCGCCACCGCCGCGGGCGCCACCGCCGGCGCCTGGCACGGCGTGTGGGCCGCGTCCCCGCAGGCGCCGGCCGCGCCGTTCGCCCCGAACTGGTCGCTGCAGGGCTTCGCGGACCAGACCGTCCGGCAGACGGTGCGGATCAGCGCGGGCGGCAGCAAGGCCCGGATCGAGCTGACGAACCGTTACGGCACGACGCCGCTGCGCGTGACCGGCGCGACGGTCGCCCGTACCGCCGAGGGCGGTGCGGTCGTACCCGGTTCGGTCCGGGCGCTCACCTTCCAAGGCCGCGGCTCCGTGACCGTGCCGGCCGGCGGCACCCTGCTCAGCGACGGCGTGCCGTTCCGCACCAAGGCGCTCGAATCGGTCACCGTGACCCTCTACCTGGCCGGCCCGACGGGCCCGGCCACCTTCCACCACATGGCGTCCGCGACCAGCTACCGCGCGGCCGGCGACCACCGGGCCGACACCTCGGGCGCGGCGTTCACCGAGACCAGCTCGTCCTGGTACTACCTCTCCGGCGTCGAGGTCTCCGGCGGCCCCCGCGCCGCCGCCCGCCGCGACGGCATCGTCGCCTTCGGCGACTCCATCACGGACGGCGTCGGCTCCACCGCCGACGCCGACAACCGCTACCCCGACGAGCTCGCCGAACGCCTCGCCGCCACCGGCCGCCCGCGCGCCGTCCTCAACCACGGCATCGGCGGCAACGAGGTCACCAACGACACGACCTGGGCGGGCGAGAAGGCCGTGGCCCGCTTCCGGAAGGACGTCCTCACCGAGAAGGGCGTGAGCACGGTGATCCTGCTGGAGGGCATCAACGACTTCGGCGGCAGCGGCCCGGCCTTCCCGGGCGGCCCCACCCCCGAGGTCTCCGTGAACCAGCTCATCGAGGGCCACCGCACCCTCATCCGCCAGGCCCACGCCCACGGCCTGAAGGTCGTCGGCGCGACCCTCACCCCGATCAAGGGCTCGTTCTACGACACCCCGGAGAACGAGGCCAAGCGGGAGGCCTTCAACGAGTGGGTCCGCACCTCGGGCGCGTACGACGCCGTCGTCGACTTCGACCGCGCCGTCGCCGACCCGTCCGACCCGGACCGCATCCTCCCGGCCTACGACTCCGGCGACCACCTCCACCCGGGCGACGCGGGCTACACCGCGATGGCCGAGGCGCTGGACCTCGACGAGCTGTAGCCCCGGCCACCCGGGTACGGCACCCCGCAGCCCCTCAGGGCCCGGGGTGCCGCACCAGCCACTCCTGGAACTCGCGGTGGCGGAACTGGTAGGCGGCGCCGGAGGTGCGCATGAGGCCGGCGGCGACGGACCAGTCGAGGAAGCGGGCGAGACGGAACGGAACGCGGTGCGGGTTCAGCAACAGGAACAGGACGTACGCGACAAGGTCCGTCAGGACAAAGACGCCCACGGCAGTGACCAGGCCGACGACGGAGAGCCCCATCAGCCTCTCCGGCCCGTCCTCCGGCAGGAACACCGCGACGAGGACGACGGCGGGGACGCCGAACGCGAGCATCCACAGCTGGTTCCTGAGCGCGCCCGTCGGGCCGACCGCCGCCCTGTCCACCTCCGACAGCGTCAACGAGACGGCCCCGGTCACCAGCGCCCCCGTGGAGATCCCCGTCACGAAGAGCGGCCCCAGCCCGCTCCTGGTCGCGAACACCCACGGCCCGACCAGGGCCATGGCCAGTCCGAAGATGCCCGCGAACGACCTCGGCGCCCTCCGCAGCGCCCGTACCGCCCCCAGCCGCCACAGCGGGCTGCCGAGCCGGGGAACCGCCGTCGTCGGCTCCACGGTGTTGAGCCTGCCCCGCAGCGCCGACAGCATCACGCCGACCACCACCAGCATCCCCACGACAGACAGCCACCGCTCCGCCCCGTCGACGTCGTCCCAGTGGAGCAGCACCGTCGTGTTGACGAGCAGCGCCGGCAGCATCAGTACGGTCACCACCGCTCCCACCAGCCACTTCGGCACCTGTCTCGCCAGCCGCGTCAGCACCAGGTCCGTCTCGGCCGCGCTTCCCTCCCCCAGGCTCACGGCGAGGAGCCGCAGGCCCCGGTGCACGCGCTGCGGCGCGTAACGACCGGGCCCCACAAGGGCGTTCGCCGTCGAGGCCGCGACGAACCGGCTCAGCAGCCGGTCCGCGACCTCGGCCTCCGTCGTGAGTCCGATCAGCTCCGCGGGGTCGCCCTCCCTGTCGTAGGCCACCGCCGCCAGCGTCAGCCGCCACGGCGTGGACAGCGCTCCGGCGAGGACACCGTCCGGCCGGTCGCGCAGCTCGTCGAGGAGCGGCCGCCAGAGCTCGGGGCGGCGCGCGGCACCCCGCAGTTCCAGGAACCGCACGGCCTGGCCCGGGGCGACCGGAGCGATCTCCAGACGGGCCGCATCCAATATGTGGCCGCCCACCGCCTCCAGGGCGTCGTACTGCGTCGACCGGCAGGTCAGGACGAGCGGCGCCGGTTCCGTGCCGTCCTGCTGGCGGGCCAGGGCCGCGAGCGCCCGGCCCGCGCGGGAGCCGGTGCCGACGGCGTCGGCCGGCTCCATCTCGTCGAGGCCGTCGAGGACCGGCAGCACCATGCGGGCGGCGACGATCCGTTCGGCGGCCTTCGCCCGCAGGCCGTAGTCGCGCGAAAGGTGCCGTGCCAGCCACGTGTCGAACCGCTGGTCCGTGTCCCAGTCGGCCAGGTTCACGAGCACCGGCACGGGCTCGTCCGCGGGCCGCACCCGGTTGAGCTCCATCACGAACTTGCGGGCCAGGACGGTCTTTCCGGCCCCCGGCTCCCCGGTGATCACCATGCGGCGGGGCCGCAGTGCCAGGAAGTCCTCGACCACCTGTTCCAGGCGCCCCGCGGGCGTGGCCGGCAGCTCGGCGGCACGGGCGACCGTGTAGCGGCGGAAGGAGAAGGCGACGTCGATGGCCTGCAGGTCGCCGCCCAGGGCGCGCGTCCACTGCGGCTCGCCGAGCGCCTTGACCTCACGGGCCAGACGTGCGACCACCACGGCCAGGTCCTGTTCGGGCGTACGGGCCAGGGCGAGCGCCGCGATGGCCAGACCGCTGACCCCGACCACCATCGCGATCAGGTCCGTCCGCTCGGAGAGACCCAGCGGACCATCGCCCCTGCCCCGCAGCGCCCACAGCACGCACGCCGCCAACACGGCGGTCAGCCCCAGGCCGCCCAGCAGCCCACGCCCCCGCACCTCGCTCCCGCGTCCCCCGTCCGACATGGACGACATGCTGCCGGACCGGGGACGCGCGGCGCATCAGAAATGGCACATCAGGCGCGGCTCCGGCCGATGCGGGGCGGCGGCGGGGCGATCACGACCCCAGGATCTCCGCCAGGAACTCCCCCGTCCACGCCAGCAGTTCGCGTCCCACCACCGGCTTTCCGCCGATCTTGCCCGTCGTCGGTCGCGGCACCAGGATCTGGTGGACGGCCGGCTTGATGACCGTGCGCGGGTAGAGGCGCTTCAGGCGCAGCTCCTGCGACTCGCGCAGCTCGACCGGGGCGAAGCGGATGTTGGGGCCCTGGAGGACGATCTCGCCGACGCCGCAGGCGCGGGCCAGCATGCGCAGGCCGGCGACGAGCAGCAGGTTCTCGACCGGCTCGGGCAGCTTGCCGTAGCGGTCGGTGAGTTCCTCCCGTACGGCCTTGATGTCGTCCTCCGAGTTGGCGGAGGCGATGGCGCGGTAGGCCTGGAGGCGCAGCCGCTCGCCCGGCGCGTAGTCGTGCGGGACGTGCGCGTCGACCGGCAGCTCGATCTTGACCTCCAGCGGCGGCTCCTCCTCCACGCCGCCGGACTCCAGGGACTTGCGGTAGTCGGCGACGGCCTCGCCGACCATCCGTACGTACAGGTCGAAGCCGACGCCCGCGATGTGGCCGGACTGCTCGCCGCCGAGCAGGTTGCCCGCGCCGCGGATCTCCAGGTCCTTCATCGCCACGTACATGCCGGCGCCCATCTCGGTGTGCTGGGCGATGGTGGCGAGGCGCTCGTGGGCGGTCTCCGTGAGCGGCTTCTCCGGCGGGTACAGGAAGTACGCGTAGCCGCGCTCGCGGCCGCGGCCGACGCGGCCGCGCAGCTGGTGCAGCTGCGACAGGCCGAAGTTGTCGCCGCGCTCGACGATCAGGGTGTTCGCGTTGGAGATGTCGATGCCGGACTCGACGATCGTCGTCGAGACCAGGACGTCGAACTTCTTCTCCCAGAAGTCGACGACGACCTGCTCCAGGGCCTGCTCGGACATCTGGCCGTGCGCGGTCGCGATCCGCGCCTCCGGGACGATCTCGCGGAGGCGGGCCGCGGCGCGGTCGATCGACTCCACCCGGTTGTGGATGTAGAAGACCTGGCCCTCGCGCAGCAGCTCGCGGCGGATCGCCGCGCCGATCTGCTTCTCCTCGTACGGGCCGACGAAGGTGAGCACCGGGTGCCGCTCCTCCGGCGGCGTGGTGATCGTCGACATCTCGCGGATGCCGGTGACCGCCATCTCCAGCGTGCGGGGGATGGGGGTGGCCGACATGGTGAGGACGTCGACGTTGGCCCGGAGCTTCTTCAGCTGCTCCTTGTGCTCGACGCCGAAGCGCTGCTCCTCGTCGACGATGACCAGGCCCAGGTCCTTGAACTTGGTCTCGGACGAGAACAGGCGGTGGGTGCCGATGACGACGTCGACGGAGCCCTCCTTCAGGCCCTCCATCGTCGCCTTCGCCTCGGTGTCCGTCTGGAAACGGGACAGGGCGCGGACGTTGACCGGGAACTGGCCGTAGCGCTCGCTGAACGTGCCGAAGTGCTGCTGCACCAGCAGGGTCGTCGGGACCAGGACGGCGACCTGCTTGCCGTCCTGGACCGCCTTGAAGGCGGCCCTGACCGCGATCTCCGTCTTGCCGTAGCCGACGTCGCCGCAGATCAGCCGGTCCATCGGGACCGACTTCTCCATGTCCTCCTTCACCTCGGCGATCGTCGAGAGCTGGTCGGGCGTCTCCGCGTACGGGAAGGCGTCCTCCAGCTCCCGCTGCCACGGCGTGTCGGGGCCGAAGGCGTGGCCGGGCGCGGCCATGCGCGCGCTGTACAGCTTGATCAGGTCCGCGGCGATCTCCTTGACCGCCTTCTTCGCGCGGGCCTTCGTCTTCGTCCAGTCCGCGCCGCCGAGCCGGTGCAGCGTCGGGGCCTCGCCGCCCACGTACTTGGTGACCTGCTCCAGCTGGTCGGTCGGGATGTAGAGGCGGTCGCCGGGCTGGCCGCGCTTGGCGGGGGCGTACTCGACGAGCAGGTACTCGCGGGTGGCGCCCTGCACGGTCCGCTGCACCATCTCGATGTAGCGGCCGACGCCGTGCTGCTCGTGGACGATGTAGTCGCCGGCCTCCAGGGTCAGCGGGTCGATCGTCTTGCGGCGCTTGGCCGGCATCCGCTGGCCGTCCTTGCCGGCGGCCTTCTGCCCCGACAGGTCGGTCTCGGTGAGGACGGCCAGCTTCAGGTTCTCGTCGACGAAGCCGTGGTCGATCGCGCCGCACGCGACGTGGACCAGGGACGGGGAGATGTCGGCCAGGTCGGCGTCGAGCCGGGCGGCGATGCCCTCGCCGCCCAGGACCTCGACGGTGCGGGCCGCCGGGCCGTGCGCCTCCGTCACGTACACCGTGCGCCAGCCGTCGGCCAGCCAGCCCTTGGTGTCCGCGAGCGCGCGGGCGGTGTCGCCGCGGTACGACTCCGGGGCGTGCATGCCGAGCCGGAGCGCGTCGGCGTCGTCGACGGACGCGCCGGTCTCGTCGGCGGCGAACGGCGACACCGTCCACCACATCATGCCGAGCTCGCGTGCCCGGTCCCGTACGTCCGCGATGCCCCACAGCGAGGCGGCGCCGACGTCGATCGGGGCCTCGCCGCCGCCGGCCGTCGCCGCCCAGGAGGCCTGCAGGAACTCCTGGCTGGTCGCCACCAGGTCGGCGGCGCGGGTACGGACCCGCTCCGGGTCGCAGACGACGGCCATGGAGCCGGCGGGCAGGACGTCGAGGAGCAGCTCCATGTCGTCCACGAGCACGGGGGCGAGGGATTCCATGCCCTCGACGGCGATGCCCTCGGCGATCTTGTCGAGGAGCTCGCCGAGCTCGGGGTGGGCCTCGGCCAGCTCCCGGGCGCGGGCGCGCACGTCGTCGGTGAGCAGCAGCTCGCGGCAGGGCGGCGCCCACAGGCCGTGCTCGGCGACTTCGAGGGAGCGCTGGTCGGCGACCTTGAAGTAACGGATCTCCTCGACGTCGTCGCCCCAGAACTCGATGCGGAGCGGGTGCTCCTCGGTGGGCGGGAAGACGTCCAGGATGCCGCCGCGGACGGCGAACTCGCCGCGCTTCTCGACGAGCTCGACGCGGGAGTACGCGGCGGCGGCGAGCCCGGCGACGATCTCCTCCAGGTCGGCGGTCTGGCCGCTCCTGAGGGCCACCGGCTCCAGGTCGCCGAGGCCCTTGACCTGCGGCTGGAGCACGGAGCGGATGGGCGCGACGACGACGCTGACGGGACCGGCGGACGGGTCGTCGGCGGACGGGTGGGCGAGGCGCCGGAGCACGGCGAGGCGGCGGCCGACGGTGTCGGAGCGCGGCGACAGCCGCTCGTGCGGCAGGGTCTCCCAGGACGGGTAGTCGACGACCGTGTCCGGGTCGAGCAGCGACCGCAGCGCCGCCGCCAGGTCCTCGGCCTCCCGCCCGGTCGCGGTCACCGCGAGCACGGGCCGCCCGGCCTCACGGGCGAGCGCGGCGACGGCGAAGGGCCGGGCGGCGGGCGGGCCGACCAGGTCGACGTGGGTGCGGTTGCCGTCCCGGGCGGCCTTCACCGCTTCGGTGAGTGCGGCGTCCTTGACGACGGCGTCCAGCAGACCGTGCAGGCTCATGAAGGTCCATCCCGGCGAAGGTGGGCAACGCGAACGACCCGACACGTCTCACGGGCCGGGGTCTCCAGCCTACGACGACGCGGTGACGGTCACCCGCTCGTAGAAGTCGCGCCATGCTCGGCCTGGAGCGTGAGTGAGCTTCCGGATCATCCGGGCGGAGCAGGCGACCGACGCACACCCTAGCCTCCGGGACACGGGCCGGGGGCGGGGGGGGAGGTCTCTGGGTGCGGCGCTGCGTCCCGTGTGGGGTCTAACCCCCCTTCCCTCCCACTCGTCCCTTCCCCCCCGCCCGCTTTTTCACCGTGCT
>NZ_JBHXFE010000011.1:84602-118757 GCF_042722475.1 Streptomyces sp. NPDC127092
CACTCCGGGAACGGGGTACGGGCCGGAGGGAACCCACGCTGATCCCGGCCCGTCCTGATGGCGGGCGCCCGCCCCGTTCCGGCGCCCGCGGTCCTACTCGCTCGCGATCGCGTTCAAGACGTTCATCCGGCCCGCCCTGAAGGCCGGGACCAGGGCCGCGAAGAGGCCCACGAAGGCCGAGCCGACGAAGACCGCCGTGATCGTCGGCCACGGGATCTCCAGGACACCCAGGCCCTCCAGGGCCAGGAGCTTCTGGGCGGCCGTGCCCCAGCCCAGGCCCAGGCCGAGGCCGAGGAGCGCGCCGAAGAGGGCGATGACGACCGACTCCAGGCGGATCATGCGGCGCAGCTGGCGCCGGGAGAGGCCAATGGCGCGCATCAGGCCGATCTCCCTGGTCCGCTCGACGACCGACAGGGCCAGGGTGTTCACGACGCCCAGGACCGCGACGACGATCGCGAGGGCCAGCAGGCCGTAGACCATGTTCAGGAGCTGGCCGACCTGGTCCTGGAGGTCCTTCTTGTAGTCGGCCTGGTCGGCGACCTTGTACTGCGGGTACGGCTTCAGGGCGTCCTTGAGGGACTGGTACGCGGCCGCCTCCTGCCCGTCCTTCGCCGTGGCGAAGACGATCATGCTCTTGGGCATCTTCTCCGCCGGCACGTACCGCTCGGCCGTCGCGAGGCCCGTGTACTTCACGCCCTTGTCGATGTTGTTCGCGTCGGACGTGATCGCCGCGACCCGCAGCACCGCCCGCCCGCCGCCCGCGAAGGCCACGGTGAGCCGGTCGCCGACCTTCACGCCGTGCTCGGCCGCGTAGTCGCTGCCGACGGACATGGCGTCCGGCCCGTACGCCTCGGAGAGCGTGCCGCCCGTGGTGTCGCGGCGGACGTCCTGCGCGTACGTCGGGTCGGCGGCGACCAGACCGGTCTTCTCGGCCTTGCCGCGCGGATCGGTGACGGTCGCCTCGACCCACCGGTACTCGGTGACGTGGTCGAGGCCGGACGCCTTCTCGACCGCGGCCTGCGCCTGCGGCACGACCGGCTGGCCGTTGGCGGACTGCACGATGAAGTCGGCGCCGACGGACCGGTCGAGCTCCTCGGTCGCCGAGGCGACCATCGAGGACCCCACCACCGACAGGGCGGCGACCAGCGCGAGCCCGATCATCAGCGCGGCGCCGGTGGCTCCGGTACGGCGCGGGTTGCGCAGCGCGTTGCGTTCGGCCATGCGGCCGACCGGCCCGAAGACCCGGAGCACGAACAGTCCGAGGACGCGGACGACCGCGCCGGACAGCAGCGGGCCGACGACCACGAAGCCGAGCAGGGACAGGACCACGCCGAGGCCCAGCCACAGGGAGCCCGCGCCGGCCTTCTCGGCCTGCGTCGCGGCCCACAGCGCGGCGGCGCCCGCGCCGGTCAGGACGACGCCGAGGACGCCGCGCACCACGCCGGCCCTGCCGTCGGCGGGCGTGCCCGCGTCGCGCAGTGCGGCCATCGGGGAGACCTTGGAGGCCCGGCGGGCCGGGACGAACGCGGCGAGGACGGTGACGACGACGCCGAGGACGATGCCGACGACCGGGGTCGTCCAGCGGACGGTGAGGTCCTGCGTGGACAGCTCCATGCCCATCGACGACATGAGCTTCATCAGTCCCACGGCGAGGCCGACGCCGCTCGCGACACCGGCGGCCGAGCCGACGACGCCGAGCAGCAGGGCCTCGACGAGGACGGAGCGGTTGATCTGGCGGCGGCTCGACCCGATGGCCCGCATGAGGCCGATCTCGCGGGTGCGCTGCGCGACCAGCATGGAGAAGGTGTTGACGATGAGGAAGATGCCGACGAGGAAGGCGATCCCGGCGAAGCCGAGCATCGCGTACTTCATGACGTCGAGGAAGCCCGCGATGTCCTCGCGGCCGGCGTCGGTGGCCTCGGCGGCGGTCTGCAGCTTGTAGCCGGAGCCGATCCCGGCCGCGACGGCCGCCTTCAGCCCCTCGTCGCTGACGCCGGGCGCGGCATCGGCCGTGACCTGGGTGAACAGGCCTTCGCTGCCGAGGAGTTCACGCTGGGCGGTGGCGGTGTCGAACCAGACGACGGTGGCGCCGGGGTTGGTGACCTTGAACTCGGCGATGCCGGAGATCCTGGCGGTGAAGTCGCCGGTGACGGCGATGGTGCGCAGCTCGTCGCCGATCTTCAGGTGGTGCTTCTCGGCGGTGCCGGCGTCGAGGAGGACCTCGGTGGGGCCGCGGGGCTCGTGACCGGAGACGATCTCGACCGAACGCAGCTCGTTCTTCGTCCAGTTGCCCGCGATGGTCGGGGCGCCGGAGGTGGGGCCGACGTTCTCGTCGCGGGAGTCGACGACGGTGACGGACATCGAGACGACGCCGCCCTGGACGTTGCGGGCGCCCTCGACCGCCCGCACCCGCTCGACGAGGGCGGCGGGCAGGGTCGCGGGGCGGCCGGTCTGCGGCACCTCGTCGTTCTCGGCGGCGTCCTTCGGGCTGACGGTGACGTCGGACGCGGTGGTGGCGAAGAGCTTGTCGAATGTGGTGTTCATGGTGTCGCTGAACACCAGGGTGCCGGACACGAACGCGACCGACAGCAGCACAGCGACCGCGGAGAGCGCCATGCGGCCCTTGTGGGCGAGGAAGTTGCGCAGGGAGGTCTTGAGCACGGTCACGAGGTCCGCCCCCGCGCGTCGAAGTCCTTCATGCGGTCGAGGACGGCGTCGGCCGTCGGCCGGTGCATCTCGTCGACGATCCGGCCGTCGGCGAGATAGAGCACGCGGTCGGCGTAGGAGGCGGCGACGGGGTCGTGGGTGACCATGACGATGGTCTGGCCCAGCTCGTCGACCGACTGCCGCAGGAATCCGAGGACTTCGGCCCCGGCCCGCGAGTCGAGGTTTCCGGTCGGCTCGTCGCCGAAGATGATCTCGGGCCGGGCGGCGAGCGCGCGGGCCACGGCGACGCGCTGCTGCTGACCGCCGGAGAGCTGGTTCGGCCGGTGCCCGAGGCGCCCGCCGAGACCGACGGTCTCGACGACCCGCCGCAGCCACTCCTGGTCGGGCTTGCGGCCCGCTATGTCCATGGGAAGCGTGATGTTCTCGAGCGCGTTGAGCGTGGGCAGCAGGTTGAAGGCCTGGAAGACGAAGCCGATCCGGTCGCGCCGGAGCTGGGTGAGCTTCTTGTCCTTCAGCGCGGTGATCTCGGTCTCGTCGAGGTAGATCTGACCGGCGGTCACGGTGTCGAGCCCGGCGAGGCAGTGCATCAGCGTGGACTTCCCGGAGCCGGACGGCCCCATGATGGCGGTGAACCGCCCGCGTGCGATGTCCACGTCGACGTGGTCGAGCGCGACCACCCGCGTCTCGCCGGATCCGTAGGCCTTGACGACCTGCCGTGCCCGCGCGGCGACGGCCGTACGCTCTCCAGTACCCCCGTGCCTGGGGATGGTCACAGCCGAAGTCACGGTATGTCTCCTATGTGTTCGTACGCGGTGCTGGTCCGCGTTCGAGTCTGCTGGGAGGGCGGGGCCGTGGCACTGGTGCCAGGCGCACTCTTCGCCCTGGGGTTATCCGCAGGGTCGCCCAGGGTCGCCCTCAGGGCCGAGCCCGTAAGAACAAGCTAAGGACGCGAGGGGCCTCGTCTCGTCCTCCGCCGGGACGAAGCACCCCTGGGCTGAATGGGGGAGAAGCCCCTAGGGGTTCCTCCGACCCCGGTACGGGTGAGAGGCTGACCCGGGCGCACTTAGATGTACGAAGCATCCGTCAGGGTGGGGAGAGGGGTCAGGCGTGTCCGAGGCGACCATGAGAGCGACGGCACCGCCGAAGACGGACACCACACGGCGCGGACCCGTCGTCGCCGCGCTGATGCTGGGCATGGCGCTCGCCGCGCTCGACGGCACGATCGTGTCCACGGCCGTCCCGCAGATCGTCGGCGACCTCGGCGGCCTGTCCGTCTTCTCCTGGCTGTTCTCCGGCTACCTCCTCGCCGTGACCGTGACCCTGCCGGTGTACGGCAAGCTCAGCGACACCTTCGGCCGCAAGCCCGTCCTGATCGCGGGCATCGTGCTCTTCCTCGTCGGCTCGGTGCTGTGCGCGTCCGCGTGGAACATGGGCTCGCTCATCGCCTTCCGCGTGGTCCAGGGCCTCGGCGGCGGCGCGCTCCAGGGCACCGTCCAGACGATCGCCGCCGACCTCTACCCCCTGAAGGAACGTCCCCGCATCCAGGCCAGGCTCTCCTCGGTCTGGGCCACCTCGGCCGTGGCCGGCCCGACGGCCGGCGGCCTGCTCGCCGGCTACGCGGACTGGCGCTGGATCTTCCTGGTCAACCTGCCGGTCGGCGCGGCGGCACTGTGGCTGATAGCCCGCTACCTGGTGGAACCGGGGGCGGCGGGCGAGGGGACGGATCGCCGCGTACGCGGCGAGGAAGGCGTACGGGACAAGCGGCCTCGGGTCTCCGTCGACTGGGCCGGGGCCCTGGGCGTCTTCGCCTCCGGGACGCTCCTCCTCACCGCGCTGGTCCAGGGCGGCGTCGCCTGGCCCTGGCTCTCGGCGCCGTCCCTCGGCCTGTTCGGCGGGGCGGCGCTGCTCGCCGCCGTCACGGTCGTCGTCGAACGGCGGGCCGCCGAACCGATCATCCCGGGCTGGGTCTGGCGCCGCCGCACCATCGCCGCCGTCAACCTGGCGCTCGGCGCGCTCGGCCTGCTCATGGTCGCGCCGACCGTCTTCCTGCCGACGTACGCCCAGGCCGTCCTCGGCCTCGGCCCGATCGCGGCCGGCTTCGTGCTCTCCGCGATGACCCTGAGCTGGCCGGTCACGGCCGCGCTCTCCAACCGGGTCTACAACCGCATCGGCTTCCGGCAGACCGCCCTGATCGGCATGGGCCTCGCCTTCCTGGTCCTGCTGGCCTTCCCGCTGCTGCCGTTCCCCGGCGAGCCCTGGCAGCCCGCGCTGCTGATGCTGCTGCTCGGCGGGGCGCTGGGCTTCTTCCAGCTGCCGCTGATCGTCGGCGTCCAGTCGACCGTCCCGTACGAGGAGCGGGGCACGACCACCGCCTCGGTGCTCTTCGTCCGCCAGGTCGGCCAGAGCGTCGGCGCCGCCCTGTTCGGCGCCGTCGCCAACGGCGTCCTCGCCGCGAGGATCAGCGGGGGCGCGGGTGCCGGCGCCGGCGAGGGCACGGCCGACCTGGACGGCCTGGTCCGCGCCCTGGAGACGCCCGGCGCGCTCACCGGACCGGCCGCCGACCACCTGCGGCGCGCGGTCGACGCGGCCGTCGACTACGTCTACCTGGGCGCGGCCGGCGCCGCCGCCCTCGCCCTGCTCGTCCTGCTCACGATCGCCCCGCGCCGCTTCCCGGTCCTGAAGGAACACGAGCCCAAGGAACACGAGCCCAGGGAACACGAGCCCAAGGAGCACGAACCGGGAGCGTCGTCGGCTTAGTCGCCGCCCTCCGCCGGGGACTCCGCATCCTCAGCGTCCTCCGCGTCCTTGCGGTCCTTCGGGGCCGGGCCGGTGACGCGGCCCGTCAGGGCGGCCAGGGAGGAGCGGATGTGCTCCATGTGGGAGTGGATCTCGTCGCGGGCCTCTTCGTGCTCGCGCAGCACCCGCTCCGTCTCGCGCTCGATCCGCTCCTGGCGCAGCCGCGCCGCGGCGAGCAGTTCGGCGGCCTCCGCCTCGGCGTCCTCCTGGCGGTGCCGGGCGGTCTCCGCCGTCGCGGCGAGCTCCCGCTCGGCCTCGGCGAGCGCCGCCTCCGCCCGTTCGACAAGCTCGTCGTGCCGGGCCCGCTGCTCGGCGAGCAGCGCCGCCGCCGCGCGCTCGGCCTCGTCCCGTACCGCCGACTGCTCCTCGTGCTGCCGCGCGAGCATCGCCGCGGCCTCGCGTTCGGTGGATTCGAAGGAGCTACGGGCATCGGCGCGCTGCTCCTCGGCGTCGCGGCGGGCCGCGGTGAGGATCGCTTCGGCCCGCTCGGCGGCCTCCTTCAGGGTCGCCTTCGCCGCCGCCTCGGCCGCCGCGGTCACGCCCTGCGCGTACGCCTCCGCCGCCTCGGACGCCTCCTTGCCGGCCGCTTCCGCCGCCTCGGCGAGGGACTGCGCGTCGGCCTCGGCGGCCCGTACCAGCGCCTCGTCCTCCGCCTCCGCCAGCTCCAGGATCCGGCGGGCCCGCTCGCCCAGGGACTCGTAGCGCTGCGGGGCGAGCGAGGCGACGACCTCGCGCAGCCGGGCGGCCTCCGCCTCCATCTCCTTCGCCAGGACGGTCAGTCGGGCCGCCCGCTCCCACGCGCCGTCCCGCTCGGCCGAGAGCGCGGCCAGGTAGCGGTCGACCTGCTCGGGGCGGTAGCCGCGCCCGCGTCCTCCGGAGAATCCGACGGAGAAACTCATCCTGACGCCCCTTCGACTCCTTATGTCCTCAAACATCAAGGATGCGGCATCAGAACGGACAAAAGGCGCCCGACGTGAACACACGTCGCGCGCCTTTCGTCACATCGCGTCTCCGGCCGTTACAGCAGACCGTCCCACATCTGCTCCAGCAGCACCGACCACCAGTTCTCCGGCGACGCCAGCGCCGCCGGGTCCAGCATCGCCAACTGCGTCTGGAAATCGACCGTCCAGCGGCCCGCCTGCTCCGGGTTCAGCCCGAACCGCAGCCGCCACATCCGGCCGAGCAGCGCGAGGCAGCGCACGAACTCCGGCAGCCCGGTGTTCACGAACTGCGGCGGCACCGACTGCCCGCCCGGACCGGCCTCCACCGGCACGGCCACGATGTTCGCCGTCCCGTACTGGACACAGATCGCCCGGCCGAAGTCCGAACCGAGCACCAGGTACGAACCCGCGTCCGCCGCCGGCTGCACCTGCCGCTGCGCCGCCAGCTCCGCCAGGGTCGGCACCACCGGCATCGCCGGCTGCGCCCAGAAGAACGGCCCGAAGTCGGCGGGCAGACCCGCCCACACGAGCGTCACCGCCACCAGCTCCGGCACGCCCTGCCGCGACACCGCGCGCTGGTCGAAGCGCAGGATGCCCGGACCGAACGCGCCGGCCAGCTCCTGCGCCACCCCGTCCGGCGGCAGCGGCGGCGCCGGCTGCACCTGCGGCAGCGGCGCCCGCACCGGCGCCGGCCGCGCCGGACCGTCCGCGACCTGATGCAACTCGCCCTGATGGGTGAGGAGTTGCCGCATGCCCTGCTGCCGGCCCGCGTGATCACGGCCGTACGGCGCGATGTTGGTGATCCGCGCCTGCGGCCAGGTCTCACGGATCATCCGCGCGCAGTAACCGCCCGGCAGCTCGCACGACTCCAACTCCGTGTGCAGCTCCAGCACTTGCTGCGGCGGCACGTTCATGGCGCGCAGCTCGTGCAGGATCTGCCACTCGGGGTGCGGGGTGCCCGGCGCGGAGCGGCGGATGATCTGCTGCTCCGAACCGTCGGGCGCGCGGTAGCGCAGCACCGCCTGGTAGCCCGGACCCACCGTCGGCAGCCCCGACGGCTGCGGCTGCGGGTAGCCGTACGCGGGGGGCTGCGGCGCGCCCGGCGCCCGCGCGGGCGCCGGCACCGGTCCCGGCGGCGGAGGCGGCCCGGCGGGACCACCCATCTGGCTCGGCTGGGCCAGCATCGTCGCGGCGTGCTCGATGCCGCCCGCGGGCGTGCCACCACCGGGCACACCCGGCGGCGGAGGCGGAGGCGGCGGAGTACCGGGACCACCCGGACCCATCTGGTCCGGGCGCGCCAGCATCGTCGCCGCGTACGCGACACCGCCCGCGGGCGTACCGCCACCGGGCACACCCGGCGGCGGAGGCGGAGGCGGCACACCGGGACCACCGGTGGCACCCGGAGCCCCCGGACCGGCCGGCCCCATCTGCTCCGGTCGGGCGAGCATCGTCGCCGCCTGGTGCACGGCCGGCGGAGGCGTCGCCCCCGGCGGCGGCGGAGTCCCGGGCGGACCGGGCGGGCCGGGCGGCGTCTGCGGACCGGGCGCGGCCGGGGCCGGCGGCGGGGCCGGGAAACCGTCGGGCAGCTGCGACACCAGCTGGGTGCGCACGTAACCGCCGGGCGGCGGCGTCGGCGCCTTGCTCGTCGCGGCGTCGGCGATGTCGGCCGCGCCGGGAGCAGGAGCCGCAGCGGGAGGCGCAGTCGGAGCCGGGGCCGGGCTCGCCGGGGCGGGCGCCGCCGGCGGGACGGCGGGGGCGGCCGGGGCGTTCGGCGGCTGGGGCGGAAGCGCGGGGCCGCCGCCCTGGCCGAACGTGCCGTCCGTGTTCAGCCGCGGGGCGATGGCGGTCGCCGGCAGCGCGCTGCCGCCCTTCATCAGCGCCGTGGGCGCGTCCGCACCCACCACCGGCGGCGGCGCGTCCTCGTCGTCCGCACCCGAGAGCGGCGGCGCGAACACCGTCGCCGGCAGCGGTACGGCACCGTCGGCGCCGCCCGAACTCGCGTTGGCGTCCGCCCACGGACTCGACGGGACGGACGAGGGCACGCCGTCGTTCGCGGTCGGCTCCTGGCCGCCGGCCGCACCCGAGACCGCGGCAGCCGGCGCCGCCTCGGACACCTCGGACACCTCCGACACCTCGGCCGCCTCGGGCTCGGCAGCGGACGGAGCCGACCACGGCGCGGCGGACGCGTCCGCCGACGGCGCCCCGGCCGGAACCGGCTCAGGACCCGCCACCGACACCGACGACGACACCGACGCCGACGCCGACGCCGGAGCGTCATCCGCACCCGACACGGAAGCCCCAGCCGCACCGGACACCGGCACCGAAGCGGAAGCCGAATCCGAAGCCGAATCCCCACCGGACACCGAAGCCGCACCAGACACCGCCGACGCGGCCGAAGCCACACCGGCCGGCGCCGCCGACGCGGCCGAAGCCGTGGGAATCCCGCCCACCGGCGTCGACGACGCGCCCTCCGGCGACGCGTCCGCGCTCGCCTGCGACGCGTTCGACTCCACCGGCGGCAGCCCGATCTTGTCCGCCGCCTCCTGCAGCCACTCCGGCGGGCTCAGCAGGAACGACGTCTGGTTCAGGTCGACCCGGGCCGGCTGCGCCGGAACCGGAGCCGCCGCCTCGGCCGCCGCGCCGTACTCCTCCTCGTACCGGCGGATCACCTCACCCACGGGCAGCCCCGGCCACAACGTGGCCTCACCGCTGTCCCGCGCGATGACCAGACGCTGCCGGCCCCCGTCCGGGGTCGGCGCCTCCTCACGGTCCTCCGCCCACACCACGAAACCCAGCGCGAACTCCCGCACCCGCACCTCACGGTGCAGATACGCGGGCACGTCACCGTTGATCCACTCCTCGGCGCGCTCCTGCGCCTGCGCGAACGTCACCACAGCCAGCTCACTCCCCCACCGGGACCACGGGCACGGCACGCGCGAAGCCGCCGTCCACCATCAGGTTCGCCACCGTCTCCAGCTCCGGCGGACTGCCCGCGAGACGCTGCAGGAACTCGTCGAAGTCCGCGCCGCAGGGCAGCAGCAGCCGCTCCACCCGCTCGTTCACCGTCCAGCCGGCCGCGGCCTCTCCCGCGTCCCGCGCGTCGTCGTACGGGCAGAACCACACCGACCCGGCCGCCTCGCCCCGCACCTTCAACGCGAGCAGACCGCCCTGCACGAACGCGACACCCAGGTAGTCCTTCGTCAGATGGTCACGCAGACACTTGTTGACGTAGACGAGGTCGTTGACACCCGCCTCCTCGCGCAGCGTGAAGAACGGCTGGTCCACCAGCAGCCCCAGCTCCGCGTCGAGCGCCGTACCCACCGGAGCGGCACCGCCCGCCGCCTTCAGGAACGAGCGGTACGCCCCCGGCAGCCGGTAGCCCAGGTCCTCCTCCACGCCCTGCACCTGCTGCTCCGACACCGACACCACACGCTTCGGCAGCCCGAAGTGCACCGGCCGGGTCTCCTGCAGCGGCCGCGTACCGCGCTTCAACTGGTCCACGCCCGACGCCGTCGCCACACCACCGTGATGCCGCAGCAGCGCCTTCACCTCGACCGGCACCAGCTCCAGACGGCGCGAATGCGCCACGTGGTGCCACGTCCACCCGTGCGGCGTCGCCACCGCCGGAATCGTGTCCCACAACTCGTGCCCCGTCGCGGCGAGCGCCGCGTTCGCCGACACGTAGTCCGTCAGGCGCAGTTCGTCGACGCCGAAACCCTCCGGCGGATCGGCGATCTCCGCCGCCGCCCGCGCGTACGGAGAGAAGTCCGGATAGCCGCGCTCGTCCACCCGCACCCCTCGCGGATGACGGGAGGCCCGGACCGGGTCCGGGAAGTGCACGACCTGCCCGGCGTACGCCGCGTTCGGCGGCGGCGCGGTGTCCTGACCGAGCCGACCTGTCGTCATGGCGGTTGCCCCCTGAGTGGCTGTGCCTGCTAGTGCGTGGCTGCTTCTACTTCTACCGATCGTTCTACCGACTGGTCCGCACAGCCTAAGCGCTGCCCCGAACTCCCGACCCGACCCGCCCCGCGCCCGCCACCCACACCCCCTCCATCGTGACCAACTGTCACGACGGCATGACAGCACCGCCATGGTTCCGACACACCGAAAGCACGTTTCCGCGCCCCAGCTTCCCCATCGGGCAGCGCGTTTGGCAGGCTGTTCCCGCAACTCGGGGGATTGCAGGAGGGGAAGAACAGCACCATGCACGCAAGCGCCACACCAGCACCGACGCCCACGCAGGGTGACCCACGCCTCAGCTGGGGCAACGAGGCCGACACCCACCGGGCCCCCTTACTGCGTCACCGCCGCGACGGCATCCTGCCCACCGTCGGCGCGGCCCTCTCCGTCCGCGGCGAAACCCTCACCTGCACCGCGGCCCGCGGCGACCTGCCGCCCACCCTCCACCCGCTCGTCCAGGACTTCCTCGACACCCTCACCAGCGGACAGCGCGAACGGTTCACCGGACGCTGCCCCGAGGCCATCCTGCTGTCCCGGCACCTCAACGCCACCGAGAGCACCCGCTCCAAGCGCGCCCAGCGCAAGCCGCTCACCCACAGCGAAGCCCGCCGCTCCCTCAAGCACGCCAAGCTCACGGCACGCCGCATCCGCGAGGACGGCGACCCGCTGCACGGCAGCTACGCCGCACCCTGCCGCTCCTGTACGGCCATGCTGGCGCACTTCGGAGTCCGTACGGTCGACCCGACCACCGCCCAGAACAGCTGACCGCCACCCATGCCCGATCTCAACAGCACCCGCTTCCCGGTCAACGTCGACGCCGCACTGCGCGAGGCCGGCTGGCAGCCCGGCCGCTGGGACATCAAGCTCGCCGAACAGTGGGCCGACACCCTCCGCGGCCACGTCTCCGCCGGCGGACACCGGCACAGCGTCTTCCCCGCCGTCGTCGAGGCCTGGGCCGAATTCGGCGGCCTCCGCGTCAGCGCACCCGGCCACGGCCGGCAGATAGCCCCCGCGACCGTCCGCTTCGACCCGCTCGCCGGCCTCCACCTGGCCCGCACCCTCGGCGACCTCGGCCGCGCCCTCGACACGGAACTCGCACCACTCGGCGAGGAGGGCGAGGACGGCGGCCAGCGGGCGGTCCTCGCGATGGACGTCGAGGGGCGGGTGTACAGCATCGACCACACCGGCGACTGGTACCTGGGCCGCGACCTCGACACGGCCCTCGCCACCCTGATCACGGGCACCCAGCCGACCCGCCTGGTGGCGGGACCGTAGATCCGGAGGACCGGGGACGGGGCGCCGGGGGACAGAGGACGAAGGACAGGGGACGAAGGACAGGGGACGAAGGACGGGGGACGGGCGTCATTGCCCGGGAAGCCGCGCCGCGGCTCAGGGAGCCGGCGCCGTGGCTCAGGGGGCTAGCGCCCAGGCTCCGAGGGCCGGCGCCGTGGCTCAGGAAACCTCGGCCTCGGCCGCCGCGTCCGGCGCCGGCGCGGCCCCCGGCGCGGCCCCCGCCCCAGCTCCCGCCACCGCCACCGGCAGCACCGCGCTCACCCGGAAACCGCCCGCGTCCGTCGGACCCGACACGAACACACCGCCCAGCCGGGTCACCCGCTCCCGCATACCCACCAGACCGTTGCCACCGCTCGGCAGATGCGCGTCGGCCGCCGTCGCGTCCGACGGACCGTTCTCCACCTGCATCGCGACCTCCGCCTCGCGATGCGCGAGCCGCACGACCACCTTGGCCCCCGCCGCATGCTTGTGGACGTTCGTCAACGCCTCCTGCACCACCCGGTACGCCGTCTGCTCCACCTCGGCCCCGTACGGCCGGGCCTCCCCCATCACCAGCAGCTCCACGACCACGCCCGCCTGACGCGACTGCTCCACCAGCGCCTCAAGGGAATCCAGACAGGGCCCGTCACCACCGGCACCCCCGTCCTCCGCCGCCGCCTCGGCAGCCGCGGCGGCGGCCCGCCCCACCGCAGCCAACGGCAGCGCCGCAGGCCCCTCCGAGGCCGCCGAAGCCGCCGCCGGCGCCTCCTCCCGGAGCACACCCAGCATCTCCCGCAGCTCCGTCAGGGCCTGCCGCCCCATGTCACCCACCAGCGCCGCGTTCTTCACCGCCTTCTGCGGATCCTTCAACGCCACCGCCTGCAACGCCGCCGCGTGCACCACCATCAACGACACCCGGTGCGCCACCACGTCGTGCATCTCCCGCGCGATCCGCGTCCGCTCCTCCTGCCGCGCCCACTGCGCACGCTGCTCCGCCCGGTCCGCGAGGAGCGAGAGCTCCTGCTCCAGACTGTCGGCACGCTCCCTCAGCGACTCCATCAGCCGGCGCCGGGCACCTATGTAGAGGCCGAACAGCACCGGCGGCGCGTTGAGCCCGAGCGTCATGAACAACGACACGACCGGCACGTACCAGCCACTCGGATCGAAGTCCTGCTGGTCGACATCGGCCTGCGCGACGTCCTGGCGCAACCGGACCATCGTCACGATGTACACCGCCACCGTCGACATACCGGCCAGCGCGGCGGTGAACCGCCGGGGCACCTCCGACGCGGCCAGCGAATAGAGACCGACGATCCCCATCAGATAGCCCATCTCGGCCGGCGTCACCGCGATCGAGACGAGCACCACGGTGATCGGCCACTTCCGCCGCACCAGCAGCACGGACCCCACGACGAGCCCGAACAGCACCCCCACCGGCACCGGCAACGACGTCTGCTGCGCGAACCCGATCCCCTCGAGCCCGCACTCCAGCGCCGACACCACGGCCAGCGAGACGTCCAGCACGACGCTGCGCCGTCTCCCCCACCACCACCAGCTCCGCGCGACACGCTCCGTGCCCGCCGCGTCCCGGTCTGCCCCCGTTGTGGTCATGCCTTCCACCCTACGGGCGAGGGCCACCGATTTTCCCGACTCCCGCCGGCACCGGAGCGCCGCCCGTCAACACGCACGCACACCAGCCCCTCGAACAGCTGAATCGACAGCGTTTTCGACCCGGACGTCCGCATTCCGGACGACGCTCGTCACATGACATCCAGCTCGGACAAGTACGCGGACTTCGAGACCCTGCGCGAGCAGGCCATCGCATTACGACGAAAGGGCCTCAGCCGCCGGCAGATCCGCGACCACATCCACATCGACAACAACGACCTCCTCAACCGCCTCCTGGAGGGAGAACCACCCCCGGACTGGACCCGCCGCCCCAACGCCAAGGACGACCTCCGCGCCCGAGCCCGCGAGCTGCGCCTGGAGGGCAAGACGTACGACCAGATCCAGGTGGAGCTGGGCTGCTCGAAGAGCTCGATCTCGTTGTGGGTACGTGACCTCCCGAAGCCGGAGCGGCGCGACCCGTCCGAACAGGCCAAAATCGCCGCCCGGAAGCGCTGGGAGCACGAGTTGGCGGTACGCGACGCGGTACGTCAGGAGACCAAGCAATCGGCGGCCCTCGAGATCGGCTCGATGACCGAGCGCGAACTCTTGGTCGCCGGGACTGCCCTCTACTGGGCAGAGGGCGCGAAGGACAAGTCGTACTCGCGCCGGGAGAACGTCCTGTTCGTGAACAGCGACCCGGGCGTCATTCGGCTTTATCTGGCCTGGCTGAGCCTGCTGGAGATCGCCCCGGAGCGGCTGGCCTTCCGGGTCATGATCCATATGACGGCGGACGTGGAGGGCGCCAAGCGCTACTGGGCCGATCTCGTCGGTGTCGACCCGACCACCTTCCAGAAGACGACGATCAAGAGGCACAACCCGAAAACCGTCCGCAAGAACGTCGGGGCCGATTACCGAGGGTGTCTTGTTATCCGCGTCTCACGAGGCGCCGAGCTATACCGCCGCATCGAGGGGTGGTGGTCTGGCATGGTGGTGGAGGCCCAGCGGCTGACCGCGTAGGCTGACCCCGCCATCCCGGGTTGCTCTGTCGGCAGGGGCAACTGGACTTTGAATCCAGGTAAGACGCAGGTTCGACTCCTGCCCCGGGAGCCCCATGTTCGGGTCCCGACCTCCCCGGTCGGGACCCTTACTCGTTACCGCCCCGGTACCCCCCGGTATCCTTCGGAAGTCCACCACCCGAAAGCCGAAGGGCATTCCCGTGAGCGCCAACCGCCCGGCAGCCGTCGTCGTCCTCGCAGCGGGTGAGGGCACCCGCATGAAGTCGAAGACCCCCAAGGTCCTCCACGAGATCGCCGGGCGCTCGCTCGTCGGGCATGTCGTGGCCGCCGCCCGTGAGCTGGAGCCCGAGGACCTGGTCGTGGTCGTGGGGCACGCCCGGGAGCTGGTGAAGGGGCATCTGGACGAGCACTACGCGGGGACGCGGACGGCCGTGCAGGAGGAGCAGAACGGGACCGGCCACGCGGTGCGGATGGCGCTCGGTGAGCTCGGGCGGGCGCCCGAGGGGACCGTGGTCGTGGTGTGCGGTGACACGCCGCTGCTGTCCGGGGAGACGCTGCGCGCCCTGGCGGCGACGCACGCGGCCGACGGGAACGCCGTGACCGTGCTGACCGCCGAGGTGCCGGACGCCACGGGTTACGGGCGGATCGTGCGTGACCCGGCGACGGGTGCGGTGACCGAGATCGTGGAGCACAAGGACGCGTCGGACGAGCAGCGGGCGATCAGGGAGATCAACTCCGGCGTCTTCGCGTTCGACGGTGCGCTGCTCGCGGACGCGCTGGGCAAGGTGCGGACGGACAACAGCCAGGGTGAGGAGTACCTCACGGACGTGCTGTCGATCCTGCGTGAGGCCGGGCACCGGGTGGGCGCGTCGGTCGCGGTGGATCACCGGGAGATCCTGGGGATCAACAACCGGGTGCAGCTCGCCGAGGCCCGTGCGCTGCTCAACCGGCGGCTGCTGGAGCGGGCGATGCTGGCCGGCGTGACCGTGGTGGATCCGGCGTCGACGTTCGTGGATGTGACGGTGACGTTCGAGGCGGACGCGACGGTGCTGCCGAACACGCTGTTGCTGGGTGCGACGCACGTCGCGGAGGACGCCGTCGTGGGGCCGAACACGCGGCTGAAGGACACCACGGTCGGTCGCGGGGCGCGGGTGGACAACACGGTGGCGGACTCCGCGTCGGTGGGCGAGGGCGCTTCCGTGGGCCCGTACGCGTATCTGCGTCCGGGGACGGTTCTGGGTGCGAAGGCCAAGGCGGGTACGTACGTCGAGATGAAGGCCGCCGTCATCGGTGAGGGGACGAAGGTCCCCCATCTGTCGTATGTCGGTGACGCGACGATCGGCGAGTACACCAACATCGGTGCGGCGAGTGTCTTCGTGAACTACGACGGCGAGGCGAAGCACCACACGACGATCGGCTCCCACTGCAAGACGGGCTCGGACAACATGTTTGTGGCTCCTGTCACGGTCGGGGACGGCGCTTACACCGCTGCCGGGTCCGTCATCACCAAGGATGTGCCGGCCGGTGCGCTGGCCGTCGCCCGTGGCCAGCAGCGGAATATCGAGGGTTGGGTGGCCCGTAAGCGTCCGGGGAGTGCGGCCGCGCAGGCTGCCTCTGCCGCCACTGAGAAGTCCGCAGGCGAAAGCTGACCGGAAACGAGTACGCCGAACTCGGCGTACCGTGATACGTGCACACAAATTCGGCTGGCTCGCACACGCGCACGGGAGCGCGGGGAATCGCGGCCAGAGACCCGTCGAGGAGACAGTGCTGTGACCGGGATCAAGACGACCGGCGAGAAGAAGCTGATGCTCTTCTCCGGCCGCGCCCACCCCGAGCTGGCCGAGGAGGTCGCACACCAGCTGGGTGTCGGCATCGTGCCGACCAAGGCGTTCGACTTCGCGAATGGCGAGATCTACGTCCGTTTCCAGGAGTCCGCGCGGGGCGCGGACTGCTTCCTGATCCAGAGCCACACGGCTCCGATCAACAAGTGGATCATGGAGCAGCTGATCATGATCGATGCTCTGAAGCGGGCTTCGGCCCGGAGCATCACCGTGATCATCCCGTCGTACGGCTATGCCCGTCAGGACAAGAAGCACCGTGGTCGTGAGCCGATCTCGGCCCGTCTGGTCGCGGATCTGCTGAAGACGGCGGGTGCGGACCGGATCCTGACCGTGGACCTGCACACGGACCAGATCCAGGGCTTCTTCGACGGCCCGGTGGACCACCTGTCGGCGCTGCCGGTGCTGGCGGACTACGTGGGTGCGAAGGTCGACCGTACGAAGCTGACGATCGTGTCGCCGGACGCGGGTCGTGTGCGGGTGGCGGACCGCTGGTGTGACCGTCTGGACGCGCCGCTGGCGATCGTGCACAAGCGTCGTGACAAGGACGTCGCCAACCAGGTGACGGTGCACGAGGTCGTCGGTGACGTGAAGGGCCGTGTGTGTGTCCTGGTGGACGACATGGTCGACACGGCGGGCACGATCTGTGCCGCGGCGGAGGCGCTGTTCGCGCACGGTGCGGAGGACGTCATCGTGACGGCGACGCACGGCATCCTGTCCGGTCCGGCCGCGGACCGGCTGAAGAACTCGAAGGTGAGCGAGTTCGTGTTCACGGACACGCTGCCGGACCCGAGCGCGCTGGAGCTGGACAAGATCACGGTGCTGTCGATCGCGCCGACGATCGCGCGTGCGGTGCGTGAGGTGTTCGAGGACGGTTCGGTGACGAGCCTGTTCGAGGAGCACTGAGCATCCTCTTAGCCGTACGACGCGTACGACGCCTTACGAGTAAGGGCCGCTTCCCTTGGGGGGCGGCCCTTACTCGTGCGCGCGCGCCCGGCTCGCGCTGCCGCTCGTGCTCCGGCTCGTGATCCATTTGGGTGCCCCGGTGGCCTGCGGCTAGACTGTCGTGGTTGCTCGGCGAGGGAGGCCGTGCCCGTGCGTGTGTCGCGCGTGGTGCCGGCGGTCCGTTATCGACGCGCTCTTCGTAGCAGGCCCACGCCAGTCGTGGCCGGGTGACAGTCGTATCAGTCACCACATCTACGAGGAGTGCACATGTCCGAGGTGAAGCTCGCCGCGTCCGTCCGCACCGAGTTCGGCAAGGGCGCCGCCCGCAAGATCCGCCGCAACGCCCAGGTTCCCGCCGTGCTGTACGGCCACGGCTCGGACCCGATCCACCTGACCCTCCCGGGCCACGACACCGTCATGGCGCTGCGTACGCCGAACGTCCTGCTGTCCCTGGACATCGAGGGCAAGGGCACCGAGCTCGCGATCCCGAAGGCCGCCCAGCGTGACCCGCTGAAGGGCTTCCTGGAGCACGTCGACCTGCTGCTCGTGAAGCGCGGCGAGAAGGTCACCGTCGAGGTTCCGGTCGTCGCCGAGGGCGAGCTGGCCGCCGGCGGCAACCTGCTCGAGCACGTCCTGAACACCCTTTCGGTCGAGGCCGAGGCCACCCACCTGCCCGAGTCCGTGACGGTCTCCGTCGAGGGCCTGGAGGCCGGTGCCTCCGTCCTGGCGCAGGACATCACCCTGCCGAAGGGCGTCACCCTGGTGACCGAGGCCGACGCCGTCGTCCTGCAGGTCCTGGCCGCGCAGGCCGAGGAGCCGGCCGCCGAGGGCGAGACCGAGGCCGCCGAGGGCGCCGAGGCCTGAGCCGTAGGCTCTGCCTGACGTGACGGGGTGACGGGCCCACGGGCCCGTCACCCCGTTTCTTTCTGTCCTCCATACGGGTACGAGGAGACGAGACGCAGATGACGGATGACGCGAACGCGCCCTGGCTGATCGTCGGCCTCGGCAATCCGGGCCCCGAGTACGCGGGCAACCGGCACAACGTGGGTTTCATGGTGGTGGACCTGCTGGCCGAGCGGATCGGCGGCAAGTTCAAGCGCGCGCAGAAGGCGCAGGCGCAGGTGGTGGAGGGTCGTATGGGCCCGCCCGGTCCCGCGAACCGGCGGGTGGTGCTCGCGAAGCCGATGTCGTACATGAACCTGTCGGGCGGGCCGGTGACGGCGCTGCGCGACTTCTACAAGGTGCCGACGGCGCACGTCGTGGCGGTCCATGACGAGTTGGACATCGACTACGCCACGCTGCGTCTGAAGCTGGGCGGTGGCGACAACGGGCACAACGGGCTGAAGTCGATGACGAAGTCGATGGGCCCGGACTACCACCGGGTGCGGTGCGGGATCGGGCGTCCGCCGGGCCGGATGCAGGTCGCCGACTTCGTGCTGAAGGACTTCTCCTCCACGGAGCGCAAGGAGCTGGACTGGTTCGTGGACCGGGCGGCGGACGCGGTGGAGTGCCTGGTGGCGGAGGGTCTGGAGCGGGCGCAGTCGGCGTACAACGCGTAGGGCCTGCGGGCGACCACGGGTACGACTGTACGATCGCGGGTCATGACGCACGTCCGTAACGCCGCCATGGCCCTCGTCGTCCTGCTCCTGCTCGTCGCGGGCGCCTGGTCCTCCTGGGACACGGCTCAGCACGTGCTGTTGTCGAAGGGGCGTGAGCACGGCACGCTGACGGTGACGGGCTGCAACGAGGAGACGTGCAGCGGGCGTTACGCGTCGGATGTTCCCGGTTCCCCGCATCACACGCTGACGATCGAGCATTCGGTGGCGGCGGAGAAGGGGCAGACGCTGCCGGTGGTGGTGAAGCCGGGTACGGCGGAGGCGGTCCGTACGGGTTGGGGCGGGGGTCTGCACGCGTGGCTTCCGCTGGGCGGTGCGCTGCTGTTGGCGGCGCCGCTGATCGGTGGCGGGCTGCGGATGACGCGTACGGGGTGGTCGGTGGCGGGTGCGGGTGCGGCGCTGTTGCTGGGGGCGTTCTTCGCACTCTGATGGTTTTCGGACACGTTGGCGCGTTCCCGCCAGAATCGTTATGTCCGTTGGCTTAAGGGTGACTTAAAGCAACGGATAGGCTGCCCCCGCCACCTCCCACGGCATCCCTCATCCCACAGTTGGACGACAATGCGACGTTCTCTTATCTCCGCCGGCGCGCTCGTCGCGGCCGTCGCGGGCTCGCTCGTTCTGGCGCCGGCGGCGTCCGCCGCCGAGGTTCCCTTCCACCACGAGAAGGACCTGCCCATCACCGCCTCCTCCTTCGAGACCACCGAGGCGGAGTGCAAGGGCATCCCGTCCACGCAGGACGGCTGGCACTTCGTGCTCACCGGCAACAAGGCCGAGTTCACCAAGCTGACGGTCACGTTCGACAACGGCACCCCGATCGTCATCACGGACTTCAGCGCCTTCGGCAACCCGGAGGGCAAGCACGCGTACGTGGGTTCGCCCGTGGGTGCGAAGCTGACCTCGGCCACCGCCGAGATCGACGGCGAGGCGAAGTTCTTCAACCTCTCGCACACCTGCCCGGGCACCGCCCCCACCCCCACGGGCACCCCGTCCGGCACCCCGACGGGCACCCCGAGCACCTCGGCGTCCCCGAGCAGCTCCACCTCTCCGAGCAGCTCCACCTCCCCGAGCTCGTCGGTCTCCCCGACCGCGTCCTCCTCGGAGAGCTCCGCCGCGGGCCAGCCCACGCCGAGCTCCTCCTCCTCCGCCGGCTCCGAGGGTGACCTCGCCGAGACCGGTTCCAGCGCCCCCGTCGGCATCCTCGCCGCCGTCGCCGTCGCCCTCGCGGGTGCCGGTGCGTTCCTGGTGACGCGCCGCAAGAAGGCACAGCAGCACTGACGTAACACGCCGTCATGAGAGTGCCCCCGCGGGAAGAACTCCCGCGGGGGCACTCTCGTTCGTACGGGGCCGTCAGCCGGTGTTGCGCAGGCCCGCCGCCACGCCGTTCACCGTGAGCAGGAGCGCGCGGGAGAGCAGCGGGTCGGGTTCCTCGCCGCGCTCGGCGGCGGAGCGCTGGCGGGCGAGCAGGGCGACCTGGAGGTAGGAGATCGGGTCCAGGTAGGCGTCGCGGATGGCGAAGGTCTGCTGGAGCACCGGGTTGGAGTCGAGGAGCCGCTCGCCGCCGGTGACCTTCAGGACCTCGGCGACGGTGAGGGCGTGTTCGGCCTCGATGGTCTCGAAGACGTGCTTGAGCTCGTCCGGGACCAGGGTGTCGACGTAGTGGCGGGCGATCCGCAGGTCCGTCTTGGCCAGCGTCATCTCGACGTTGGAGAGGAAGTTGCGGAAGAAGTGCCAGCGCTCGTACATCTCGCCGAGCACCGCGTCGAGGCCGGCCTCGCGCAGGGCCTTGAGGCCGGAGCCGACGCCGAACCAGCCGGGGACGATCTGCCGGGACTGGGTCCAGCCGAAGACCCACGGGATGGCCCGGAGTCCGTCGAGGCCGGCGCCCGAGTCGGGGCGGCGGGAGGGCCGCGAGCCGAGGTGGAGGTCGGCGAGCTGGTCGACGGGGGTCGAGGCGAAGAAGTACGCGGGCAGGTCGGGGTCCTCGACGAGCCGCCGGTACGCGGAGTGGGCGGCCTCGGAGACGGTGTCCATGGCGGCGTCCCAGCGGGCCAGGGCGTCGTCGGACTGGCGGGGCGCGGTGTGCAGGGCGGAGGCCTGCAGGGTGGCCGCGACGGTCAGTTCGAGGTTCTCCCGGGCGAGGGACGGGATGAGGTACTTGTCGGAGATGACCTCGCCCTGCTCGGTGACCTTGATCTCGCCCTCCAGGGTGCCCCAGGGCTGGGCGAGGATCGCGTCGTGGGAGGGGCCGCCGCCGCGGCCGACGGTGCCGCCGCGGCCGTGGAAGAGGCGCAGGCGGACGCCGTAGCGGTGGGCGACGTCGCGGAGCCGGCGCTGGGCGCGGTGGATCTCCCACTGGGAGGTGGTGATGCCGCCGAACTTCGAGGAGTCGGAGTAGCCGAGCATGACCTCCTGGACGTCGCCGCGCAGGGAGACGAGGCGCCGGTAGGAGGGGTCGGCGAGCATGTCGTTGAGGATGACGTCGGCGGCGCGCAGCTCGTCGGTGGTCTCCAGGAGCGGCACGATGCCGATCTTGGCCCAGCCGGCGTGGAGGTCGAGGAGGCCGGCCTCGCGGGCGAGGACGGTGGCGGCGAAGACGTCGTCGGCGCCCTGGCACATCGAGATGATGTACGACTCGATGACCTCGGGGCCGAAGACCTCCAGGGCCCGCTTGACGGTCTGGAAGACGCCGAGGGTCTTCTCGCCGGCGGCGTCCAGCGGCGCGGGGGTGGGGGCGAGCGGGCGGCGGGAGCGGAGCTCCTTGGCGAGCAGCTTCTGCCGGTAGTCGCGCGGCATGTCGGCGTAGCGCCAGGATTCCTCGCCGAGCCGGTCGAAGAGCTGGCCGAGGGCGTGGTGGTGGGCGTCGGCGTGCTCGCGGACGTCCATGGTGGCGAGCTGGAGGCCGAAGGCGGCGAGGGTGCGGATGGTGCGGTCCATGCGGCCGTCGGCGAAGAGGCCGCCGCGGTGCTCGCGCAGGGAGGTCTGGATGAGGGTGAGGTCGCGGAGGAGTTCGGCGGTGCCGAGGTAGTCGCGGCCGTCCTGGTGGGGGGTGCCCTTGGCGAGGCGTTCGCGGGTGTTGAGGAGCTTCTGGCGGACGCAGGTGACCTTGAGCCGGTAGGGCTCCTCGGCGTTGAGCCGCTTGTAGCGGGGGCTGATCTCGGGCAGGCGCTCGAGGTCGGCCTGGAGGGATTCCAGGAGCTCCTCGGTGGCGCCGGCGTAGCGGATCGAGTTGGAGAGCAGTCCGCGGAGGTAGTCGACGAGTTCGAGGGCGTCGGTGATGCCGTGCTCGTGCTGGAGGATCAGCACGTCCCAGGTGACCTGGGGCGTGACGTTGGGGTTGCCGTCGCGGTCGCCGCCGATCCAGGTGCCGAAGGTGAGGGGGCGGGTGCCGGCGGGCAGGTCGAAGCCGACCCGCTCGAGCTCGGCGGCGAGGTCTTCCAGGACGTCGCCGACGGCGCCCGCGTGCAGCTCGTCGAGGTAGTAGATGGCGTTGCGGGCCTCGTCGGCGGGCTCGGGCCGGACGACGCGGAGCTCGTCGGTCTGCCAGATGAGGTCGATGTTCTCGGCGAGCCGCAGGTCGTGGCGGCGCCGGTCGGCCTCGATGACCGGGGTCTCGAGGAGGGCGCCGATGCGGCGCAGCTTGTTCAGGACGGAGCGCCGGGCCGCCTCGGTGGGGTGGGCGGTGAAGACGGGCCGTACGTTGAGGTTCTTGATCGTCTCGCGTACGTGCGCGGGGTCGCCGTCCTTGAGCATGTCGGCGGTGCGGGCGAGGAGGCCGCCTTCGGCGGCGCGGCGCTCGCGCATCTCGCGGCCGCGGTGGACCTGCTCGGTGACGTTGGCGAGGTGGAAGTACGTCGAGAACGCGCGGACCAGCCGGCCGGCGGTCTCGAGTTCGACGCCGCGCAGCAGCTCTGCGGCGGCCTCGCCGTCCTCGCGGGTGAGGCGGCGGACCTTCTCGACGAGCTCCAGGAGCTCCGGGCCTTCCTGGCGGACGAGCGTCTCACCGAGGAGATCGCCCAGTCGGCGGATGTCGGAGCGCAGCTCGGCGCTGGCGGTGGGAGTCTGGTCGGCACTGCTCACAGGTGCGGCTCCTTGCAGTGTTTGAGCACGTCTGGAGGGGTACTGGAGGCTTGCGGACCGCGCTGTCCGACGCACACAGGATAGGTGTCCGCGTACGCGGCACGGAGCATGCCCCGGCTTTGACGCTCTTGCCGCGCGCCGCGGCGCTGCCATACTTACGTCGCCGTAGGTTACGGAACCGTAGCCAAGGGCGTCCTTTCCCTACCCTCACCCCCCAGGGGACACCCATGACCACAAGCCCCGAGCTGACCTCGGAGTCCTCGGCGTCCGAGGCGGTCGACACCGCTCAGGCCCTGCCCTCCGCCACCCTCGGCGGGGACAACAAGCGTTCGATCGAGCAGATCACGCTGCTGCTGTTCATCACGGTGCCCTTCCTGGCCCTGGTCGCGGCGGTGCCGCTGGCCTGGGGGTGGGGAGTGAGCTGGCTCGACCTGGGCCTCATGACGGCGATGTACTTCATCGGCTGTCACGGCATCACGATCGGCTTCCACCGCTATTTCACGCACGGTTCGTTCAAGGCGAAGCGGCCGCTGCGGATCGCGCTCGCGATCATGGGCTCGCTGGCGGTCGAGGGGCCGCTGGTGCGGTGGGTGGCGGACCACCGCAAGCACCACAAGTACTCGGACGCCGACGGCGACCCGCACTCGCCGTGGCGGTTCGGCGAGACGGTCCCGGCGCTGATGAAGGGGCTGTGGTGGGCGCACATCGGCTGGATGTTCGACGAGGAGCAGACGCCGCAGCACAAGTACGCGCCCGATCTGATCAAGGATCCGGCGATCCGTGCGATCTCCCGCCAGTTCGTCCTGTGGACGGTCGTCTCGCTCGCGATTCCGCCGCTGGTCGGGGGCCTGGTGACGATGTCCTGGTGGGGCGCGTTCACGGCGTTCTTCTGGGGTTCGCTGGTCCGTGTCGCGCTCCTGCACCACGTGACCTGGTCGATCAACTCGATCTGCCACGCGGTGGGCAAGCGTCCGTTCAAGTCGCGTGACCGTTCCGGCAACGTGTGGTGGCTGGCGGTGCTGTCGTGCGGCGAGTCCTGGCACAACCTGCACCACGCGGACCCGACCTCGGCCCGGCACGGCGTGCTCAGGGGCCAGGTGGACTCCAGCGCGCGTCTGATCCGCTGGTTCGAGCAGCTGGGCTGGGCGTACGACGTGCGCTGGCCGGCCAAGTCGCGGATCGACGCCCGGCGCCAGGCTGCCGGCGCCGACGCGGCATGATGGAAGACGTGGCGATCGACGGCAGTACCAGCAGCACGAGCGAGCAGAAGCCCCGGCGCGGGCGCCGGGTGAGGATGACGGGCGCGGAGCGCCGTGAGCAGCTCCTCGACATCGGTCGCACGCTGTTCGCGGAGAAGGGCTTCGAGGGCACGTCCGTGGAGGAGATCGCGGCGAAGGCCGGGGTCTCCAAGCCGGTGGTGTACGAGCACTTCGGCGGCAAGGAGGGCCTGTACGCGGTCGTGGTGGACCGGGAGATGCGCCAGCTCCTGGACATGGTGACGGGCGCCCTGACCGCGGGCCATCCGCGGGAGCTCCTGGAGCAGGCCGCGTTCGCGCTGCTCGACTACATCGAGCGCTACACGGACGGCTTCCGCATCCTGGTGCGCGATTCCCCGGTGGCCCAGTCGACGGGCACCTTCGCCTCCCTCATCAGCGACATCGCCACGCAGGTGGAGGACATCCTGGGCCTGGAGTTCAAGGCCCGCGGCTTCGACCCGAAGCTGGCGCCCCTGTACGCCCAGGCCCTGGTGGGCAGCGTCGCCCTGACGGGCCAGTGGTGGCTGGACGTCCGCAAGCCGAAGAAGGCGGAGGTGGCCGCCCACCTGGTGAACCTGGCCTGGCACGGCCTCGACGGCCTGGAACAGAAGCCCCGCCTGATAGGCCACCGCAAGAGCTGATGTCGAGGCCCCGGGCCGGCTTGCCGACCGGGGCCTCAGTCCGCTTTGTGCCAGGGCTTGCAGCCGGTGGTCTTGAACGCCTTGTCCGAGGCGAGGACGGTCACGGTGACGGGGCCCTTCGAGCTGTCGGCGGCGAGCAGGTCGTCGGCATTGCCTGTGGTGCCCTTGAGCCGTGCCCAGGAGCAGTACGGCGAGTCGGGATCCGCAGGCCCTTCGCTGCGGTACGTCCCCGGTTTCACCTCCGAGCCGACGAAAAAGGTGCCGTCGCCCGGGATCCCGCCTTTGGGCGGGGCCGTACCGGTGGCGGGTGACGCCGTGCCGGTGTCCCGTGCCTCGGCGGTGCCGCCCGCTTCGGTCGGCACAGGTGCGGTCACGGTGACCGTGGGGCCCGCGATGCCGCCCGAGCCGTCGTCGTCGGCGAGGACCATCCCGAGCAGGACCCCGACGCCGGCGCCGGCGACGGCGGCGAGCGCGTGGGTCGCCAGCGGCCGGCGGCCTCCGGCCGGTTTCCGGTCGGCCGGGCCGGACTGCGGTCCTGGCGGCGGGCCCGTCGGCCTCTTGCGGTCGGTCATGGAGCAAGCGTGCGGCCGGGGTGGGCCGGCCGCACGCCGAGCGCGGGCGCGCCGCTTCACTCCAAGGGCTCCGGGAACTCCGGTCGGTTGCCGACCGGGTCCTGGGTGGCGAAGCGGCGGTGGCCTGGGAGGTGGCCGTCCCGTACGACCGGCGCCCCGCGTTTCTCCAGGCGGGCCGCGTAGTCGTGGATACCGCTCGCTCTGAGGCCTGGATGCGCTTTCCGCGCAGGCCCGTCGGCCTCCACGCCCAGGTGGAGCGGCACGCCGCCCGCCGCGAACCGGCAGCCGCCGCGCGCGGCCGAAACCCGCGGCTTCGGGATCTCGGTCATTCCGAGCACGCCCTCATGGAACGCCCGAAGCCGCGGTTCGCTCCCGGCCGGCGCGGCAAGCTGCACGTGATCGACGGCGACTAACATCAGGCTCCCTTCCTCGCGACGGCGAAGATGCGGCGGAACGGGAAGGCGGTGCCGTGGGGGCCCGGGGGGTAGGCGGCGCGGAGGAGGTCGCGGTACTGGGCGAGGAAGGCCTCGGTGGCCGCGGGGTCGTCGCGGAGCGCGGTCAGCACGGGCCGCAGGGCGGTGCCCTTCACCCAGTCGAGGACGGGGTCCTCGCCCTTGAGCATCTGGATGTACGTGGTCTCCCAGACGTCCGTCTCGCAGCCGAGGTCGGTCAGCCGCTGCAGGTAGTCGACCGGCTCCAGGATGTGGACGTATCGCCGCCCCTGGTCGCCCACCCGGTCGCGCCATTCCGGGGTCTCGCACAGTTCGCCGAGCAGGGCGTGGCTCGGCGAGGTGAAGTTGCCGGGGACCTGGAAGGCGAGGGTGCCGCCGGGTCGCAGGCCGTCGATCCAGACGGCGAAGGACTCGGGGTGGTTGGGCACCCACTGCAGGGCGGCGTTGGAGACGATCAGGTCGTACGGCTCGTCGGGTGTCCAGTGGGCCGCGTCGGCCGGCCGGAAGTCGAGCCAGCCGCCTCCGGCCGTGGTGCCCGCCCAGTCCTTGTCGGCCCGCTCCAGCATCTCCGGGGAGAGGTCGAAGCCGGTGATGTGGGCGTCGGGCCAGCGGTCGGCGAGCAGGGCCGTGACGTTGCCCGGGCCGCAGCCGATGTCGGCGATGCGGGCGGGACGGAGGTGGTTCGGCAGCTGCGGTATTCGTGCGAGCAGATCGAGGAACGGTCGGGTCCTGTGACCCGAGTGGCGCAGGTACTGCTGTGGGTCCCACGTCGGTGCGGCGGAGTCCACGGAATGCATGTTCGAAGCCCCCTTGCTGGAACGAGTTGCCGAAACGGAACGGAGTTCCGGCCCGGTCCCTTCCCCATAGTCAAGAAGACTATATCTCGATGTCAAGAAACTTGATGTGGAGATTCATGACGCCAAGAGACTTTATGTCAACAGACCCTCTACACTGATCGCCATGGAGGACGAGGTCGACCGACTGGTCGCTGCATGGCGCCGCGAGCGCCCGGACCTCGACGTGGAACCGCTCGAGGTGCTCAGCCGTGTCTCCCGCCTGGCCCGCCACCTCGACCGCGCTCGTCGGCTCGCCTTCTCCGAGCACCAGCTCGAGCCCTGGGAGTTCGACGTCCTGACCTCCCTGCGCCGGGCCGGCGCGCCCTACCAGCTCTCCCCCGGCCAGCTGCTCACCCAGACCCTGGTCACCTCGGGCACCATGACCAACCGCATCGACCGGCTCGCGAAGAAGGGCCTCGTCGAACGGCTCCCCGACCCCAGCGACCGCCGCGGCGTCCTCGTCCGCCTCACCCCCGAGGGCCGCGACCGCGCCGACCAGGCGCTGGCCGGACTGCTCGCCCAGGAGCGCGCCATCCTGGCCCGCCTCTCCCGCACCGAACGCGGCGAACTCGCCGGACTGCTACGCCAGCTGACCGCCCCGTTCGACAACATCCCCGGCTAAGGCGGGCCCCGGATCCTCCGCCGGCCCGACACCGGCCCGCCGGGCCAGCGCCACCGCCGCGAGCGTCGAGTGCACGCCCAGCTTGCCCAGCACGTTCTGCATGTGCGTCCGCACGGTGTGCGGCGACAGGAAGAGCCGCTCGGCGACGGCCTTCCGCCCGAGGCCGGCCACCATGCAGCGCAGCACCTCGCGCTCCCTCGGGGTGAGCGACTCCACGAGCTGCTCGCTCTCCGTACGGTGCCGCCGGGCCTCCGTCAGCTCCCGCAGCACCCCCGTCAGCAACGCGGGCGGCAGGTGCGTCTCGTCCCGCAGCACGCCCCGCACCACCGCGAGCAGCCGCTGCAGCGAAGAGTCCTTGGCAACCCAGCCCCACGCGCCCGCCTGCAGCGCGAGCGCCGCCCGGTGGGCGTCGTCCCGCTCCGCCAGCACGACGCTGCGCAGCGCCGGCCGCCCTTCCCGTACCTGGCCCACCAGCTCGACCCCGTCGGCACCCGCCAGGTCGGCGTCGACCAGCATCACGTCGAACCGCCGCCCCTCCGCGGCGGCGCGGTCCAGACAGCGCAGGGCGGCGGGCCCGCTGCCCGCCGCGGCGACGTCGACGTCCGGCTCCGCCGCGAGCGCGGCCGCGAGCGACTCGGCGAAGACGCGGTGGTCGTCCACCACCAGAACACGGATACGAGCCACGGACACCCCCAGTCGGTCGAGGAACGTCCCGGCACGGGTACGGCGCCGGGGGGCGGGTCCCGTCGGTCGCGCGGCCGCCGCCGTGCCATGACAGATACCCCCGCCCCGGGCGCCGTACCCGGCGGGTCTCGATACCCCTGATCAGCACCGGCCCCCACCGGTGCTGCGCACCAGAGTAGGGGCGCCCCCGACGCCCCGCGGCAAAATCGCGGAACTCCGCCCCGGCGCGCGGCCGGTGTCACCCCACGCGGCGCGCCCCGGCGGACGGCACGGCGCCGAACACGCCGGGCCCGGCGAAGCCGGCCCGCTCGAAGGCGGCCCGTACGGCCTTCGTCACGTCCTCGGCGAGCCCGTCCTCCACCAGCACCACGGCGGAGCCCCCGAAACCGCCCCCCGTCATCCGCGCCCCCAGCGCCCCGGCCGCCACGGCCGTCTCGACCGCGAGGTCCAGCTCGGGGCAGGACACCCGCAGGTCGTCCCGCAGCGACGCGTGCCCCTCGACGAGCAGGGGGCCCACCGCACGCGGGTCCCCGGCGTCCAGGAGGGCGATCGTCCGGGCCACCCGGTCGTTGTCGGAGACGACGTGCCGGACGTACCGACGAACCGTTTCGTCGGTCAAACGCCCGAGGGCGTCGGGCAGTTGCCCGGCGTCGACGTCGCGCAGCGCGCGCACGCCGAGCGCCCGCGCACCCGCCTCGCACCCGGCGCGCCGCTCGGCGTACGCGCCGTCCCCGAGCGCGTGCTTGACCCGCGTGTCGACGACGAGCAGCCGCAGCCCGACGGCCGCGAGGTCGAACGGCACCTGCCGGTACGACAGATCGCGGGTGTCCAGGAACAGCGCGTGCCCCTCGGCGGCGCACGCCGAGGCCATCTGGTCCATGATCCCGCACGGCACGCCGACGAACGCGTTCTCGGCGCGCTGCGCGATCCGGGCGATCTCGGGTCCGGACAGCCCGAGCCCGTACAGCTCGTTCAGCGCGAGGGCCGTGACGACCTCCAGGGCGGCCGACGAGGAGAGCCCGGCGCCCGTGGGCACCGTCGACGCCAGGTGCACGTCCGCGCCGCCCACGGCGTGCCCGGCCTCCCGCAGCGCCCAGACGACGCCCGCCGGGTACGCGGCCCAGCCGCCGCCCTGCCCGCCCCCGCCGGGCTCGAGGCCGGCGACGTCGAGCCGGACGATGCCGCCGTCGACGTCCCCGGAGTGCAGCCGCAGCACGCCGTCGTCCCGTCGGGAGACGGCGGCCACGGCCGTGTGCGGCAGAGCCAAGGGCAGCACGAAGCCCTCGTTGAAGTCGGTGTACTCACCGATCAGGTTGACCCGCCCGGGCGCCGCCCAGACCCCGTCCGGGGCGGTCCCGTACAGCTCACCGAACTCCGCCGCGACACCGCTCATCCGTTATCCCTGCTCCTTCTTCCGCGCGAACGCCCACGCGTCCTCGACGATGGCCGCCAGATCCGGGCGGGACGGGGTCCAGCCGAGCCGCTCGCGCGCGGCCTCGGCGGAGGCGACGAGCACGGCCGGGTCCCCGGCGCGGCGCTCGGCCATGACCTCGGGCACCGGGTGGCCGGTGACCTTGCGGACGGTCTCGACGACCTCCCGCACGGAGAAGCCGTTGCCGTTGCCGAGGTTGCAGATCAGGTGCTCGCCGGGCGTCATCGCGTCGAGGGCCAGCAGGTGGGCCTCGGCGAGGTCGGCGACGTGGATGTAGTCGCGGACGCAGGTGCCGTCGGGCGTCGGGTAGTCGTCGCCGTACACGTTGATGGCCTCGCGCTTGCCGAGCGCCACCTGGAGGACCAGCGGGATGAGGTGCGACTCGGGGTCGTGCCGCTCGCCGCACTCCTTGTAGGCGCCGGCCACGTTGAAGTAGCGCAGCGAGACCGCGGCCAGGCCGTGCGCGGCGCACTCGCCGGTGATCATGTGGTCGACGGCGAGCTTGGTCGCGCCGTACGGGTTGGTCGGCGCGGTCGGCGCGGACTCGGTGATCGGCACGGTCTCCGGCTCGCCGTAGGTGGCGGCGGTGGACGAGAAGACGAGCTTGCGCACGCCGGCCTCGCGCATGGCGGCGATCAGCGCCATGGTGCCGCCGACGTTGTTGTCCCAGTACTTCTCCGGCTTCGCGACGGACTCGCCGACCTGCGAGAAGGCGGCGAAGTGCAGCACGCCGTCGTACGAGGCGTCGAGCCACTTCGCGGCGTCCTGGATGCGGCCCTGGACGAACGTCGCCCCGGCGGGCACGCCCTCGCGGAAACCGGTGGAGAGGTCGTCGAGGACGGTGACCTCGTGCCCCGCCTCCAACAGGTGGGCGGCGACCGTGCTGCCCACATAGCCGGCTCCGCCCGTCACCAGGTACTTACTCAACTGCTTGCCACCTCTCGGAGTCTGTCGGCCGCGGACTCCGGCGACACGTCGTTCATGAACGCGCCCATGCCGGATTCGGTGCCCGCGAGGTACTTCAGCTTGCCAGAGGCCCGGCGGACGGTGAAAAGCTCCAGGTGCAGCGCGAACTCGTCCCGGCCGGGACCCGTGACCGGAGCCTGGTGCCAGGCGGCGATGTAGGGCGTCGGCGGCTGGCCGGGGCCGAAGATCCGGTCGAAGCGGCGCAGGAGTTCCAGGTAGAGCCGGGGGAACTCCGCGCGGGCGTCCTCGTCGAGGGCGGTGAGGTCCGGCACCCGCCGGTGCGGGTAGAGGTGCACCTCGTACGGCCAGCGGGCGGCGTACGGCACGAAGGCGGTCCAGTGCTCGCCCGCCAGGATCACCCGCTCCGCGGCCCGCTCGCGCTCCAGGACGTCCTCGAAGAGGTTGCGGCCGGTACGGGCGCGGTGGGCGAGGGCGTTGCGCAGCATGGTCGCGGTGCGCGGGGTGGCGGTGGGGAAGGCGTAGATCTGCCCGTGCGGGTGGGCGAGGGTGACGCCGATCTCGGCACCGCGGTTCTCGAAGCAGTACACCTGCTCCACGCCGGGGCGGGCGGAGAGCTCCGCGGTGCGGTCGGTCCAGGCGGCGAGGACGAGGGCGGCCCGGTCCTCGCCGAGGTCGGCGAAGGAGGCCTCGTGGTCGGAGGTGAAGCAGACCACCTCGCAGCGGCCGTTGGCGCCGGACAGGGAGGGGAAGCGGTTCTCGAAGACGGCGACCTCGTAGTCCGCGGCCGGGATCTCGCTCTGCCAGTCCTCCGTGGAGGGGCACAGCGGGCAGGTGTCGGCCGGCGGGTGGTAGATCCGCCCCTGCCGGTGCGAGGCGATGGCGACGTGCTCGTCGAGCAGGGGGTCGTGCCGGATCTCGGAGGCGGACACCACCGGGTCGAGCGTGCGCCGGTCGGGCGCGTCGCGGACGGTGTCTCCGTGCGCGTCGAAGTAGAGGAGCTCACGCCCGTCGGCGAGGCGGGTGACGGTCTTCTTCACGAGGGGCCTTCTCAGGACGGGGGCTTCCATCGAACAGAACCACCCATAAAAAACCACAATCAAACATCGAAGGTCAACACCCGCCGCCACGCGACCCGCGTGGTCTCCCTCGCAAGAGGTTCCTGAGGAAGCGGGAGCCCGCGAAGGCGCCCGCCCGGTCACACGCGCTGCACCGGCACCCGGTCCAGCAGCCCCGTCCGCGCCGCCAGCGCCGCCGCTTCGAGCCGCGAGCCGACGCCCAGCTTCATCAGCACCCGCTGCACGTGTGTGCGCGCCGTGCTCGGCGCGATCGCCATGCCCGCCGCGATCAGCCGGGTGTCCTCGCCCTCCGCCACCCGGACCAGGACCTCCGCCTCGCGCGGCGTGAGCAGCCGCAGCAGCCGCTGGCCCTCGTCGTCCGGCTGCGCCGCCGGGTTCAGGAGCTCGGCGAACGCTCCCTGGATCAGCTGCGGCGCCACCGCCGACTCGCCCGCCCGCGCCTTGATCAGCGCCCGTTCGACGCCCTCGATCCGCTCGTCGTGCCGGACGTAGCCCGAGGCGCCGGCCGCGAAGGCCGCCGCGATCCCGCGCGGCGAGGGCACCGGGCCGAGCACGACCACCGCCACCTGCGGCCGCTCGCGCTTGATCCGTACGACCGGGTCGAAGGTGCCCGGCTCCGCCGGCGCCGCCGTGCCGAGCAGGCAGACCTCCGGCGCGCGGCTCACCACCAGCTCGGCGGCCCCGGCCACCGGCGCCGCCGCGGCGAGCACCCGGTGCCCGCGCAGCTTCAGCGCCGAGGCCAGCGCCTCCGCGTGCAGTCGGTGGTCGTCGACCACCATGAGCCGTACGCCCATCGTTCCTCCCCCATCCCCGGGCCGGCCTTCCCCCGGCCACCCTCCCGGCAAGCTACACACTCCCCGCACACTCCCCCGCCCCGCTTTGCCCCAATCGCCGGGACACCCGCGGGAACCACCCACCCCCGGAGACGGCCGTGGGGCCCCTCCGGAACGGAGGGACCCCACGGTCACGGCGCTGCCGCCGGGCTGCGGCCGGTCAGCCGCCGACCCGGAAGCCCATCGCCAGGTACGACTTCAGATAGGAGGTGGTCTCCTTCTTCGTCTTGCTGACGAGCCGCTGCGAGACGAAGAACCGGCCGTTCGCGTAGCGGTACTCGGCGCCGATCGAGCTGAAGCTCGTCTCGGCCGAGCGAGTCTCCTTGTCCGACGGGTTCTCCATGAGCAGCGTGGGCTTCATGGTGCCGCCGTCGATGGAGACGATCTGCCCGCCCTTGTCGTAGGGCGGCCACTTGTACGCGATGACGTTGCCGCCGTCCATGCGCAGCGGGATCAGCGTGTAGCGGTCGCCCGCGTCGGACTTGTTCGGTGCCAGCTGGCCGTTGTTCAGGTCGAAGGCGACGATCTCGTTGGTCTCGTCGCCGTACTCGCCGGTGCTGCCCTCGTGCTCCTCGGTCGGCAGGTAGAGCCGGTTGTTGCCGACGACGACCTGCGTGCAGGACTCGACCGCGGCCGAACGGCAGCGGGCCGCGTAGCGGTCCGCGTCCGCCGTGATCTTCGCCTTGAGCTTGCCGGTCTTCTCGTCGATGGAGAAGAAGTCCGAGATGTTGCTGCCGTCGCCGGCGGTGTCGCCGACGTCGGCCGCGACCACCAGCGGCTTGGCGGAGACGACGCCCGCCCAGTCGACGCCCTTGGGCATCTTGTACTGGGAGATCGGCGCGCCGGTCGTCGGATTGAGGTTCTGGATGATCACCGTCGGGTCGTCGGACGTCCCGCACTTGCGCACGGCGACCAGGCCCTCGCCGCCGCCGTAGCCGAGGTCCTTGCACTGCGCGGCGTCGGCCTGCGGCTTCCAGCGCGGGTTGCCGTTGGCCAGGTCGAAGGCGGCGCCGCCGTCGAGGCCGCCGGCCGCCACGGTCTGGCCGTGCAGCGTGACCTCGCTGAACGTCACCTTCTTGTCGCCGGCGCTGCCGCCGCTGACCGAGGCGGACCACACCAGCTTGCCCGTGGACAGGTCGAGCAGACCCACCTCGGTGCACGGCTGGATGTAGCGCGGCGCGACCCGCTTGGTGGCCTCGAAGAGCACCGGAACCTTGTAGTCGGCGGTCATGTGGCGCGAGGCGCCGCAGACCTGGCCGGTCAGCGGCAGGGTCCACAGGACCGTGCCCTTGTCCAGGTCGTAGCCGACGACCGAGTCGACGCCCGTCTTCACGTACGCCTTGTCGGTGATCCAGGAGCCCGTGACGTCGGTGATGTCCGGGACGTTCGGCAGGTCGAGCTTGAAGGACGCGGTGGACTTCGGGTTCGCGGGAACCTTCTCCTTGCCGCCCCCGCCGATGCCTCCGCCGTCCTTGCCGCCGTCCTGGCCGGCGGTCGCGGCGCCGGAGCTGCCGCCGGCGTCGTCGGTCTTGTCGTCACCGCCGGAGTTCGCGTACCAGACGCCGCCGCCGATGATCAGCACGACGGCCACGACCGCCGCGATGACGATCTGCATCTGCGCGGACAGCTTCCTGCCGCCGGCGGGCGGCACCACGGGTGCCTGCGGGGTCTGCTGGTACTGCGGCTGCGTCGGATAGCCGTACGGCTGCTGCGACTGCGGCTGCGGATACTGCTGCTGCGGGTAGCCGTACTCCTGCGGCTGCGCGGGCGGCTGCTGCGGCGGATACCCGTACGGCTGCTGCGCGGGCGGCTGCTGGGGCGGCGCGGGCGGCTGCTGGGGATAGCCGTACGGCGGCTGGGCCGGAGGCTGCGCGGGCGGCGGCGTCGGCGCGCCGAAGCCCCCGGGCGGAGGGTCCTGCGGCGCACCGAACCCACCCGGGGGAGGCCCCGGGGGCTGGTTCGGCGGGGGCGGCGGCTGCGTCATGACGTGGATACCTCGGTCGGGTCGGAAAGCGGGCGGGACGGACGGGGGGTGGGGGGGGGGGGCCCCCCCTCCGCCTGCGCGCCCTCCCAGGGGGGTCCCTCCCC